>JADLAB010000390.1 GCA_020848455.1 Polyangiaceae bacterium
CCCTGGTACAGCCACAGCGTGGAGATCGCGGGCGACACCGCGCTCCTGTCCGAGGGCCCGTACGGCGTCTACGCCGTCGAGCTCGACTGACGGGCGCACGCCGCGCGCGCGCACGAGCATTCGCCCCAGGCGCCGGCCGAGCCGGTCCCCCGGGGCGACGTGCATTTCGGGGGAGCGGGAGCGCGAGCGCGAGCGCGGGCGCGAGCGTGAGGGGGAGCGGGTGCGTGAGGCGGAGCGGGCGCGGGTGCGGGTGCGTGAGGGGGAGCGGGCGCGGGAGGGGGCGCGGGTGCGGGAGCGGCCGCGGGCGCGGGAGCGGGAGCGGGCGCGGGTGCGGGTGCGGGTGCGGCCGCGGGCGCGTGAGCGGGAGCGGGTGCGGGTGCGGCCGCGGGCGCGGGCGCGGGCGCGGGAGGGGGAGCGGGCGCGGGAGGGTCATCCCCTGATTTCTCCCAAAAAGCGGGAGAATTTCGGGGATGACCCCACTCATCCCCAATTATCTCCCGCTTCTTGGGAGAATTTCGGGGATGACCCTGCTCGGACTGCCGGCGGGATGCTGCAGGACTCCGCCGGCCCGGTGTCATCCCCCTCTACAGTAGTTGCCCACCCCCGGCGGCGCCCCGCGGCACCGCGGCGAGCGGACAGGGCGGAGGAGCGGCCGCGGAACGCCGCCGCCCCTCCCCGGCGCCGGGCGCGGCCGGCGGCCTGCGCGCGGCGCGGGAGGGGAACGCCGTCGGATACGCGAGCGAGTGCCGGGGCGCGTGAGGGGGTGCGGGTGCGTGAGGGGGTGCGGGTGCGTGAGGGGGAGCGGGTGCGTGAGGGGGAGGGGGTGCGGGGGCGGGCGAGCCTGTCCCTTCGGTAGCGTCGACTCGCTCCTTTCGTTCCCTCGAGAGCGCCTTTTCGGTCGCTCTCGCCCTTCGTGTTCGTGCCCGAGTGCCCCGTCGATGACGTAAAGCCGCCTCGACGGCGCGGCGTGCGCGCGCCGTGCGTCGGCCTCACGGAGGGGGCGTCGCGCGCACGAGGCCGGCCCGCACGAGCTCGGCGACCCGGAGGGCCGGCCCCGCGTCGAAGTGCGCCGCCACGCACGGCATTCCGTCCTCCCGATGCACGCGCACGCGCGCCGGAATCGCTGCGCGCCGCATGGCCGACCGGAGGTCACGATAACGCTCCGGCCGCGACTGCTCCCGAAACGCGACGCCGAGCACGTAGCCGGCGACGGTGAAGGCCTCGAACCGTGGCCGGGCCTGCTCGAGGATCTGGCCCGACCATTCCGGCATCGAGCCCGGCGCTGGCGCCGGGGCAGGGAATGGTGCCGCGGGCACGGGCCACGCGCGCACCGGCGCCGGAGGCACGGGCGTCGCTGGCACCGGCGCCGGAGGCACGGGCCGCGGCACCGGCGCGATGGGCCCACCAACTCCCTTCGCGCGCACACGGGGCCTCCCCGCGAGTGTAGGTCGTGGCGGGCGCGGCGCCGATGCCCCGGTCCTCGTCGTACGTCCAGTGGCCATGGGTGGACATGTTACCGTGGCAGCGCCCGGGCCACCACGGGCGCCGCGCACCTCGCCCAATCTCCGCCCCCTGACGCCGCTCGAATCACTCGACCAGCACCGCTCGCGGCCGCAGCGACGCGGCCTCAGCGGCCGGCGACGCGAGCCCGCCGCCGCCCGACCGCGAGGCCGATCGCTGCGAGCGCGACCGCAGCGAGGGCGCCGCGCTCATCGGTCGGCCCGACGAGCCGACAACCGCAACCGCCCTCGTCGGTGGTCGGCGCTGCCGCAGGCGGGCTCACCGCCGCTCCGCCGCCGCCGGTCGGGCCACCGGCGCCGCCGAGCCCGCCGCCGCCGAGTCCCCCCACACCGGCGAAGCCGCCCTCGCCACCGAGACCGCCCTCGCCACCGAGACCGCCCGCGCCCGCGAACCCAGCGCCACCCGCCGCGCCGCCGCCACCCGCCGTGCCCCCGGTGCCGCCGCCGCCCGCGCCCTGCTCGAGGCAGGTCCCGAGGGCGCACAGCCCATCGACGCCGCACGGTGTTCCGTTCGGAACGACGTTGTTCGTGCACACCGCCGTGGAACCTTCGCTGCCGGCGCACGTGTCGTCGAGATCGCATTCACCGGCTGGCACGCCGCCGCACGGCGTGCCCGCAGCGACCGCGGCATCGGCCGGGCACGAGGCGCCAGCGCCGGTGCACGTCTCGTTCGCATCGCAGTCGCCCACGGATGCCCGACACGTCACGCCGACCGCGAAGTCGTCGACCGGGCAGCCCGCGCTCGAGCCCGTGCAGGCTTCCGCCACGTCGCACACCCCGGCGCTCGGGCGGCAAACGCCGCCGACCGCGAAGGCATCGGCCGGGCAGGCGACGGCAGCACCCGTGCACGCCTCCGCAAGGTCGCACACGTCCGCGCTCGCGCGGCACTCCGTGCCGCCCGCGACGAAGGTCGCGACGCACGTCGCCGTCGCACCGACGGTACCCGCGCAGACGTCCTGCGCGTCGCACGCGCCGCTCGGCGCGCCGCCGCACGCCGTGCCTTCGAGCTGCGCCGTATCCACCGGGCACAGCGCCGCCGAGCCGTCGCACGACTCGCCGACGTCGCATTCGCCGACCGAGGGGCGACAGGAGACACCGGCCGCGACGACGGCGTCGCTCGGGCAGGCGGCCGTGGAGCCCGTGCAGGCCTCGTCCACGTCGCAATCTCCCGCGGCTGCCCGGCACACGGCGCCGGCAGCCACGTACGTCGCGACGCACGTCGCCGTCGCGCCGACGGTGCCCGCGCAGACGTCCTGCGCGTCGCACGCGCCGCTCGGTGCGCCGCCGCATGGCGTACCCTCGGGCTGCGCCGCATCGGCGGGGCACGCGGTGCTCGAGCCGCTGCAATTCTCGTCCACGTCGCACGCGCCCGCGCTCGCGCGACACAGCGTGCTGCTCGGGGCATAGGTGGCGACGCACGTCGCCGTCGCACCGACGGTGCCCGCGCAGACATCCTGCGCATCGCACGCGCCGCTCGGCGCGCCGCCGCATGACGTACCCTCGGGCTCCGCCGCATCGGCGGGGCACTGCGCCGAGCCGTCGCACGACTCCGCGACGTCGCACGCGCCCGCGCTTGCGCGGCACGACGTGCCCGCGGCGACCAGAGCATTCGCCGGGCAGACCGCGCTCGAGCCCGTGCAGCGCTCCGCCACGTCGCAGGCGCCCGCGCCGGGACGGCACACGACGGTCGTCGCTTCGAGCTTGCAGTAGGCGCTGCAGCAGTCACCGCCGACGCGGTTGCCGTCGTCACACTGCTCGCCGGCCTCGAGGATCCCGTTGCCGCACGGCCTCACGCTCCAGCCGCTCCCGAGGTACAGGTACACGCGCCCCTCGTCCGTCTGGCCATTGTCGTACCGCTCGGCGGCGACCACGACGTCACCGTAGCCGTCGCCGTTCACGTCCCCGGCGCTCGACACCTCGCCGCCGAATTCCGCACTCATCTGGTCGGACTCCGCAATCCACGTCGGTGTCGCGGAGAGCCCCGCCGCGCTCCCGAGGTAGAGGTACGCTCGGCCCTCGTCCTGCTGCCCGTTGTCGAACACGTATGCGCCGACGACGACATCGTCGTAGCCGTCGCCGTTCACGTCTCCAGCGTTCGACACCGAGTCACCGAAGCGCGCGCTCGCCTGGTCGGCCTCCGCGGTCCACGCCGGCGTCGCCGAGAGCCCTGCCGCGCTGCCGAGGTAGAGGTAGGCGCGGCCCTCGTCCGTCTGCCCGCCGTCGTAGTAGCTTGCACCCAAGACGACGTCGGCATAGCCGTCGCCGTTCACGTCTCCGGCGTTCGACACCGAGTCACCGAAGCGCGCGCTCGCCTGGCCTGACTCCGCGGTCCAAGCCGGCGTCGCGGAGAGCCCTGCCGCGCTGCCGAGGTAGAGGTACGCGCGGCCCTCGTCCGTCTGCCCGTTGTCGTAGTACGACGCACCAACCACGACGTCGCCGTACCCGTCCGCGTTGACGTCCCCGGCGCCCGACACGGACAGGCCGAAGTTCGCGTCCGCCTGGTCGGCCTCCGCGGTCCACGCCGGGGTAGCGGAGAGCCCCGCGGCGTTGCCGAGGTAGAGGTACGCGCGGCCCTCGTTTGCCTGGCCGTTGTCGTACGCGTACGCGCCCACGACGACGTCGTCGTAGCCGTCGCCGTTCACGTCTCCAGCGCCGGACACGGCCGCACCGAAGTACGCTTGCGGCTGCCCGGGCTCCGCCGTCCACGCCGGCGTCGGCGAGAGCCCCGATGGGCTCCCGAGGTACAGGTATGCGCGCCCCTCGTTCGTCCACGCGCCGTCGTACGCCCACGCGCCGACCACGACGTCACCATACCCGTCGCCGTTCACGTCCCCGGCGCTCGACACCGAGCCGAAGAGCGCGCTCGCCTGGTCGGACTCGGCGGTCCACGCCGGCGTTGCGGACAGCCCTGCCGCGCTCCCGAGGTACAGGTACGCGCGCCCCTCGTTGGTCTCCCCGTTGTCATAAGAGGACGCACCAACGAGGACGTCGCCATATCCGTCGCCGTTCACGTCTCCGGCGTTCGACACCGAGGTGCCGAGGCGCGCGCTCGCCTGGTCGGCCTCCGCAGTCCACGCCGCCGTACCGGAGAGCCCCGCGGGGTTGCCGAGATAGACGAATGCGCGGCCCTCGTTCGTCTCGCCGTTGTCGTACAACGGGGCACCGATGAGGACGTCGGCGTAGCCGTCACCGTTCACGTCTCCGGCGCTCGACACCGACGCGCCGAGCTCCGAATACGCCTGGTCGGTCTCCGCGGTCCATGCTCCCGTCGGCGAGAGGCCGGCCGGGCCGCCGAGGAAGAGGTACGCGCGGCCCTCGCTCGTCTGTCCGTTGCTGTAACCCCGCGCGCCGATGAGGACGTCGGCGTAGCCGTCACCGTTCACGTCTCCGGCGCTGGAAACCGAGGAGCCGAGCTGCGAATCCGCCAGGTTGGGCTCCGCGGTCCACGCTGCGACCGCCGGCAGGCCCGTGGCGTTGCCGAGGTAGAGGTACGCGCGACCCTCGTCCGTCTGGCCATTGTCGTAGTACGGCGCACCCACGACGACGTCGCCGTAGCCGTCTCCATTCACGTCCCCAGCGGCGGACAAGGATGAGCCGAAGAATGAGTTTATCTTGTGGGCTTCCGCGGTCCATGCGGCCGTGGCAGAGAGTCCCGATGCACTGCCGAGGTAGAGGTACGCGCGCCCCTCGTCCGACTCCCCGTTGTCATAGCGCGCCGCGCCGACGAGGACGTCGGCGTAGCCGTCGCCATTGACGTCGCCGGCGCTCGACACCGAACCGCCGAAGTACGCGCTCGCCTGGTCGCCCCCTGCCGTCCAGGCTGCCGTCGCGGACAGGCCCGTGGCGGCGCCGAGATAGAGGTACGCACGGCCCGCGGAACCGTTGTTGAAGAGCTCCGCACCCACGACGACATCCCCGTAGCCGTCACCGTTCACGTCCCCAGCGCTCGACACCGAGGTGCCGAACAGTGCGCCCGCCTCGTCGGGCTCGGCCGTCCAGGCAGCCGCGGCAGAGAGCCCGGCGGCGCTGCCGAGGTAAAGATACGCGCGGCCCTCGGCCGACTCGCCGTTGTCGTAGCCCCGCGCACCCACGACGACGTCGCCATAACCGTCCCCGTTGACATCGCCGGCGCTCGACACCGAACCGGCGAATAAAGCGTTCGCCTGGTCGGACTCGGCGGTCCAGCCGGCCGTCGCCGCGAGCCCGGTGGCGCTCCCGAGGTACAGGTACGCTCGGCCCCTGCTGTCGAAGTACGGGGTACCCACGACGACGTCGCCATAACCGTCCCCGTTGACGTCGCCGGCGCTCGACAGGGAGATGCCGAAGTTCGCGTTCGCCTGGTCGGACTCCGCGGTCCAGCTCGGCGTCAGGCCGAGCAATGGGTCGACGAAGAGCGGGTAGCGGGCACCGGCGTCCTCCACGCGCAGAAGCAGTTGCTGGTCGTCGCCGCGCTCCATCCAGCACGGCAGGGCCCGGCCACTGGCATCCTCGGCGCGTAATCCGCGGTACGACCAGCGGGGCTGTCCGTCGACGAGGAGCGTCGCCTCCGCGGGCCGGTCCCTGGCGAGCGCTAGCTCTGCACCCGTCAGCTCGAGCCCGATCGTCAGCGGCGCCTCGCCACCGCCGGCAGGCGGCGCTTCCAGCCGGAAGCCCTGCTCGAGCCCGTCCGAGCGGCTCTCCCACCACTCGGTCACGCCAGCGCCCCGCACGACCTCGAGCCGCCGGAGGCACGCGCCGCGCTCGTCGACGGCGCCGTCGCTCTGGCACTCGCCGAACCGCGCCCGCTCGGCGCTCGACGGGGTCGCGACGGCGCCGCGCCCCACGTTCACGACCTTCAAGGTCACCGGCTGCCCTGCGCCGCCCTCCGACCGGGGTGACACGCTGACGCGCCCATCGGCGCCGAAAGTCGCGACCAACCGCCCGGCGCGGTGGCTCGCCCGGAAGCCCTCACCGTCCGGCCGGATCGCGCGCTCGCCGGTGGCGATCCGCTCCTGCACCGCCGCCATCCAGCCAGGATCTGCCGGCTTCGGCGCGGACGCGTCGTCGCTCGGCGCGCCCGGCATGGCCAGCGTCGCGGTCGCCGACGCGGTGGGGCGGACGTCAGCCTCCGACGCCGCTTCGGACAGCGAGGCCCGGTCCGTAGGGCCACAGGCTGCGAGACACTGCCACGTAGCCACGAGCGTCCACACGTGCCACCCAGACCGCCGTCGCCGTGTCCGCTGGCTCATCGCCGGCTCCCTTCCTCCTGCCGGGGCCGCGCGAACACACAGCCGCGCGACCCGACCTGTCGTGGGTAGTCTACCGTCAGCGGACGCCCGCGTACACAGCGCCACGCCATGCCATGTAGGTCGCGAGGAGATGCACGCCGGCTCGGCGGGCACGCGCAGGGAGGGGCGACCTAGTGGCCTCTCTCCAATGCGAGCATCGCGCCATGACGACGACCCTCGAGAGCCTCGGCGTAGGCGTTCAGACGGCGCACCGGTCGAGACGTTCACGAGTGCGGGCGTGAGCACGACGAAGCGCTGTCCGGTGCTCACGCTGCAGCTCCCCCCGAGCCGGTCGGAACCTGCGGCCAGCAGCGCGAGTTGCATGCGCTAGAAGTGGACAATACATACCTACAGGGTAAGAATTGTCCATGCTCATCGAACGGAGCAGCGCTGACGGCATCGTCGAGCTGGCGCGGCACTTCCCGGCCGTGGTCGTGACGGGCGCCCGGCAGGTCGGCAAGACCACGCTGGCCCGTGCGCTCTTCCCGCGGCACGCCTACGTGTCGCTCGACCTTCCGAGCCTGGCCGAGCTGGCGGAGCATGCGCCGGCGGAGCTCCTGGCGCGCTTTCCCCCGCCGGTCGTGATCGATGAGGTGCAGTACGCACCGGGCATCTTCCGGCACGTCAAGGCCAGGGTCGATGCGGACCGGCACAAGATGGGCGCGTTCGTGCTCACGGGCTCCCAGCGCTTCGCGCTCATGCAGGCCGTGAGCGACAGCCTGGCCGGACGGGCGGCCGTCGTGGAGCTCGAGACCCTCGGCTGGCACGAGATCACGAGCGCGGGCGGGTCCTTCGGTGGAGCCCGCGAGCTCGCCTCCGTCATCGTGCGGGGGGGCTTCCCCGAGTTGTGGCGCAACCGCGAGCTCGACCTCGACGCCTTCTACTCGTCCTACGTGGCGACCTACCTCGAGCGGGACGTGCGCCAGATCGTCAACGTCGCGAGCCTCAGGGACTTCGAGCGCTTCGTCCGCGCCTGCGCGGCGCGCAACGGCCAGCTCCTCGACAAGACCAGCATCGGATCGGACGTCGGCATC
>JADLAB010000391.1 GCA_020848455.1 Polyangiaceae bacterium
CCCAGCCGGTGTGGCCGCTCGTCGCCGCCGGGATGACGCGCGTGAAGGCCTTGGCGACGTTCTGGAAGCCGGCCGGCGCGTCGAGCGCGCCGTGCCGGCCCGAGCCGGCGCCCGGACCCGTGCTCCGTGCGCCGACCGGGCTCGAGCCGGGCGGCGCAGTGCTCGAGCCGGACCGCGCGGCGGATGCGACCGCCGTCGAGCCGGACCGCGCGGCGGATGCGACCGCCGTCGAGCCCGAGGACGCCGCGGGGGGTGGATCCGGCGGGGGCGACGACGCCGCGGCGACAGGCAGCTCCGGCGCGAACGCGGGGGTCGGAGGCGCCTTCGGCGGAGGCGGGGTCCGCGGCGTCGGCACCTCGGCCGCGGCGGGGGCGCGCGGCGGGGCCGGCACCTCCTCCGCGGCGGGGGCGCGCGCCGGGGCCGGGACCTCCTCCGCGGCGGGGGCGCGCGCCGGGGCCGGCCCCTCGGCCTCACCGGGACCACCGCGGAGCTCGCCGTCGAGGCCGTCGACGTCGAAGGTGTCGCCCGTGACCGTGCCGCGGTCGGGGCCTTCGGGCCGCGGTGCCGGGCTCGGAGGCCGCGGCGGCAAGAGTGCGGCCGCGGCGGTGAGCACGCCGATGAAGAGCGCGTGCAGCACGAGCGAGCCGACGAGGCCCCCCGCGGCACGTTCCTCGTCTCGCCACGGCATCACGGGATTGTGACACCAAACCGGCCCGGCGCGTTCCCGGCGCGCAGCCGGCGCCCGGGCTCAGCCGTGCGAGTGCCCGCCCTGCCCGCCGTGCTCGTGCGTGTGTGCGTGTCCGTGCTCGTGTGCGGGCTCGTCTCCGGGCGTGCAGCGCGCGTCCTGCCAGCCTACCCAGTACGGTCCGTCGGGGCCGTGCTCGCGCTTCCAGATGGGCAAGCGCGCCTTCACACGGTCGATGAGCTCGCGGCACGCGCGGAAGGCCTCGCCGCGGTGCGGGGCGCTCGCCGCGCACGCGACCGCGGCGTCGCCCACGCCGAGCTCGCCGATGCGGTGGGTCACGGCGACGCGCACGCCCTCGATCTCGCGCTCGACCTCCGCGGCGAGGAGGCGGAGCTCGCTCTCGGCCATCGCGACGTAGGCGTGGTACTCGAGCCGGGACACGGGGCGGCCCTCGTTGTGGTCGCGCACGACGCCGAGGAAGGTCGCGATGCCGCCGGCGCCCGGGTGGCTCACGGCCACGACGAGCTCCGCGAGATCGAGCGGCTCCGTGCGGATCGCGGTGAGGCTCATCGTGGGATCTCCTCGGGGGTGCTCGGGCCCTCGGTCGCCAGGGCCTCCGGTTCGCGGCGCCAGTGTCCGCTGCGGCCGCCGCTCTTCTCCGCGAGCGCGACGCGCTCGATCGTCATGCCGCGATCGGCGCTCTTCAGCATGTCGTAGAGCACGAGCGACGCCACCGAGGCGGCGACCATCGCCTCCATCTCGACACCGGTGCGGTCGACCGCCGTCGCCTCGGCGCGGACCGTCACGAGCCCGCGCTCGGCGTCGACCGCGAGCTCGACCACCACGCGCGACAGGGCGATCCCGTGACAGAGCGGGATGAGCTCGGGGGTGCGCTTGGCGGCCATGATCCCGGCGATGCGCGCCGCCGCGAGCACGTCGCCCTTCTTCGCCCGGTCGTCGGCGATGAGCCGCGCCGTCGCGGGCTGCATGCGCACGCGCGCCTCGGCGACGGCGCGACGCTCGGTGACGCGCTTGTCCGAGACGTCCACCATGTGGGCCTCGCCCCGCGCGGAGAGGTGCGTGAGCCGCGGCACGGCGACGCCGGCGGGCGCGGTGGCGGCGGACGCGCGACCGGCGCCGTCGCGCACCAGCTCGTCGTAGGCGGCGCCGATGCGCTCGCGCCGCCGCTCCGCCGCGAGGTGGCGTAGCGCGAAGCGCGCGAGGGCCGTGAGGTCGGCCCAGGTGGCGGCGTCGAGGGGGCGCGCGGGCCCGAGCGCCGCCGCCACCGAGCCGGGCAGCTCGGCCGGCACGCGCTCGTCGGCAGCGGGCGGCATCGCGCCCGGCGGAGGCACGGCCCGCCCGGCGACCGTGCGCGCGGCGTCCCGGTCCACGAGCTCCCGAGCACCCGCCGCCGTGAGGGCGACCCGGTCCGCCACGCAGAGCGTGCGCCAGCCGGCGAGCGACAGCTTGCAGCCCGCCGCGTCGAGCGCGCGCCGGGCGGCGAGCGGCAGGAGCGGCAGATCGTCGGCGATGCGTTCGAAGGCGAAGACGGTCACGGGATCCAGGACCGAGGGAGCGAGGGTTCGTGGGAGCGAGAACGAAAGGAGCGCGCGGCGGCTCAGCCGCCGGCGACCGGCGGGATGAGCGCCACCTCGTCGCCGGGCGACACGGCCTCGTCGAGGAAGGCGTAGCTGCCGTTCACGGCGAGCCGGAGCGAGCCTCGGTGCGGCGCGAGCGCCGGGAAGTCCAGGCACAGGCGGTCGAGGAGCTCGCGACAGGTCGTGGGGCGCGACAGCTCGAGCAGGAGCTCCGCGCGACCGATGACGTCGCGCGCCCCGGCGAAGGCGAGCACCCGGACCGTGGACACGGGCAACGCCTAGCACGTCGGCGCGCGGTCGCACATGTCTGCTACCGTGAGGTCGTGAGTGGGTCGAGCCAGGGCCAGGGTCCCATCGTCCGCATCCTCCTCGGTGCGCTGCTCGTGGGGTGCGGCGCGCCCGCACCGGTCGCGCCGAGCGGCTCCGCGCCCGCGTCGGCCGCGGCGGCCTCGAGCGCGCCGAGCGCCTCCGCGGCGCCCGGGCCGGCCGTCTTCGACGTGCACGAGTGGGGCCTGCTCGACGTGGGCCCGAGCGGGGCGCGCCTGCTCGCCGGGCCGCCCGCGGGACCGACCAACTGGCACGCGCCGCGGCGCAAGCCGGTCCTCTACTTCCACCTCGCCGAGGGCACGACCGCGGTCGAGGCGAGCGTGACGGTCACGACCGCACCGCCGGGGTTCGTGGAGCACTTCCCCGCCGGCGAGCTGTCCGCGGGTGGGGCGACGCTCGCCTGGACCGGGCTCCGCATCCGCCCGGAGGCGTGCCACGTGAGCAGTGCACCGACGCGCGACGCCTCCGAGTGCCGCACGCCCGACGGCCTGTGCGAGGCGGCCGAGCTCGCGCGCTACGAGGCGTCGGACGCGGCCTGCATCGAGCGCGCGGGCGCGGCCTTCAATCACCTCTTCTATCGCGCTTCCGGACCGCCGCCCGAGCTGCCGTACGAGGTGTCGGTGCGCGGTTCCGAGCTCGCGGTGACCCACGCGCGGGCGAGCGACCTCGTCGGCGCGATCCACTACGTGCACAACGACGCCGGCGTCGTGACCGTCGCGACCATCGCACCGCCGGCGCTCGGAGCGTCGGTCACCGCGGCGCCGCCGACCGGCACGGACGTCGGCGAGGTGCGACGTGCCCTCGACGCGGCGATGCGGCAGGTGGGTCTCACCGCCGGCGAGGTCGCGGCCTTCGACCGCGCCTGGGCGAACGATCTGTTCGGCGCCGAGGCCGCGCGCGAGCTGCCGGCGCGCCGCGCGGCGACCGCTCCCGAGGACTACCTCCTGTTCGTCATGCCCGCGTCGCTCGTCGACGGCGCGTCCGAGGTGCACGTCGTGCCCGCACCGCGCGCGCTCCGGCGCTTCCTCCTGGTGCGCCTGCGAGTCTGACCCGACGCTCGCTACAGCTCGACGTCGATGAGCGCCTGCGTGAGCAGGTAGTTCGTGACGAGGATGGTGACGCAGGTCTGGACGACGGCATTGGTCGTGGCGCGGCCGACGCCCCGGGCACCGCCCGCGGCGTAGAAGCCGTGGCGGCAGGCGATGGCCGAGATGATGAAGCCGAACACGGCGGACTTCACGACCCCCATGAAGACGTCCTTCGGGACCGTGAAGTCCTTGACGCTCTGCATGAAGACGCCGGGATCGACACCCATCCAGCTGACGCCGACCACGTAGGCCCCGACCATGCCGACCGCGGTGTAGAGCACGCACAGGAGCGGCACCATCACGACGCAGGCGAGCAAGCGCGGGCTCAAGAGGTACTGCACCGGGCTGACGCCCATCGTCGTGATGGCGTCGATCTGCTCGGTGACGCGCATGTTGCCGAGCTCGGCCGCCATGGCGCTGCCGGCGCGCGCCGTGACCATGATGGCGGCGAACACCGGCGCGACCTCGCGCGAGAGACTGAGCGACACGATGCCGCCCACGCGCCCCTCGGCCGAGAAGGCGCGGAGCGCGTGCGTCATCTGCAGGGCGAGCACCATGCCGCTGAAGGTCCCGGTGAGCGCCACGATGAAGATCGACTGCACGCCGACGAAGTCCATGGCGTTCAGGACCTGGGAGAAGCGAAAGGGCGGGCGGAACAGCCACAGGAGGGTGCGGCCCGTCAGCGCGACGATCTTGCCGAGGTTGTCGAGGAAGTCGAGCACCGGGTCGAAGAGCGAGCGCAGGCTCGCCACGACTCCTCTTGCTTGCCGGCCGGCCGCCACGAGGCGCCTTCTAGCACGCGCGCCCGCGCGCGCGGGCGGCTCGTCGGCCGGGGCCACTCGCGGCCGCCCGGGCGAGCGCGCGCCCCCGGGGCCCGCCCGGTCGGAGCTCGACCGCACGGCCGGGCTCGAGGCAGAACGCGAGCTCGAGCGCGTCGCCCCCGAGCTCGGCCACGTAGGGCGCACCCCACTCCACGCACAGGACGGCGTCCGCGCGCCGCTCGCGCAGCCCGAGCTCGCGGAGCTCGTCCGGCGAGCCGAGCCGGTAGAGATCGGCGTGGACCACCGGCAGGCGCGCGTCGTACTCCTGCACGAGACCGAAGGTCGGGCTCGTGACCGCGATCGTCGTCGGCAGGCCGAGGGCCCGCAGCAGCGCGCGCGCGAAGAAGGTCTTGCCGGCGCCGAGGTCGCCCGTGAGCACGAGCAGATCTCCGGGCGCGAGCGCCGGAGCGAGCGCCTGGGCGAGGTGCACGGTGTCCCGCCGGCGCGGCAGCGGCACGACGAGCGCGGCCCGAGATGCCTCGGGCGCGGCCGGGGCCGCGGGGTCGACGCCGCGCTCCTCGCGGGACCTCACGGCGACCGGCGTGCCTCGCTGCCGACCACGCGCACCGTGCGCGGGATGCGGCGCCGCGCGTCGAAGCCGTGCGCCTCGCTCGTCCACAGCGCCTCGAACACGCCGCCGAGGGTGTCGCGGGCGCGGCGCCGGACGGCCGTGACCTTGGTCGGATCGTCCGTCGCCGCCGCGTCGAGCTGGCGCACCGCGCGCCAGGCGAGGGCGGCCGCGTCGCGGCCGAGCGCCGACCACCAGCTCGGCGGCAGGCTGCGGGCCGCGAGCCAGCCCTCGAGCTCCGGCGTGCCGGCCACGCCCACGGGGTAGAGCCCCGCCGCGAGGCCGAGCGAGCCCAGGGCCCCCATGCGCGGCACCCCGAGGCCGACGGCGAGCACGGCACCGGCCGCCTGCGCGGCGTCGGCGACCTCGGCCCCGCACGCGGCGCCGTCGACGACGAGCACGGCGCCGGCGCCGAGGGCGCGCAGCGCCGTCGCGGTGGTCGTGCGATCGCAGGCGCGGTCGACCACGTCGAGGCCGCCACCCACGGCGGCCGGCGGTCGGGTGAGCCCCTCCTCGGCGCGCCCGAAGCGCACGACGCGGCCGGCGCCGCGGGCGGCGAGCGCCGACAGCAGAAGGGCGTCGCTCGCCGCCGGATCGTCGCCGACCGCGAAGGCGTAGTCCGAGTCGCCGTCCGCGCCAGGGGGCTGCAGGAACAGGACGGGCAGCTCCTCGCGCCGCGCGAACTCGGCGACGGCCGCCACCTCCTCGGGGTCGATGCCCGCGACGAGGATCGAGGCACCTCCCGCCGCGAGCGCGGCGAGCGCGGCGTCCACCTCGGCGGGCTCCGTGCCGCGCGTCGCGCGGCTCACGAGGTGGGCCTCCACGCGCGGCAGACCGAGGCCGAACGCGACGCCGGCGGACACCTCGGCGCTGCGCCGTGCCATCTCCTCGTTGCGCAGGGACAGGAGTAGCCCCACCGTGTCCTTCGCGACGCGCGCGCGGATGGTCTCGGCCGCGAGGCGCGCGACCGCCTCGCCGTTCGCGCCGAGCAGGCCGCCGAAGCGGTCGAGCAGGAGGCGGGCGAGCTCCACGTCGCGCAGCCGCGTCGCGATGCGGGCGAGCTCGCCGACGAGCAGCTCCGCGAAGCCCGGCTGGTCGTCGGTGCGCGGCGCGGCGAGCACGGAGCCGTCGAGCGCCGCGCTCCGCAGCACGTCGAGCGGCAGGCGCCCGAGCAGCTCGCGGATGCGCGCCGCGACACGCGGCCGCGCGCCTGGCTCGGTCTCGCGCAGCCACGACTCCATGAAGTGGACGGCGGGCCTCGGCTTGCCCGCGCCGATCGCCGCCTCGCAGAGCTCCTCGTCGAGCAGGGCCGTGGCGAAGTCGTCGAGCATCTTGTGCAGCAGCGGCGTCAGGATCTCGAGCGCCACGAGGTGGTGCCCCATGCGCCGCTCGGCCGCGCCGAGGACCAGCGTGCCGAGATCCTGGACCACGCCGGCTGCGCCCGCGCGCACCTCGCGGGCCGTAGCGGCGGCGACCTCCTCGTCGCCCTGCTCGAGGGCGTTCCAGGCGCGCAGCACGAGCGCGTAGCGCTCCACCTCGCCCGCGATGTGCTCGCGCACGAACACCTCGAGCTCCTGATCGACCTTCGCGCGCTCGTCGGCGCTCGCGGCGAGCCACTCGCGCAGCAGGCGGCGAAACTCGCGCTCCACCGCCACGTCGGTCGCGAGCGCGCTCACCGGCGGCGGCCGATCGCCGGGGCCGGCCGAACAGCTCGCAGCCGAGAGCGCGACGAGCACCGCGGCGGCCCAGTGTGCCGCACCGCGGCGGAGGCTTGACGCGCTCTGCCGCCGATGGCCACCCTGCGCGCCCGAGAGAGCTGCCCCGAGCGAAGCGACCGACCCGTGCCCGAGCCCGCCGCGAGAGAAATAGCGACCCCGAACGCCCCGGCGCGCCCGAGTCAGCTCGGCTTCGTGCTGCGCAAGCTTCACTCGCTCTCGGGCGTCCTGCCCGTGGGCGCCTTCCTCGTCTTCCACCTCTGGACGAACGCCCGGGCTCTGCAGGGCGAGCGCGCCTACGGCGAGATGGTCGACGGGCTGCAGCGCACCCCGTACCTGCTCGTCTTCGAGGTCCTGCTCCTCGCCTCGCTCGGCTTCCACGCGCTCTACGGGGTCGTGCTCGGCCTCGGGGCGCGCCACAACGTGCGCGCCTACCCGCACTCGCGCAACTGGATGTACACGCTGCAGCGGGTGACCGGCCTGCTCGCCCTGGCGTTCATCGGCTACCACCTCTACACGCAGTGGCTCGGGGTCACCGCCGGGCGCGTGGCGCCCTCCGAGCTCTACGCGTCGCTCTGCCGCGCTCTGTCCACCACGACGGGCGGCGTTCCGCTCGCCGCGCTCGCGTACGTGCTCGGGATCGCCGCCTGTGCGTTTCACTTCGCCAACGGGCTCTGGAGCTTCGCGGTGTCGTGGGGGATCGTCATCTCGCGCCGCGCGCAGCGGCGGGCCGCGATGCTCTTCGGGCTCGTCGGGCTCGCGGTGTTCGTGCTCGGCGCCAACACGGTGCTCTACTTTGCCACAGGCTCGCGCTTCTTGCTGCCATCGTCCCGCGCCGACCGCGACGACACGGCGGCCTGCGCCGCGCCACCCGAGCCGAGCGACGACGCCCCGACGGGCACGGCCGCACCCTCGGCAAGCGCCGCCGCCGAGCCGAGCGCGACCGCGCCGACGGCAAGCGCGGCCGAGGGCGCGACGAGCAGCACCCCCGCGCCCGAGGGCTCGGCGAGCGCCGTCCCGGCGCCGAGCCAGAGCGCGTCGGCCGCCGCGAGCGGCAAGCCGAAGGCCCCGAAGGCACCGGCGCCCGGTCCTGGCCCCGCGCCCCTGCCCGCTCCGGCGCCGCAACCCGGCCCCGCGCCCGCCCCCCTGCCGGCCCCGGGCCCCGCACCCGCTGGAGGGCCCTGACATGGCACGCACTCGTGCTCGGCGCGTGGTGGTGGTGGGCGGTGGCGTGGCGGGCCTCGCCGCGGCGCTCGAGCTGTGCCGCGCCGGCGTGCCGGTCGACGTCCTGTGCGCCACGTCCCTGCGCCGCTCGCACGTCGAGGGCTCGCCGGCCGGGCTGAACGCCGCGCTCGGCGACGGAGACAGCCCGCGCGACCACGCCGCGGACGCCCTGCGCGTCGGGCAGTACCTCGCGTCGCAGGCGCGCGTGCTCGCGCTGGCGCTCGCGGCGCCCGAGCTCGTGCACGTCGTCGAGCGCCTCGGCGTGCCGCTCCAAGGGCGCGCCGACGGCTCGCTCCTGCTGCGCCGCCTGCCGGGCAGCACCAGGCCGCGCACGGCCTTCGCCGGCGCCGCGACCGGGCTCGAGCTCGTGCACGCCCTCGACGCCGAGCTCGCCCGCCACGAGCTCGCGCCCGCGACCGACGCGCGTGGCGCCAAGCTCCCCGGCGAGCCGCTCGCGCGCCGCTTCGAGCACTGGGACCTCTGCGAGCTCGTGCTCGACGGCGACGGCGCGTGCGTGGGCTGCGTCGCGCAAGATCTGCGCACGATGGACGTGCGCGCCTTCCGGGCCGAGGCCGTCGTGCTCGCCGAGAGCGGTCCGAGCCTCGCCCGCACGAGCTCGAGCGGGGTCCCGTCGGCCGAGCACGCGCTCGCCGTGGCCCTGCGCGCCGGCGCCGTCGCACAGAACCTCGAGCTCCAGGCCTTCCACCCGACCGGCCTCGGCGGTCCGGATCGGCAGCACGTGCTCTCGGAGCTGGCCTTCGCGGAGGGCGCGCGCCTGTGGGTGCCGCTCGACCGCAAGGAGCGGCGTGCGCCCGAGGACGTGCCCGAGCGCGAGCGCGAGCACCTCGGGTCGCCGGGCGAGCTCGGCATGGCCGCGACCGCGCGGGCCCTCGTGCGCGCCTTCGCCGAGGGGCGCGGCATCTTCGACCCCGAGCGCGAGGTGCTCGAGCCGCTCGCGTGGCTCGATCTCGAGGTGCACAAGCGCGACGCCGCGGAGCTCGAGCTGCGTCTCGGCGCGAGCTTCGAGACCTACCGCGCGCTCGGGCCGCGGCCGCGCACGCGCGCCGGCCACGAGACCCTGCCCTACCGCGGCGCCCTCAAGGTGGGCGTCGCGCCCGGTCGCTCGCTCGGCGGGCTGTGGGTCGACTTCGCGGCGCGCGCCGACGCGACGGCCGACCTCGACTCGCCGCGCAACCACGCGACCACCCTCGCCGGGCTCTACGCCGCGGGACCCGTGGCGTGCAGCCCGCACGGCGCCGGCGCTCTGCCCGGCGACGAGCTCGTCGGCGACCTCTTCGGGGGTCGCCTCGCCGCGCGCGCGGCCGCGGCCTACCGCGCCGGCTCGGAGCGGAGCGCCTCCGACCAGCCGAGCTCGACCTTCGAGGCGCCCGAGTCCGCCGTCCGCGCCGCCGTCGAGAAGCTGCGCGAGCGCGAGGGCGACGGCGAGGACTCGCCCTACGCCATCGCCGACGAGCTCGCGCAGGCGATGGGCGCGAGCTGTGGGCCGCTGCGGGACGACGCCGCGCTCGACGCCCTCCTCGCCACGCAGGCGGCGCTCGCCGCGCGGCTCGAGGCCACGCCCTGCCCCGACCGCGCGACTCGCGCGAACCAGGCCGTGCCGTTCATGCGCCACCTCGCGGGCGCGCTCGACGTCGCCCGCCTCGCCGTGGCCGGCGCGCGCGCGCGGGCCGAGTCGCGCGGCGTCCACTACAAGCCCGCCGCGCCGACGCGCGACGACGCCGGCTGGCTGCGCGCGACGCTGCTGCGCCTCGGAGCCTCGGGCCCGGAGCTCGTCGGCGCCTTCGCGAGCCCCTTCGCCGAGCGCGTGACCGACGCCGTCGACACCGCGCTCTTCGCGCCGGAGCCCGGGCCGGCCGCCGAGCCCGCCGTCCGCGTCGAGGCCCACGACGAGGCGCCGCGCCCGGCGAAGAAGAAGAAGCGCGCCGGCAAGCCCGCGGACGAGGAGCCGAGCGATGGCTGAGCGCCGGTTGTCGGACAAGGTGCGGGTGCGCGTCCTCCGCCAGGACGCCTTCGACCGCAAGGACACGCGCCGCTGGGAGGAGTTCGAGGTCGCGCGCGGCGAGCGCGCCACCGTGCTCTCGGCCCTGCGCGCCATCCAGCGCGCGCCGCGCACCGTCGACGGTCGCGCCGTGGCGCCGGTCGCCTGGGAGACGCCGTGCCTCGAGCACGCGTGCGGCGTCTGCACGATGCTCGTCAACGGAGTCGTCGGTCAGGCCTGCACGAGCCTGCTCGACGTCGTCGCGCCGAAGGGGCGCGTGTCGCTCGCGCCGCTCGGCAAGTTCCCGCTGGTGCGCGATCTCTGGGTCGATCGGCAGCGCATGACCGACGACCTGAAGCGCGTGCGCGCCTTCGTCGGCTACGACGGCTCGACCGACGCCCTCGGCGAGTCGCCCGCGGCCCAGGCCGAGCGGCTGCTGCTCGCCTCCTGCACGAGCTGCGGCGCGTGCCTCGAGGCGTGCCCGCAGTACCACCACGACGGCGCCTACGTGGGCGCCGCGGCGATCAACCAGGCCCGGCTCGTGGGCCTGCACGAGGGCGGCGCCCTCGACCGCGGCGCGCGGCTCGACGCGCTCATGGGCGACGGCGGCATCGCGAGCTGCGGCAAGGCGCAGAACTGCGTGGAGGTGTGCCCGCAGGGCATCCCGCTCACCGAGTCGCTCGGGAGCGTCGCGCGCGACACGAGCAAGCGCTTTCTCTTCGGCTGGCTGCTCGGCGCGCGGCGCTGAGCGCGCCGCGCGCGCACCTCAGGTCGATGGCACGAGCGGCTCGCCGCGGGCGCGCCGGGCGAAGCGCCCCTCGACCCAGAAGACGCCGACGGCCACGAGCTCGAGGTAGACGTGGAAGAACGACACCGTCAGGTACGCGTGGCGCGCGCCCGCGGGGCTCCCGAGGGCCCAGCCCCAGAAGACGAGCGAGCCCCCCGCCGCGGCGAGCAGCACCCACGGACCGAGCTCGCGCACCAGGGCCCGCCAGCTCGTGCGGAAGGAGCGCGGCGTGGGCTGGGGCCGCGCCTCGTCCGGCACGAGCCGTAGCCACACGACGTAGTGCATGGCCTGCTGGAACGCGAAGAGGACGACGAGCCGCGAGGCGATCGGCCCCTCGAGCGTCGGGGCGAAGGCCCACTCGAGCTCACCGAAGTCGAGCTTCGTCCACGCGGCCTCGTCCGCGCCCGCCGCAGCGAACAGCGGCTCGTGCGCGCCGAGCAGGATGAGCGCCGAGCCCAGCGCGAAGACGCCGAGGGGCAGGTAGTGCGCCCGTGCCCCCGGTGCGCGCCGGCGCCACGCCCACCACAGGCCGACGCCGACGAGGTTGTGCGCGTGCACGAGGACCGCGTCGGCCACCCAGCCCGAGAGCTCGGCGAGCGCGTAGAGGCCACCGACGACACCGAGCGCGACGAGCTTCCGAGCGAGGCTGCCGCGCGCGACGGCCACCGTGCCGGCGACGGCGAGGAGCCCACCGCGGAGGCCGAGGACGAACGCGGCGGCGAGGCCGAGCGAGAGCACCCCCATGAAGAGCGCGCGGCGGTGGTAGCCGGGTCGCACGACGAGGTAGCGCACGTCGGCGAGCACGTGCGGGACGCCCCACAGGAGCGGCCCGAGCACGAGCATCCACAGGGGCACGGTGCTCGCCAGGAGGAGCGCCGAGACCCCGAGCGCCGCGCCCGCGAACCCGACGCGCCGGTCGCGCGGCATGACGAGCGCGCGGCAGAACGCGACCCCGCACGCGCCGAGCACCCAGCTCCGGGCGCGGTCGAGCGCCCCCCACAGGCCCTCGAGGGGCCCGAACGGGCGACCGGCGCGCCCGCCGAGCGAGCTCGGGAGCGGGGTCGTGGCGCGCGCGGCTCGCGCGCCGGCG
>JADLAB010000392.1 GCA_020848455.1 Polyangiaceae bacterium
ACAGCACGCCCAGCAAACTCGAGTTTCTTGCTCATCGCTCGACACTCCTCGAAGGGCATCCGCCCTTAATGAAGTGGAAACGATGTCCTGACACAGAAAGTGGAAACGATGTCCTGATACACTACCCGCGGGTGCGAGCGAGCGCGCGCCGGCGTCACGGACGGGGGCGTCACGCGCAGGAGGTCGGCTCGCACGAGCTCGGCGACCCGGAGCGCCGGCGCGGTGCGCACGTGCTCGAGACATCGCTCGCAGCGCTCGACGGCTTCGACTGCGCCCACCGGCCCGTGCGGATCCCGGTCGTCTCGACCCCCGCGGAGGTCGCCGCCGTGCTCGGCCGGCTCCACGGACCCGCATGGCTCGTCGCCTCCATCCAGTACGGCAGCGGGCTCCGTCTCATCGAGGCCGGTCGCTGCGCGTGAAGGACCTCGACCTCGCCCGCGGCGAGATCCGCCTGCGCGACGGCAAGGGACGCCGCGACCGGGTGACCATGGTGGCGGACGCGCTCGTGAAGCCGCTCGCCGCGCAGCTCGAAGAGGCCCGCCGGCTGCACGATGCCGATCTCGCCGCGGCCACCGACGGCCTCGAACTGGCGGACGCCCTCCGGCAAAAGTACCCGAACGCCGCCCGCGAGTGGCCCCACGTCCTCAACCGCGGCGGCCGGGGCGTCCGCAGTCCGCTCGACACCGCCCTCGCCGCGCCGCCACCCGGACCGCCCGCCACCGAGAGTAACCCAGCGAGACGTTCGCGCCGTTAGCGCTTCGGCGCGCACACCCTTCGCGCGCTCGGCAGCACGAAGGACGGTCGTGAGGCACCAATCCTCGGCACTTGAGCACCCCTTGCGGAGTCCTTCGCGGGGGGATAGGCTCGGTGAGCGCGCTGCGTCCACGAGGGGGCGGCGCGGGTTAATAGTAGTTGGGCGGACGTAAGGAGACGAGTGGGCGCCGGGTTTTCCCACTGAGGATTCCAACGGTAAGATTCATGCCTGAGTATCACGTAGTAAGCGTCGGCAAGAAGTTTCCGTTTGCTTTTGCACGACGAAATGATGATGGCTCGATACGCCTTCGATACCGTTATCGCGCCGGACGTCCGCAGTTCAAGGACGTGGTCCCTGCGGCTGAGGACACGGTTGAGACTGCACTGCAAGCCGCGCTCTACACCAAAGAGCCGGTAGAGTTGTTTAAGTCGCTGCTGGCTCCCGGCCAGGTCTATGCCCGCATGCAACGCATCCCACTGGGAATGACGTATCGTGACGCGCCACCGCTCGCGCACCTCCATTCAGAGGCATGCGCCGCGACACTGCGCGCCGGCTCATTCCTGGTTGACCTCTTGCGGGAGCTATTCCGCCACGCCGAGCCATCTCCGGCCAACGACAACTGCTTCGGCCAGGCAACTCGCCAACTGATCGTACTCGCATGTACCGAGGTAGAGGCGGGACTACGCGCTGCCTTGCGTGCGAACGACACGAGCGTTTCGGCCGATCGAAGGCTTAGCATGAATGACTATGTTCGGCTTCGTGATCCAATGCGGCTCGGCGAATGGTCCGTGGCTCTTGTTCTCCATCCCGGATATCCAACGATTCGACCGTTTGAGTCATGGAACTCTGCGACGCCTACTCAAAGTCTTGAGTGGTACGACGCTTACAACGCCATCAAGCACGACCGAGAATCAGCAATCTCCCGCGCATCACTCAAGCACGCGATCCAGGCGGTTGCTGCTGCAGTTGTGGTCGCCGCGGCGCAGTTCGGCTCGGAAGTAGTCGCATCCTTTCGCAACTTTGAGGAGTTTTCCGTTCGCGCGCCAAAGTGGAGCTACACAGAGCTGTACGTGCCACCCGCGCTCCACGCAGATGCCGACGCTCGCCGTGCATGGGTGGAAGTGCCGTTCTTTCACGCGGGCTCACCGTAACCGATGACGCTGCCCAACTGCCGTTGCAGCCGGCGGGGTCCGGTCTGCGCGGGCGTAGCGCCCTCCCTCGGCCTTCGTCGGCACCGCGCGAGGCGCGCGGTGCCTCGGGCGGCCGGTCACGGTAATATCGAGGCTCCGTTCACCTGCCCCCGCGGCTGAACGGCCATCCGTTAGCCCGACCACGCCCGGCCAGGTCCGCGCCCGCCGGCTGCGACTCAACTTGAGCACCCCGCCGCCCGAATCATCCATCAAGGAAGTCTAGATCAGTCTGGACCCAAGCCACGCCACCATCCACGCCCTTGAGAAGCGCGTCGTGAAACATTGCCATCATCAAAAGTGGAGAATTGAGAACGAATACGATACGCCACGCGGCTCCATTGCGGAACGCTATCGGTCGTACAGCTTGTATCTTGTTCGTTGACGATATGTGCAATAGCAGCGGCCGTCGAAGGCTGGCGCCCGACGGATAGCGCTCTTGCGTCGACCCGCGACGCGCTGTGCGTCGCCGGGGGGTCGGCGGCGGGCTCGGTGTCTGGATGGCCTGGTCGAAGCACGGCGGAGCGGCGGAGCGTCACGAGCGGGCATGGCGGCGGCGGGGGCTCTCCGCCACTCGTCGCGCTACACGTCGAGCTCCACCCAGATCGCCGCATGATCCGACGCCGCGTGGCCGGGCTTCGTGATCTCCGGGTAGTGCGGGAAGAGGGCCCCGTTCGCGCCGCCCCAGACGCCTCGGCGCTCGACGCCCCCGGCCTTCACGGCCGCGAAGAGCTTGGGCGAGAGGAGGATGTAGTCGATCTTGTCCCCCTTCGCGCCGTTGCCGTAGGTGCCGGGGCGGCCGTCGCCGGCGAACTTCGGGTGCTCGCTCACGTCCTTGAGGGCGGTTTGCTGGGTGAGCGGCGCCATGGGGGCGCTGTCGGGGGTGTCGTTGAAGTCGCCGACGACGGCGACGAGCGAGCTGCCGGCGGCGAGGACGGACTCGTAGATGGCCTTCACGCGCTCGGCCTGGCGCCTGCGCCGGGCGGTCGCGGCGGCGGCGGTGCCGTTGGCCTTGCTCTTCAGGTGGTTGACGAGGACGACGAGGCGGCTGCCCTTCGGCGTCGTCACGTCGTACTCGGGGCAGTCGCGGCTGAAGATGCGCACCCCGCCGTCCGCGTCGTCGACGTGGCTCAGCATGCGCGTGATGGGGTACGGGGCGCGCGTCATCAGGCCGACGTCGATCCCGCGGTCGTCGTTGCCGTCGATCAGCATCACGTGCGAGTAGTGCGAGCCACCGACCGCGGGGAGCAGCAAGTCCGAAAAGCTCACGAGCGCCGGGCGGCTCTCCGCTTCGACGACGGCGATGACGTCGGCGTCGACGTCGCGGATGACTTGCGCGGTCGCCCGCGTCGCTACCTCGTCGACGAGCTCGAGCTTGAGCTCGACCCAGCCGATCCACTCGTCGCGCCCGCTCGCGATGATCTCGGGGGGCTTGCCCTTCGGCCGGCGCAGCAAGCGCCCGCGGTTCTGGCGCAGGATGGCGAGCTCGCCCCCGTCGTCCCGCGCCCCGAGCCCGAGCCCCGTGAGGAGGCCCAGGATCTTCGCCTTGTCGCTCGCCGCGTACGTCGGCTTCGCGAGCAGGGCGTTCACCGCGGCGTGCGCCTCGAGCGCCGGCTTGCCGGCGGCAAGCGTCGCGCCGTTCATGGCGCGGGCGCGCCGGAACAGGTTCTCCACGTTGTAGGAAGCGAGCTTCATGTGTGCGCGCCTCGAGCGCGTGCAGGGCGGATGGGGCGGCGGCGAGCGGCGCGCGCACGATCGGGCTCGTCCGCGAGGTCGAGGACGAGGTCGAGGACGAGCGGTCGTGCGCGCCGCCGGCGCCGCAGGTGTGTCCGATCCGTCGTGGTCCTCAGCTCGCGGCCGGCTGGCCCGGCTCGGCCGGCTTGCCGGGCTCGCCCTTGTCGTCGCCGTCTTCCTCGACGGCGAGCTGACCGTTGCCGCGCAGGTGGATGCGTCGGTACTCGTACGACGACGCACCGTGCGCCTGCCGCACCACGTTCTTGAAGCGCACGTACTTCTCGTACGCCGGTCCAAAGGCCGTCGCGCGGGCACTCTGCGCCGCGGCGAACTGACCGTCCGCGGCCCGAGCCTCGTCGAGCTCGGTGACGACCTTCGCGGCGTTCAGCCCGAACGGGCCCTCGAGCACGTCCTTCGCCCAGCTCGCCTGCGGATCGTCGTCGAGGATGTCCACGAGCGTCAGGATCGCATCCTTCTTGTCGGTGTCGGTCGGCGCGGCCTTGAGGGTCTCCGGCAGCACTTGATCGGGGGCGTGCGCCAGGCACACCGCTCGCGCCTCGCGGTAGGGCTGATCGAGCTTGTCGAGCGCCTCGCCCGCCTCGCGACGCTCCTTCGTGCGCCGCGTCTCGGCGCCAACCATGGCCTTGTTGGCCACGAGAAACGCCTCGGCGTCCGCGCTCAGCACGTCCACCCAGCAACGCTTCACCGATGCCTTCGCGCCGGCGTCCGTGCCGAGGTCCTTGGCGCGCTCGAGCAGCCTCGCAAACCGTGAGTAGTTGATGACCACGAGAAACTCCTCCTCCATGCTCTTCGGGACCCCGGCTCTCGGGGACCCCCCTCGTCGGGACTCCGCCCGGCCGAGGTGTCAGCTTCTAACCCACACCCGAATTCGTCAATGGTTTTCCGACCTACCGACAACCGACGCACGCATACGACGCGCCGCGGCATCCACGGGGGCCTGACCCGCTCGGGTGGGACCTCCTCACACCCGGGAGCCAGCTCCTCGGACCAGGGAGCCCCCTCCTCACGCCGAGGAGCCAGCTCCTCGCGCCGGCGAGCTCGCTCCCTGGAGCCGGCAACTTGCTCCTCGCGCCGGCGCGTTTCCTCCTCGCGCCCGGGAGCCAGATCGTCGCGCCGGCTGGCCACCTCCGCGGCGGCCGGAGCCGAAGCCGCGCGCCAGCGAACCGGCTCCTTGCGCCGGCGAGCCCGCTCCTGGCGCCAACGTGGCTTGGACGGGCGTCGAGCAGCCTCCTGCGCGGTCCGACCGGCCCGCTCCCGCGGGCGCTCGGAGCACGTCGCGCCTCCAAGCTGGCGCCTCTCCTGCTAGCGTGCGGCCGCGAAGGAGCACGACAGCCCATGGCGAAGCCCCAGAAGACGACCCAGAACAAGACCGACTTCATCCTCGAGCACGGCGACCTGCCGGCGAAGGAGATCGTCGCCAAGGGCAAGGCCGCCGGCCTCGAGCTCACCGAGAAGTACGTCTACACGATCCGCTCCGTGGCCCGCGCCCGCAAGGTGCGTGACGAGCACCGTGCCGCCGCCAAGACGGCGCCGAACGCCGCTGCGAGCTCCGGAGTCGGCGCGCTGCTGCTCGCCGTCGCGGCCGAGGTCGGCCTCGGGCGGGCCATCGAGCTGCTCGAAGGGGAGCGGCGGCGGGTGAACGCGATGCTGAAGGGCTAGGCCGAGGGCGCGACCGTTGGCCCGGATCGCAGGCGAGACCGTCATCGACCGACCGCTCGACGAAGTCTTCGACCTCGTCGCGGATCAGCTTCGCCAAGGCTCTTGCCCCCCGCGCCGTCGCGCGTGAGCATCCCGGCCGTGGAAGACTCGCTCACGAAGGGGCAGAGGCAGGCGTGTCTCGACACCCTCGGCGCCGACCGACTGCGCGCGCTCCTCGACGCCCT
>JADLAB010000393.1 GCA_020848455.1 Polyangiaceae bacterium
AGCCGAGCTGGCGGTGGGCGAGGGGCCGGGCAGGATCTACGTCGTGGAGCCTACCGGGCCGTTCGAGGACGATCCCAACCTCACCGACAAGAAGTTCCCGGGTAATCCGACGAGGTCCTACCGCTCTCGGGACCCGCTGCGGGTGACGGGCGAGGTCACGGACTGGCAGCCCCACGCCCCCGAGCAGCTCCGGGCGATGAGGGACCACCTCGAGCGGCTCGCGGCGCTCGGCGTCGAGGCCATCGAGGACTGAAGCGCCGGCCCGTCGACGCGGACGGCGGGTCAGTCCGCCCGCTTGCCGCGCGCGGGCCGGGTCGGCTTCTTCTTGCCCGCGAGATTGAGCGCCACGGCGGCGCGGACGAGCGCCTTCAAGGCCGGCTCGTCGAGCTCGTCGCCCTCGTGGAGGTCGATGGCGCGCCGGACGTTGCCGTCGAGGCTCGAGTTGAAGAGGCCCGCGGGGTCCTGCAACGCCGCGCCCTTGGCGAAGGTCATCTTGACGACCTTCTTGTACGTCTCACCCGTGCAGACGATGCCGGCGTGGGACCAGACGGGCGTGCCCATCCACTTCCACTCCTCGACGATCTCGGGATCGGCCTCGTGCAGCAGGGCGCGCACCCTCGCGAGCATCTTGCCGCGCCAGTCGCCGAGCTCGCGGATCTTCGCGTCGATGGACGCAGAGGCAGACTCCACCGGGACGGGTTTTTTCGTCGACGCCATCGGCACCTCCAGCTCGCGCAGCGGCACCATCTTAGGTCGACGTACGCCCTACCGGCAACGCGGCGCGGCGCGCGACGGCGCGCGAGCCCGGGCCTCGCTCAGGCGCGCTCGGCGCGCTCCCAGGCGGCCACCGGGCCGTCGACGACGCGGAAGCACGGGTGCGGCTCGGGCGACCGCTGCCGCTCCTCTGCGAAGCGCGGCCGGTCGCGGACCTTCAGCTTGGCGAGCAGGTGAGCCCACTCGTGCGCGAGCTGGCCGGAGGTCACGCCACGGGCGGCGTGGCGGCACCTCTTGTACGTGATCTTGGACGCGTCGAACGCGTAGCCGCGCTCGCGGGCCTCGTCGAGCACGCGCGAGAGGTAGCAGTCGAGCGCGGCGCCCGGATCGCGGCGTGCTCGAAAGCGCTCGAGCTGTGGGTGATGCCGATAGCCCGTGGTCCTGCCGGCGAGCACGGCGCGGGCGAGCAAGCCCTCACGCCAGAGCGCCACGAGCCCACGCGCGTCGAGGTGACGCGGATGCAGCGACCAGAGCCTCACGGGTGGGTCGGCGGGCGGGCGGCGCTAGTCGAGCAGGCTGCGCAGCATCCACGCCGTCTTTTCGTGGACCTGCATGCGTTGCGTGAGCAAGTCGCAGGTCGGCTGGTCGTTCGCGCTCTCGGCGGCCTTGAAGACCTGGCGCGCCGTCCGGGCGACCGTCTCGTGGCCCTCGACCAGGAGGCGGATCATGTCCTCGGCGCGCGGCACGCCCTCCTCCTCCTTGATCGACGAGAGCTCGGCGAACTTCTTGTACGTGGCCGGCGCCGGCAGCCCGAGCGCTCGGATGCGCTCGGCCACGAGATCGACGGCGAGCGCGAGCTCGTTGTAGTGGGTCTCGAACATGAGGTGCAGCGTCTGGAACATGCGACCCGTGACGTTCCAGTGGAAGTTGTGGGTCTTGAGGTAGAGCGTGTACGTGTCCGCCAGGACGCGCGACAGGCCGGCGGCGATCTGTTCCCGCGCGCTCGTCTCGATGCCGATGTCGATCTTCATGGTGGTCTCCCTCGTGGACACTTCCGGGCGCAGGGCGCAGCTGGGAACCTAGGTACGCGAGGACCGGCGTCAACCCCCGAGGCGGGATCGGCCGGCAGCGCGGTGACGGCCGACGCGCAGGGCGCCGTCGGCCCTGCCTGCGACCGCCTGGTGCCGCGACCGCGCCGGGGTTCCCTGGGAGAGGATCGCGACGAAGCGACCGGAGTCGGAGCTGTCGCGGTCACGACGAGCGTCCTTCTCGGGCACCCCATGAAGACGAGCACGACAGAGCCGGCGGGCGTGCGCTCGCCCACCATCGACCGCGGCGACGTGTACTGGCTCCCGCCCGACGACACCCGCGGGCCCGCGCCGGGCTACGCCCACCCGCACGTCGTCGTCCAGGA
Organism: Polyangiaceae bacterium; assembly: GCA_020848455.1. Taxonomy (GTDB): domain Bacteria; phylum Myxococcota_A; class Polyangia; order Polyangiales; family Polyangiaceae; genus JACRDA01. The sequence goes on from JADLAB010000393.1 coordinate 2,129, forward strand.
CGACGTCTTCAACCACGCGCGCGTCGCGACCGTGGTCGTGTGCGCCCTGACGACGAACCTCCACCGGGCGAGCGAGCCCGGGAACGTCCTGCTCGACGCGGGCGAGGGCAACCTCCCCGAGCCGAGCGTCGTCGTCGTGTCGCAGGTGTCCTCGGTCGACAAGGCGCGCCTCGGGCAGCGCATCGGGTCCCTGTCCGAGGCACGGGTCGAGCAGATCCTCGCCGGCCTGCGCTTCCAGCAGGCGTCGTTCTTCGAGCCGCGAGGCCGGTGACGCAGGTGCCGGCGAAGTAGAAGCCTCCCTCTGCCGACGGCGACCGGCTCGGGGCTACCCTCGCCGCGTTCCCTCGGCGCGCCGCCACGAGCGGGCGAGCGCGTCGGCGGCGCGGCGCACGTCGTCCTCGGTCGTGCTGCGTCCGAGGGTGAGGCGCACCGAGCCGACGGCCTCGGCGGCGGGCACGCCCATGGCGAGGACGACCGCGGAGGCGCGCTCGTGGCCCTCGTGACAGGCCGAGCCGGTGGAGGCCGCGAGCTCGGGCGCGCCCGCGAGCACGGCGGTCCCCGAGGCGCGCGGAAAGCGGACGTTGAGCGTGTTCGGCAGGCAGAGCTCGCGCCGGCCGTTCTGCGCGAGCCCGGGCACGGCGGCGGCGAGCCGGTCCCAGAGGGCGTCGCCGAGGGCGCGGAGGCGCGCTCCGAGCTGCGCGAGATCGCGCGCCGCGAGCTCGCAGGCGACGCCGAGCCCGACGATCGAGGCGACGTTCTCGGTCCCGGGGCGCAGGCCGCGCTCGTGGCCGGCGCCGAGCGCGAAGGGAACGATGGCGGTGCCGCGCTTGACGTAGAGCGCGCCGACGCCCTTCGGCGCGTAGAGCTTGTGGCCGGCCACGGACAGGAGATCGACGTCGAGCTCGCGCACCTTGACGGGGACCTTGCCGACGGACTGTGCCGCGTCGGTGTGGACCACCGCGCCGACGGCGTGCGCGAGCGCCGCGAGCTCGGCGACGGGCTGGAGCGCGCCGGTCTCGTTGTTCGAGTGCATCACGGTGACGAGGGCCGTGTCGGCGTCGAGCGCCTCGCGCGCGGCCGCAACGCGTGCGCGACCGTCGGCGTCGACGCCGAGGCGCGTCACGCGGTGGCCGTGCTGCTCGAGCCAGGCCGCCGGGCGCTCGGTCGCGGGGTGCTCGACCACCGTCGTGACGACGTGGCGGCGCTCCGGGCGCGCCTCGGCGACGCCGCGGAGGGCGAGGTTGTTCGCCTCGGTACCGCCCGAGGTGAAGACGAGCTCGTCCTCGTCGCAGCCGAGCAGGGCGGCCACCTGCCCGCGCGCGCGGGCTACGGCGCCGCGGGCGCGCGTGCCGTAGACGTGGCCGCTCGACGGGTTGCCGAAGTGCTCGCGGAGGTAGGGCAGCATCGCGTCGACGACCTCGGGCAGGAGCGGCGTCGTGGCGTTGTGGTCGAGGTAGATGGGATCGTCGGGGCTCATGGGGCGCGCGCCGAGGGTGCCCGCGAACGGGGCGGCGCGCTACAGTCTCGCGGTGGCAGAGCGCTCCCAGGCGGACGAGACCGAGCACGTCGCGCTCCTGCGCGGCATCAACGTGGGCGGCAAGAACAAGCTGCCGATGAAGGAGCTCGTGCCGCTCTTCGAGCAGGCCGGGTGCCGCGCGGTGCGGACCTACATCCAGAGCGGCAA
>JADLAB010000394.1 GCA_020848455.1 Polyangiaceae bacterium
CGGACTGGTACGCACCCTACGGCGTGGCGCAGCTCGCGGACCCGGTGCAGGCGCAGAAGCCGGCGACGAGCCCCCGGCACGTCGTGCGCGGCGGCGCCTGGGACGCCAGCGCGGCCTTCGAGGTCCGAGCCGCCGACCGCCACGGCTACCCCGTCGATTTTCGATTCCCGCACGTCGGCTTCCGCTGCGCTTCGGCGGCCCGGCCGCAAGCGCGCTGAATCGGCGAGCGCGATGGCGTCGCTCGGCCGCGAGCCCGCGGCGCAGCCTATTCGCAATTGGGAGCCAGCGTGGAGCTCGGTGGTGTCGCGCAGCGACCACCGCGCCCGCCGCTCGATCGCCGCCGGTCGCTGCGGTCGCGGAGCCGGCCGCAGCGTGCGCGAGCTGGCCGCTCGGGAGCGATTGCGTCGTGTCGTCGCTCGCGACCGGCCGGGACACGATCTGCGCCGAGACCGCCGACGCCTTCCTGTGCTGGGGGCCCGGCGCGGCCAAGGTGAGCCCCTCCGGGGCCGCGGTCGCGGCATTGCCGAAGACGCGCGCCGAAGAGCTCGGCATCCGGCGCGGGCCGGGGCTCGACGCCGACATGGAGACCCAACGGCATAGGGCGCACGCGTACGGCGACTACGGTTGTGCGCCGTCCGCGGACAGCTACGGGCGCGACGGGCGCGTGTGCTGGAACCGGTGGCTCTCGTGCGGGACGACGAGCTCGAGCGCGTACTCTCCGAACCCGAAGCCGACGTCCTCGGGGCGTAGCGTCGGCAGCTCTGGGATGTACTCCTCGCCTGCCTGGGCGGGCTGCACGAGGAGCGAGCCCAAGCACGCCGAGAACCCCTTCCCAAATGTACGCCGGCGCGGTAAAACGCGAGGTCATGTCCGAGCGTCATACTGGCCTAGCTTCGCAGGCCCTTGCATTGTTTGCCGTGGTCACGAGCGGGTGCGCGTCGACGCAGCTTCAAGCAGTTCAACGATGTACGACATTGGACCAGACGTTTGCCGCGTGCGACGCGTCGCTGACGACCTTGATTCAGAGCGATCGTGCGGCGGCGTCGACATGGCTGCGGTCCGAGCTCGCCCGGAGGATCGCGGCGTGCAATTCGATGTCGGGCACCTCGGAGGTGACGGCGAAGAGTGGACCGAGCCCTCGCGACGCCGCGATGTGTCTCGAACTGGCGATGGCGCGCCTCGGATCGACCTGGCGATCGACGACCGAACGCAGCCGGCTCTACTCCGTGGCCACCGACCTCGGGCCCGATGTTCTGCCCGTCAACTTCGACGAGGCCCAGGCCACGCTCCGGTGGCTCTGCAGAAGTCGCGAGCGTGACGACCGCCTCCTTCTCCGTCGACTCGAGGCTGGCCTTGAGCGCGAGCGGTCTGTCGCTGCCGCCGCAACCGGACGCCGCGGCGAGGAGCGCGAGGTCCTCGACGAGCGGACACGTAGCGCGATTGGCAGCGAAGCCTGCAAGGTGGTGCGCGTCTTCGAGTCTCCCCCGCGCTCGATGCCGGCGTGGGCGACTCCGGCCATCCGACTCCAGATCGTGCGGACGAAGATCGCCCAGGCCGATGGCCAGACCGGGCTGCACCTGGTCGATCTCCTGATCGCTGCGCTCGACATCTTGCAGGGTCCTCCAGCGGGCGACGAGGGCGACAGCGACCGCATCGAGCGTCGTCGCCTGCTGGATCGAGTGCGCGAGCGCCTGGCCGCGTCGGCCGACGAAGCGATCGAACCGTTGGTCACGAGATTCGAGCAGCAGGCGCCCGGCCCGCTCTCGTCGGAGCAAGTCTTGGCGGAGTTGCACTCCTACTGGCAACGGGTCTCGGTCGCCTCATCGGCGCTCCGATCACGATTCATCGCCGCGGCGTCGAGGCACCTCGATGCCGTGGTGGACGATGCGATCCGGTCGCAGCGCTTCGACCACCTCCTCCCGCGTTTGGACCCTTCGATCGGTGGCGACCTCGCGCAGCTATTCTCAGCCGGGTCGCGCCGGCTCCGCGAGGCCGCGTATTCCTTGCATCGCGACACCGCGCTCCGCCAGATGGCCGCGGGTCGCCACGCGGCGGCGTGGCTCCACGCGAGGATCGCCGGCTGGTACGACAGGCCGATCGCGGTGCCCGAAGCGCAGCAATTCGTCGAACGTCTCCAAGCGACGTCGGTCGTGGTCCTGCGGGACGACTCGCACGCCTGTCCGTGGGCGAATCCGCCATCGCCCGCCCCGCCGACTCCTTCGCCACAAGCGATCGTGGTCGCCGTGCAATGGTCCATCTGCCAGAGCGCCGAGGTCCGTTGGACCGTCCGTGAAAAATACACGGAACGCGTGCTGACGAGTCCCGGACGCCCGGCCGTGACGCGCAGCGCGCGCGGAAGCCAGTCGACGAGTTTCGGGTGCGGGCCCCGCGGAACGGATGGCTGCATCGTGACCGGCGATGTCGATGTCGTCGTCGATCCGGGAAGCGCACCGACCTACGCAGACGTGCAACGCGAGCGCGAGGTCGAGCATCGTCGGCTCGAGACGCGTGCCGAAGCGGTCTTCACCGCAGTCGTCGACGGCGTCGACGTCCGCATCCCGTTCGTCGTCGGACCTGAAACGCTCGCCGAGGGGGAGTACATTCCGCCGACCCGCGGGAACGGCTTCGCGCTTCCGGCGCTCGACATCCAGCGAGAGCACGTCGCTCGCGCGTTCCGCGATGCGCTCGGACGCGGTGGTCGTGTCGCAAGCGGAATCTCGCAAGCGCGCGCCGCGCGGCTCGTCCAGCAAGCCGAAGCCATTGTTTCGACTGAACCCGACGCCGCGGAGGAACTCTTCGTCCGTAGTCTGCTTCTTGGCGGTGATGTCCAGCGCGCGAGCGCGTTCCTCGAACAGCGCTACGGCCTCTCGGCGACGACGCTTCGGCAATTGCTGCGCGGTGGCTCGGCCGAGCACGCCGTGAGCTCCTCTACCTCCGGCCCCGAGGCGGTCGAGGGGGAGCTCGACTGAGGGCCGATCAACGTGGTGGCACCCGGGCAGTTGCGCGCGGCTCGCAGCTCGACTCGGGGGCCGGGAAGAGCAAGCCCGTTCGACCGCGCTGCCGTGGCCATGGACCGTCCCGTCGGGAAGCTTTGCGGGTGGCCCCGGTGGCCCCTGCTTTTGCCGGCAGCGTTCTATCCGGCCTCTCGGCGTGACACGCTCACGGGATGAGTGATGTTCCTCCGACCGCCGGGTGGGTCGCGGCCTGAGGGGCAGATGCGGCGCGAATCTCGGCCGTTCCTCACCACGGTCGCCAGGGTCGATTCGGAGCACGCCCGTGCGTGCCTCAGGAGCTGAGGAACATCGCGGACCCGCTCCCGTCGCGTCGATGCCGCAGGCCGACGAGGCGCACCGTGTCGCCGGACGGGACGAGATGGCCCTCGAAGCGTGGCGAGCCGGCTCGTCGTCGCCGCAGCACCGTGACGCGCACGACGAGGTAATCGCGCCCGCTGAGAGCGCTCCGCGGCAGCGCGACCCGGAAGGTGGCCGCGCCCTCGTGCGGGCTCTTGGCGCAGCGGAAGCGGCGCCGGTCGGTATCGGCGTGTGCGCCTGCGCCCGCGCCGCCGCGCACCGGCGCGCTCGATCCATGCGCCACCGCGCGCCCGCTCTGCCGCGCGAGCCCCTGGGCGAGCGGGCGCCGAGGCGCGTCAATCCCGCGGGGCCAAGGGCCGCGCGTTGGCAGGCGAGCAGGGCGCTCGCAGCATCCGGCTCGGCACGGGCCGTGGTGCCGGCGCTCCTCGTCTCCGCGGCCGTCGTACGCACCGCCCAGGCGACGGTCGACGCCTACCTGGGCCCGTCGCCGCCGTCGCGGGGCTCGCCGTCGGGCGCGCCGTCGGCCGCGGGCTCGCCCTCGGCGGCAGGCTCGCCC
>JADLAB010000395.1 GCA_020848455.1 Polyangiaceae bacterium
CGTACGCAGCACGAGCTCGGACTCGGCGGTGATCTCGATCGCCTCGCCCCGCGTCGCCGGGAGCTGCTCGATGCCGAGCCGCCGGCGGTCGTCGGGCGCGAGGTGGTACAGGTTCTTCTCCATCGGCTCGGGGAGCTCGTAGCCCTTCTCGATCCCCTCCAGGCCGGCCTGCAGCAGCGCGGCGAACGTCAGGTACGGGTTGCAGGCCGGGTCGGGACAGCGCAGCTCCATGCGCGTGGACTGCTCGTGGCCCGGGCGGTACAGCGGCACGCGCACGAGCGCCGAGCGGTTGCGTCGCGACCAGGCCACGTAGACCGGCGCCTCGTAGCCGGGCACGAGGCGCTTGTAGGAGTTCACCCACTGGGCGAAGATCGACGAGATCTCGCGGGCGTGCTTGAGCTGACCCGCGATGAACGCCTTGCCGGCGTCGGAGAGGAAGTACTGGTCGTCGGGGTCGTAGAAGGCGTTGCTGCCGTCGCGAAACAGCGACTGGTGGGTGTGCATGCCTGAGCCGTTCTCGCCGAACAGCGGCTTGGGCATGAACGTCGCGTGCCAGCCGTACTGCATCGCGATCTCCTTGACCGTGATGCGGTACGTCATGCAGTCGTCGGCCATCTTCAGCGCGTCGGCGTAGCGCATGTCGACCTCGTGCTGGGACGGCCCCGTCTCGTGATGGGAGTACTCGACGTGGATGCCGAGCTGCTCGAGCGCCAGCACCGTCTCGCGCCGCACGTCGGAGCCGGCGTCGAGCGTCGTGAGGTCGAAGTAGCCGCCCTCGTCGAGCACCTCGGTCGACGCGCTGTCCTTGAACAGGAAGTACTCGAGCTCGGGCCCGACGTTGAACGTGTCGAAGCCCATCTGCTCGGCGCGCTGCAGCGCGCGGCGCAGGACCTGGCGCGGGTCGCCCTCGTAGGGGGTGCGCTCGGGGGTGTGGATGTCGCAGAACAGCCGCGCCACGCCCTGGTCCGTCGGGCGCCACGGCAGCACCGCGAACGTGCTCGGGTCCGGCACCGCGACCATGTCCGATTCCTCGACCGCGTTGAAGCCGGTGATCGACGACCCGTCGAAGCCCATGCCGTTCTCGAAGGCGTCGTCGAGCTCCTCGGCGTTGATCGAGAACGACTTCAGCTGGCCGAGGATGTCCGTGAACCAGAGGCGCAGGAAGCGGATGTTGTGCTCGTCGACGAGCGCCTTGACGTCGGCGGCGGTCTGCGGCTGGTCGGGCATCGCGCGGAGCCTAGACGACGCACCCGCGCGCGCCGAGCGCACGCCTCATCCGCCTCTCACCCCGCGCGCCACGCGCACGCCTCACCCGCCTCTCGCCGGCGGGCCGAGCGTGCCTCACTCGGCGCCGACCGGCGCGGCCTCGTCGCTCCGAGGCCTGAGCCACTCGCGCGCCCACGCCGCGAGCTCGCCGAGCACCGGCTCGAGCGCCTGGCCCATCTCGGTGAGCGCGTACTCGACGCGGATCGGTGGGCCAGGGTGGACGGTGCGCTCGATGATGCCGCGCGCCTCGAGCTCCTTGACCCGCTCTGAGCACAGGCGGTCCGACAGGCCGGGGATCGCGCCGACGATCTCGGAGAAGCGCAGCGGTCCGTCCTGGCGCAGCACCTCGAGGATCGCGCCGGTCCAGCGCCGGCCGATCAGCTCGACCGCCTCGTGCAGGCACGGGCAGCAGCCGCAGTCGGTCGACCCCGGTCGCTGCTCCTCCTCCTGGCGCAGCTCCATGGTGAAGAGGCTACGCCGCTCGCAGCCGGCGCGTCTCCTCCGTCGAGCCGTCCACCGGCACGTCGCCGGCGACGTTCACCATGGCCGTGAACGACTCGAGGGCGACGTAGGCGATCGCCTCGAGCAGCTGCTCGTCGGTCCACCCCGCCTCGCGCGCCTCCTCGTGCAGGTGCATCGGCGGGCGGCCGCCCTCGACGAGCGGGCGCAGGTAGTGCAGCAGCGCCGCCTGCTGCTCATCGGCGGAGTCGAACTCGCGGGCGAGCGCGACCTCGTCGATGCCCAGCCCGGCCCCGCGCGCGGTGCGGGCGTGGAGCGCCAACCCCGGCTGCGAGCGGTGGTGCTCGGCGACGGCGAGCGAGATCCGCTCGAGCGTCTCGAGCCTGAGCGTGCCTCGGCGCAGCTCGGCGCGGAAGCGCGCGTAGCCGCGCAATGCCGCCGGCGATCCGGCCAGCACGCCGAGGAAGTTCGGCAGCTGGCCCGCGGTGGCCAGCGCACCACGGAGGACGGGGACGGAGCCTTCCGGCGCGGTCAGCTCGTCATGGACGGGGAATCTGCTCATCGCGGTCTTCATGGCGCAGCCCTTGCACGAGAGTCGATTGGGGATGTCACTTCAGTGACGACACTTCCTTATGATTCGTAAGGTACCTACGGACCGCCGCGGTTTCAAGCCGGGCGTTCGCCGGGCCGGGAGCGGTTGGGGTGGCAGTTGGGGCGGCGGCAGCGGTTGGGTAGCCGCGGTTGGGGCGGCGACAGCGGTTGGGGAGGCCACGGTCGCGGCGGCCGCAGTTGTGGCGATGGCCACGGTTGTGGCGGCGGCAGTTAAGCGGCGGCAGTTAAGCGGCGGCAGCCGCAGCGGTCGCGGCGGTCGCGGCGGTCGCGGCGGTCTCGGCGGGGACGCTCGCGCTCGGGCGTCGGCGGTGCTACGCGGAGCCGCCGGC
>JADLAB010000396.1 GCA_020848455.1 Polyangiaceae bacterium
ACGCCTTCGCCTACGCGCGGCTCGGCGCCGTCTGCTACGGCTTCTCGCCCGTGCGCCTCGGGCCGGAGCTCAACTTCACCGCGATGTACCACGGGCACGACGAGCGCATCCCCGTCGACGGCTACCTCTGGGGCCAGCGCGTGCTCTACGAGCTCGTGCGCGAGTTCTGCGCGCAGGGGTGAGGGACAAGGGGCAAGGGGCACGGGGCAGGTCGACCTGTTCTCCCCGAGCAGGGCGCATCCGGACGGAGTCTCATGCCCTGCCTGCCCTCACGCCCCTGCCGCGCTCGACATCTTGCGGGGCAGGGCGCTCGAACCGGCCGAAACTCGGGGTAGACCGAAGGTCTGGGGCCAGATACGGCCGGTTGGGCGCGCGCACGTGCGCGACGGCGCGCGCAAGTGCGCGATGTGGGGGTCGCCGCCGGGGCCCACCGCCCCGAAGGGCCCCTCGAACCGGCCGAAACTCGGGGTAGACCGAAGGTCTGGGGCCAGATACGGCCGGTTGGGCGTGCGCACGCGCGCGCTGTGGAGCCGCGAGCGACGCGTTCGCCCCGCGGGACGCTTCAGTCCCGCGGCCGCTCCCCGCGCCCCAGGACGGCGGCGAGCTCGTCCGGGATGCGCCGGAGCGCGAGATCGTCGCCGACGCAGGCGAGCAGCACCTCGGCCGCGCAGAGGAGCTCGCCCGCACGCAGCACCTCTTGCGCGAAGCGAAGCGAGAAGCGCTTGGCCTCGACGAGCCGTGTCTCGACCACGAGCCGCTCGTCGAAGCGCGCCGGCTTCTTGTAGCGGAGCTTCACCTCGGCGACGGGCAGGTGCGCGCCGAGCGCCGCCCAGTCCTGGTAGTAGGCGCCGCGCTTCTTCAGCCAGTCGACGCGCGCGGCCTCGAAGTACACGAGGTAGGTCGCGTGGTGCACGATGCCCATGAGATCGGTCTCGGCGAAGCGCACCTCGAGCTCGAAGCGGGACAGCTCGGGCGGGTCGGCCGGTGGTGAGGCGATCATCGAGGCCCCGAGCCTAGCAGAGCGCGGCGCGCGCTCGGCCCGCGCGTACGTAAACCCTGGCGCCCTGCGCGGGCGGGTAGTATCCGCGCACCATGACCGAGCTCCGCTCCGCGCTGCCGGCGCTGCTCCACGCCGCCGACCTCGCCTCCTCGGCCCACGATGCCCTCGTCGTCGTCGTGCACGCGCCGCACGCCGCGCACGCCGCCACCCTCGGGCCCGTGGCGAGCGCGGCCGTCGCAGCGCTCGGCCGGGCCGACGCGACCTTCGCCAAGGGCCAGGCGCCGGCGAGCCTCCTGCCCTGGCCGACCGCGCCGGGCGGGCGCGTCGTCGTCGCCGCGCTCGGCGCGCTCGACGAGGACACGGACGACGTCCGCGCCGTGAGCGAGGCCGCCGCCGCCGCGGTGGCGCGCGCGGTCGCGGCCGGTGCCCGGCACCCGTTGCTCGCGGTGTCGGTGCCGACCGGGCCGAAGTTCGTGCACGCCGCGGAGCTCGCGGCCCTCGCGGCGCGCGGCAGCCAGTGGGCGCCGCTCGAGGCGCGCGAGGCCGGCACGGCCAAGCCCGCGGCCGAGTCGATCACGGTGGTCGGCCTCGGGCCCGAGCGCGCCGCGGAGCTCGCGGCCATCGACCGCGCGCGCGATCTGTGCCGCGACATCATCGCGACCGAGCCCGAGCGCATGGCCCCGCGCCGCGTGGCCGCCCTGTGCCGCGAGGCCTTCCTCGGCACCGGCGTCACGGTCGCCGTCGAGGACGACGTGTCGGCGTATCCGCTCATCGCGGCCGTGGCGCGCGCCTCGCAGCAGGTCGAGCGGCACCGACCCTGCGTGGTCGAGCTCCGCTACCGCCCCGAGGGCGAGGTGAAGCGCACGCTCCTGCTCGCGGGCAAGGGCGTCACGTACGACACGGGCGGCGCCGATCTCAAGACCGACGGCCACATGGCCGGCATGTCGCGCGACAAGGGCGGCGCGGCGGCGGTCGCGGGCCTCGTCCGCGCGGTCGCGGCCCTGCGCTTGCCGGGCGTCGAGGTGGTCGGCCTGCTCGGGCTCGTGCGCAACTCGATCGGCGAGGAGAGCTACGTCACCGACGAGATCGTCACGAGCCGCGGCGGCGTGCGCGTCCGCATCGGCAACACCGACGCCGAGGGGCGGCTCGTGCTCGCGGACCTGCTCGCCCGCTGCAAGGAGCTCGCGGCGGGCGCGCGCGGCCCGATCCTCGCCTCCGTCGCCACCCTGACCGGGCACGTCTACCGGGCCTTCGGGCCCTACACCGGGCTCATCGGCAACCGCCCGGCGCGCGACGCCGGGCTCGTCGAGGCGCTCGACCAGCTCGGCGACGCGTGGGGCGAGCCCGCCGAGCGCACCCGCCCGCGGCGCGAGGACTACGCCTTCGTCGCGGCCAAGAGCGGCGCCGAGGACGTCCTGTCGTGCAACAACGCCGCCTCGTCCGCCACGGCGCGCGGCCACCAGTTCCCGTTTGCGTTCCTCGACATCACCGCCGGCCTCCGGGGGGGCCCGCTGCCCTTCGTGCACATCGACATCGGCGGCTCGGCGCTCGCGCCGGCCGACTGGCAGGCCGGCCTGCCCACCTGCGTGCCGATGCTGTCCTTGCTCGCGCTCCTCGGCGGCGAGCGCTAGCCGCTCGGCCCCGCGTCATTGCCGGCGGCCACGAAGCCGGCCGGCCAGAAGGAGAATGGTCGTCATGGCAACCCCCGAATTCCAGTATCATGACCCGTTCCCGCTCGGGAAGGACGCCACCCGCTATCGCCTCCTCGGCAAGGAGGGGGTCTCGGTCGCGACCTTCGAGGGCCAGGAGATCCTGAAGATCGAGCCCGCCGCCCTCGCGCGCCTGGCGCGCGAGGCGATGCGCGACGTGTCGTTCCTCCTGCGCCCGGAGCACAACGAGCAGGTCGCCAAGATCCTGACGGATCCGGAGGCCTCGCCGAACGACAAGGGTGTCGCCATTGCGTTCTTGCGCAATGCCGAGATCGCGGCGCGCTTCGAGCTGCCGACCTGCCAGGACACCGGCACGGCGACCGTCGTCGGCAAGAAGGGCCAGCAGGTGTGGACCGGTGCGCGCGACGCCGAGCACATCGCGCGCGGCATCTACGAGGCCTACACGCAGGAGAACCTGCGCTACTCGCAGACCACCGCGCTCAAGATGTATGAGGAGAAGAACACCGGCACGAACCTGCCGGCGCAGATCGACCTCTACGCCGGCGAGGGCGCGAAGTACGAGCTCTTGTTCATCGCCAAGGGCGGCGGCTCGGCCAACAAGACGATGCTGTGGCAGGAGACGAAGGCCCTGCTCGCCCCGGACAAGCTCGAGAAGTTCCTCGTCGACAAGATGCGCGCGCTCGGTACGGCGGCGTGCCCGCCCTATCACATCGCCGTCGTCGTCGGCGGCACCTCCGCCGAGGCCTGTCTCAAGACCGTCAAGCTCGCCTCGACGAAGTACTACGACGCGCTGCCGACCGAGGGCAATGCGCACGGCGTCGCGTTCCGCGACCTCGAGCTCGAGGCCAAGCTGCTCGCCGCCGCCAACAAGCTCGGCATCGGCGCGCAGTTCGGCGGCAAGTACTTCGCGCACGACGTGCGCGTCGTGCGCCTGCCGCGCCACGGCGCCTCGTGCCCCGTCGGCATGGGCGTGTCGTGCTCGGCCGATCGGAACGTGAAGGCGCGCATCGACAAGGCGGGGCTCTGGGTCGAGGAGCTCGACCGCGATCCCGGCCGGCTCATCCCGCCCGAGTACCGCAAGAAGCACGACCACGGCGTGCGCATCGACCTCGATCGGCCGATGAAGGAGATCGTCGCCGAGCTGTCGAAGCACCCGGTCTCGACGCCGCTCCTGCTCACCGGCACGCTCGTAGTGGCGCGCGACATCGCGCACGCGAAGTTCAAGGAGCTCGTCGACGCCGGCAAGGGCGTGCCCGAGTACCTCACGCGCCACCCGGTCTACTACGCGGGCCCCGCCAAGACGCCGCCCGGCAAGCCCTCGGGCTCCTTCGGGCCGACGACGGCGGGCCGCATGGACTCCTACGTCGACATGCTCCAGTCGCACGGCGCCTCGCTCGTCATGATCGCCAAGGGCAACCGCAGCCAGCAGGTGACCGACGCCTGCAAGAAGCACGGCGGCTTCTACCTCGGCTCGATCGGCGGCCCGGCGGCCGTGCTCGCCGAGGAGAACATCAAGAAGGTCGAGTGCCTCGACTTCGCCGAGCTCGGGATGGAGGCCGTGTGGAAGATCGAGGTCGTCGATTTCCCCGCGTTCATCCTGGTCGACGACAAGGGCAACGACTTCTACAAGCAGCTCGCCGGCTGATGCCCCACCGCCATTCCCACGAGGCGCCGTGGCTCCGTCAGCTCCGGCAAGGGGCGCGCGACGCCTCGCGCGCCTGGGATCTGCTCGTATCGCTCAACGACGACGTGGGCCCGCGCTTCACCGGCACCCCCGGTGAGGCCGCGGGCGTCGCGTGGGCGCTCGCGGCCGCGGGCCGCGCCGGGCTCGCGAACGTGCGCACCGAGCCCGCCGAGTGCACGCGCTGGGAGCGCGGCGCGGCGCGCGCCGACATCCTCGAGCCCACGAGCCAGGCGATCGTGGTGGCGGCCCTCGGCGGCAGCGTGCCGACCCCGGCGGGCGGGCTCGAGGCGGAGCTCGTGGTCGTGCCGTCGCTCGACGCCCTCCATCAGCTCGGGCGCGCGGGCGTGGAGGGTCGCATCGTCTACATCCACCACCTGATGCCGCGCCTGCGCGACGGCACCGGCTACAACCACGGCGGCTACCTCCGGGCGCACGCGACCTCGCACGCCGCGCGCCTCGGCGCCGTGGGGTGCCTCGTGCGCTCCATCGCCACGAGCGCGACGCGCGCGCCCCACGTCGGGATGCTCTTCTACGAGTCGGACGCCCCGCACATCCCCGCCGCCGCGGTGTGCGTGCCGGACGGCGACTTGCTCGCGCGCCTCGCCGCCTCGGGCCGGCGCGTGCGCGTCCGGCTCGAGCTCGGCTGCCGCTCGCTGCCGAGCGGTACCGGGCACAACGTCCTCGCGGAGGTGCCGGGCACCGACCTCGCCCACGAGATCGTGCTCTTCGGCGCCCACCTCGACACCTGGGACCTCGGGCGCGGTGCCCTCGACGACGGCGCCGGCTGCGTGCTCGCGCTCGAGACGGCGCGCCTCGTCTCGGAGCTCCCGGTCCGCCCGCGCCGCACCGTGCGCATCGCGCTCTTCGCGAACGAGGAGCTCGGCAGCGGCGGCGGCCACGCCTATGCCGCCGCCCACAAGGACGAGGCCGGCCAGCACTTCGTCGCGCTCGAGGCCGATCAGGGCGACGGCAAGCCCTGGGCCCTGCGCATGCCCGAGGGCCAGGCCCAATCGGCGGCCGCCCGCCATCTCCATTCCGCCCTCGGCCCCCTCGGCATAGCCCTCGACCCCGGCGGCGCCCGCGGCGGCGTCGACATCCAGCCGCTCCGCGGCCTCGGCGTGCCATTCTTCGACCTGCGGCAGGACGCGACGCGCTACTTCGATTTCCACCACTCGGCCAACGACGTGCTCGAGAACGTGTCGCGCGAGGATCTCGATCACGCCGTCGCAGGGTTTGCGGTCGCGGTGGCGGTGCTGGCGCACATGTCGGAGAACCTTCGAGGCTGATCGGTCGCCCTGGGGCAGGGGCATGCGGTTCGGCGCGGCATGGGCCCCTCCCCTGGCTCGCGCTGCGGCGCAGGCGGGCGGTGCGTTGCGATAGGGAGCTCGGTCGCCTGCGTCCTCGCGCTCGCATCGGGACCCTCCCATGCCGCGCCGAACCGCATGCCCCTGCCCCAGGGCTCAAGGGGTGGGGTTCGGAGAGGGCGGTGACGGGGCGGTGACGGGGCGGTGACGGGGGGTGGGCTCAGGGAGGGCACTGCGCGAGCTTCGAGCTTCGTGCCCCACCTTCTTGGCGCGTTCGTGCGTTCACGCCGGCCGCCGTCCTTCGTGGACCGTCGCCACGATAGCTGCTCGGTCCAGGTCGAGATGAATGCCAGGCACATCGAGCGGGGAGCCGCTGCGGCCCTCTGGGCGCAGGACGAACACCTGGCCATCACGGCGACGAATGCGCACAGCACCGTCTCGGCGGGCTCGCTCCAGCAGGGATGCGAGGCGCTGCCGAGCCTCGGAATAGGTGAACTCCTTCATGTGGCTACCCCGGCTACCCCCAGAAGCGCCACGCCCGCCGCACGTGCCGCGCGCGCGAGGCCGTGGTCCAAAGTCAGCAGCGGAGCGCGCTGCGTCAGTGCACAGGCGACGAGATACGCGTCGTAGGCGTAGAGTGCATGCTTGGCCGAGATCTCGAGCGCCAGCGCGAGATCGATGTCGATGAGCCGAATGGGAATGGCGGCGTAGGCCACGAGCGCGTGCTGGGCCTGAGCCAAGGTGGCGCGCCGCCGCTTGAGGAGTGCACTCATGGCGTTGCCAACCTCCCAGTGCACGGACCCCGGCGCCACGAGATCAGCTCCTTGCGTCGCCCGAACCAAAGCGGTCCTCTCGGGCTCGCTCACGAGCACCGCTACGAGCGCTGACGTGTCGATGACGACCACCATCACGCGGAAGCGTACAATTGTACGACTGGAAAGTCGAGGGCAGGGCGGTGACGTGGCGGGCAGGGCGGTGACGTGGCGGGCAGGGCGGTGACGGGCCCCCCTCGCCGAGCCGCCCCGAGCCCAACCCCCGAGCCCCGGGTAAGCCCGGGTGGAGGGGGGGCGCGCCGCCGCGCAAGTCCCGCTCCGCAACCCAACCGAGCCCGGGTAGCCCGGGTGGAGGGGGCGCGCCCACGCCGCGCAAGTCCCGCTCCGCAACCCTCCGCAACCCCCGCTCCGCAACCCGACCGAGCCCGGGTGGAGGGGTGCGCGGCGCGACGCCGCATGGGAGGGTCCCGATGTCGAGCGCGAGGACGCGGGCGACGGAGCCCAGGGCGGGCAACATGCCGGCTGCCCGCGCCGCAGCGCGAGTTGGGGTTGGGGCCCATGCGGCGTCGCGCCGCGCGCCCCTCCACCCGGGCGACCCCCGGGCGACCCGCGCCTGTCACACCTCGACGCGGGACGGCGATGTAGCGGCATGATCCGTCCGCGCATGCGCTTCGCGGCCTCCTGGTCTCTCGGCGTCCTG
>JADLAB010000397.1 GCA_020848455.1 Polyangiaceae bacterium
CCGGGGCGCGTGCGCTCCTCGATCAGCTTCCACAGGCGCAGCTCGCTGCACTTGAGCTCCTCGTCACGCAGGATCGGCATGGCGCATCATACTCCCGGTCGCCGGCCGGCGAACGTGCCGCGGCGCCGCCGCGCCACGCGCCTCGGGCGGCTCACCCCCGTGCCGGCACCCACCCGTCGAGGGCCTTCTCGACGAAGGCGAGCCGGTCCTGCCCCCAGAACAGCAGGCGCCCGACGCGGAAGCACGGCGCCCCGCACACGCCCGCCTCCTCGGCGGCGCGGGTCGCGGCGAAGAGCAGCTCCCGGGCGCGCGGCGTGCGCACCGCTGCGTGGAGGATCGCGCCGTCGAGCCCCACGGAGTCGGCCACGGCGCACAGGGTCGCGGGGTCCGCGAGATCGCCGTCCTCGACCCAGTAGGCGCGGAAGAGCGCGCGCACGAGCGGACCGCGCGCCTCGTTCGGCAGCAGCAGCGTCATGCGCAGCGCCGCGACGGTGTTCATGGGAAAGCGCGATGGCCACGCGAAGTCGACGCCCCAGTGCTCCGCCCAGCGGTCGAGGTCCAGGAGAACCTGGGCGCGCTTCGCCTCGGGCATGACCGCGAGCGGCACGTTGGGCGTGCCGAGCGCCTTGAACAGGCCGCCCAGCAGGAACGGACTCCAGGCGAGCTCGGCCCCGTGACGCGCGGCCACGGGCGCGGCCTGCATCGCCCCGAGATAGGCGAAGGGGCTCGCATAGTCGAAGAAGATCTCGAGCTTCATGGGCGAGCGCGTCAGCGTGCGCGCGGGTCGAGCCCGGCGCAAGGAGTGTTGTTGGCACTCGGTGCCATTTGTTTTGACATCGAGTGCCAAATGCTCGAGAGTGCCACCCACACGACGGAGGCACGACGACGATGCGCATCCCGGCACGAGGTTGGCAGAAGGACGAGGTGTTCGCGGCGCTCGAGGACAAGCGAAAGGACGATCTCGCGTGGCGCGGCGGGCGGGCGTTCGCCTACGTGTACGACGGCGGGCCGGCGGTCGAGGAGGTGGCAAAGCGGGCCTTCGTCGCGTTCATGAGCGAGAACGGCCTCGACCCGACGGCCTTCCCGAGCCTGCTCCGCTTCGAGAACGACCTCGTCGCCATGGCGCGCACGCACCTCGGCGGCGACGACGAGGTGCGGGGCTCCTTCACGAGCGGCGGGACCGAGAGCATCCTCTGCGCCGTCAAGGCGGCGCGCGACCACGCCAGGAAGACGCGCGGCATCACGCGCCCCGAGATGATCGTGCCGGTGACCGCCCACGCGGCCTTCCACAAGGCCGGGCACTACTTCGGGGTGCGCGTGGTCACGACGCCGATCGAGCCCGAGACGATGCGCGCCGACGTCGCCGCCATGCGGGCCGCCATCACGCCCGAGACCATCCTCGTCGTCGCCTCCGCCTCGGGCTACGCGCACGGGGTCGTCGATCCGGTGCGCGCCATCGCGGCGCTCGCGGCCGAGCGCGGCCTTCTGTGCCACGTCGACGGCTGCATCGGGGGCTTCGTGCTGCCGTACTTCAAGCGCTTCGGCGCGCCCGTGCCGGACTTCGACTTCCGCGTGCCGGGCGTGACCAGCCTGTCGATGGATTTCCACAAGTACGCCCTCACGCCGAAGGGCGCCTCGGTCGTGCTCTACCGCTCGGCCGAGCTGTGGCGCGCGCAGTTCTTCGCGTGCGCGAGCTGGACCGGGTACACGATGGTCAACAGCACCGTGCAGAGCACGAAGAGCGGCGGCCCGCTCGCCGCGGCCTGGGCCGTCCTGCACCACGTGGGCGACGACGGCTACGAGCGCATCATGCGCGGGCTCTACGACGCCAAGGAGGCGATCGTCGCCGGCATCCGCGCCATCCCGGGCCTGTACGTGCTCGGCGCGCCCGAGATGTGCCTCGTCGGCTTCGCGTCGCGCGAGCTGTCGGTGTTCCGCCTGGCCGACGCGATGCACACGCGCGGCTGGCACGTGCAGCCGCAGCTCGCCTACGGCGGCTCGCCCGAGAACCTGCACATCACGATCCAGCCCTCGAACGTCCCGCACGTCGCGAGCTTCCTCGCGGATCTCGCCGCCGCCGTGGCCGAGGTGCGCGCCGCGCCCGCGGGCGACGCCGGTGCCGTCGAGATGGCGCGCGCGCTCGCGACCCAGCTCTCCGGGCCCGAGGGCGAGGCCATGCTCCCGGCGCTGCTCGACGGGCTCGGCATCGGCTCGAGCGGCAAGCTGCCGGCAAACATGGCCGACGTGAACACGCTGCTCAACGCCCTGCCGCGCGACGTGCAGGAGCGGCTGCTCGTGCACGTGGTCGGTCGGCTGTTCACGCCGCCCCGGAGCGAGCCGTGAGCGACGCCGCGGCCGCGGCCCCGGCCGAGCGCGAGCTGCCGGGCCTGCGCGCCAAGAAGAAGGCCGAGGCGCGCGCCGCGCTCGTCGGGGCGGCACTCGAGCTCTTCGCGACGCGCGGCTTTCACGCCGTCACGGTGGACGAGATCGCGGCGCAGGCGGGGGTGTCGCGCCGCAGCTTCTTTCGCTACTTCCCGACCAAGGAGGCGGTCGTGCTCGAGCGGCGCCGCGAACAGCTCGCGCTGCTCGAGCGCCGCCTCGCCGCCGCTCCCGGGCGGGCGCCCGTGGCGGCGGTGGTGAGGGCCGCGCTCGGGGCGCTCGAGGCGGACTACGAGGCGAACAAGCGCCGCGTGCTCGCCGAGCGCGCGCTCTTCGCCCACGCGCCCGGGCTCGCGCTCGCCGACCTCGAGATCGATCGCGCCGTCGAGGCCGCGCTCGCGGCGGCCGTGGCGCCACGGCTCGGCCGGGGCGAGGTCGCGCGCCGCCGGGGGCGCATGTTCGCCGCGGCGCTCGTGGCGATGCTGCGCGTCGCACTCGAGGACTGGGCCGACAAGAAGGGGCGCGCGCCCTTGCGCGGCTTCGCCGAGGAGGCCGTGGAGGCGGCGCTCGCGTTGCTCGACCGGCCCGCGGCGCGCGCGTAGCCCGCTTTCCCCGCGGTGCCGGGCGGGGCAAGATGGCCGCGCCATGGCAGCGAGGCGGCCAACCCTGTCGATGGGCCAGGTGCTCGGCGGCCGCTACCGCATCGAGGCCGCCATCGGCGAGGGCGGCTGGGGCAGCGTGTACCGGGCTCTCTGCCGCGAGGGTGGGTACGTGGCCGTGAAGCTCCTGCACACGCGACTCGCCGAGCGGAGCGTGTCGCGCAAGCGCTTCGAGCGCGAGGCGGCCCTGCTCGCGCGGCTCGAGCACCCGAACGTGGTGCGCCTGCTCGACGCCGGGCACGCCGACGACGGTGCGCCCTATCTCGTGTTCGAGCTGCTCTACGGCGAGTCGCTGCGCGACTGCATGCGCCGCGAGGGAGCCGTCGCGCCGGAGCGCGCCGGCGGCATCGCGCTCGAGGTGCTCGCCGGGCTCGACGCGGCGCACGGGCTCGGCATCGTGCACCGCGACGTGAAGCCGCCGAACGTCTTTTTGTGCCGCGACGCTGCCGGCGCGGCCGTGCGCGCGCGCCTGCTCGACTTCGGCATCGCCAAGGCCATCGGCAGCGAGGAGAGCCACCACACGAAGCTCACCGAGACGGGCCAGATGCTGGGCTCGCCGGCCTACATGGCGCCCGAGCAGGTGCGCGGCGGCGAGGTCGGGCCGCGCGCCGACCTCTACGCGCTGGGGCTCGTGCTCGCCGAGCTCGTCGGCGGGGAGCGCATCGTGCGCGGCGAGAGCGGCGTCGACATCATCCTGTCGCACGTGGCCGACGCGCCGCACGTGCTCCCCGAGGCGGTGCGGCGCTCGCCGCTCGGGCCCGTCGTCGAGCGGGCGATCCGCAAGGCGCCCGAGGAGCGCTACGGCTCCGCGCGCGAGATGGCAGCGGCGATCGGCGCGGCGCTGGCGCCGAGGCCGCACGCCCAGCCGGCAGAGCCGCGGCCCGTCGCGGTGGCGCCCGCGGCCGTCTCCGCGCCCAGCGCCGCGTTCGCGCCGCCCGTTCCCCTCGCACCGCTCGCGCCGGTCGCGCCGATGGGACTCGGTGCGCCGGTAGCGGCGGGCGGGCCGGGCGCGCGGGCCGCCCGGTCCTCGAG
>JADLAB010000398.1 GCA_020848455.1 Polyangiaceae bacterium
CGACGATGCTCGTCACGAGCGACATGTGGTCGAAGCTCGCGCCGAGCTCGACCTCGGCGGCGATGCCCGTGGCCGGATCGACCAGCGTGAGCATGCCCTGCGCGGGCAAGAGCGCCGCGAGCCGCAGCCCACCGTCGGTCGCGACGAAGGCGAGCGCGCTCGGCACGCCGCCGACGTAGACCTCGTTCGGGAGCACGCGGTAGCTCTGCGGTGTCTCGGCCGCCTCGGACTCGGGCACCGGCAGGAGATCGATGAGGATGACGTTCGGATCGCCCGCCAGGCGGACGGCGAGGCGCGCGTCCTCGTCGCTCGCCGGATCGCCGTCGGTGACGGCGACGCCCGCGGGCTTGCGCGTGTCCGCGCCGCTCGCGAGGCGCACCGTGATCTCGGGCAGCTCGAGGTGCGAGAAGTCGACGAGGTGCAGGTCGCGCTCGGTCTCGACCACGAGCAGCCGCCGTGTGCCGCCCGGCAGGCCGAGGGGCTCGGTGAAGGTGAGCGCGGTCGCGGCGCTGCCGAAGCTGCGCAGCGTCTTCGCGAACGGGTTGACGCCGCTCACGGCCGCGCCGAGCTCGATGACGACGAGCTCGTTCGGGTTCTGCACGAACGAGGTGTCGGTGGGCGAGGCGTAGACGACCGCGTACTCCGACAGGGGGTCGACCGCGAGGCCCGAGAGCGGGTCGGTGAGCTCGTAGCGCGCCACGAGCCCGGGCTCGGCGCCGCGCCCCGCGAGCACGGACAGCGCCGGCCGCGGATCGTCGGCCGAGCGGCGCGGCACGGTGCCGCGCGTGAGCACGAGCAGCTGCTCGCCGTCGGGCGTCGGTGCCGCAGCGGCGAAGCCCGGCCCGATCGGCACCGAGACGGGCGCGAGCTCGAGCTCGCCCACGACGGGCAGCAGCAGCACCCGCTCGGTGGGCGCGTCGACGAGGGCGACGCCCCCCGCGAGGCCGATCGCCTGCGTGGGTCGGGTCGGGGCCGCGTCCCACTTCGAGTCGCGCGCGTGGCAGGCTCCGACCGCGAGCGCGGCCACGGCGACAGCGGTTGCGCTCACGAGGCACGCGCGGCGCACGGCGCGCGCGGCGAGAAGGCTCGAGCTCTTCATGGGGTGCTCCCGTCGACGACCTCTGCGGCGAGCTCGAAACCGGTCACGGTGCGGAGCTCGCCGGAAGCGAAGTGAATGAAGGTGATGCGCCCGTCGGGGTGCTTCTGGGCCACGAAGCCCTTGTTCGGGCCGGTCACGATGCCGGCGGAGATGGGCTCGCTCGCGAGCGGGAAGGCGTCGATCTCGAGCGAGGGCATGCGGGCGACGACCATCTGGTAGGTCGAGCTGCCCGTGTCCGAGGTGGCGACGAGGGCGCGATCGCCCGTGGGCGCGACCGCCACCGAGGCGACCCGGGCGTGGAGCCCGAATATCTTCGGCGGCAGGTCGTTCGTCACCGGCACGACGCTGAGTGCCGCGGGGTAGCTCGACCCCGCGCCGAGATCGTCGTGCAGGACGACCGCGTGGGCGCCGTCGGGCGTGGGGAACACCGCCTGCACCGGCGCCTTCAGCACGATGAAACGCGGCTCGGGCACGGCCGCGGCCGTGTCGAAGGCCGTCAGCACCGGGCTCGGCACGGCGTTCGTGTAGAGCAGCGCGACCGAGCTCGCGCGCGCGAGCGCGACCGAGCCGACCGTGGTCCCGGCGACCGAGAAGAGGCCATAGGCCAGCGGATCGGTCGCGATGTCGGGCAGGCGCAGGACGGCCACCTCGGAGGTGTCGCGCACGACGGCGACCGCGACCGAGCCGTCGACCGACACGTCGAGGTCGGTCACCGGGCCGGGCAGGACCACCTCCGTACGCACCCCGGTCCCGAGCGCCACGACGCGCACGACCGGATCGCCGTCGCGCCGCACGAGCGCGAGGTCGCCGTCGGGCGTGATGGCGACGTCGCGGCTCGACGTGTCCTCGAACGGATCGTCGGACAGGGGCACGTTCGCGACGACCGCCGGCGCGCCCGCATCGAGCGCGACCACGGTCACGCCGTCGGCGGTCACCGCGAACAGGCGCGTGCCGTCGGCCGCATAGCCGAGGGCGACCGGGCGATAGCCGACGGTGAGCTCCGTCGCGGTCTCGGCGCCGGGCGCGAGATCGAGGACGGCGATGTCCTGATAGCCGTCGATCGCGTCCGGCGTGTCGATGGCGCGCGCGTCCGTCCACGCCGTCGCGAAGCGACCGCTCGGCGCAATGGCCCAGGCATTGCCCGAGGACGGCACCGGCAAGGACAGGCTCGTCAGCACGCCACCCGAGGCGCGCAGCACCGTCGCGTCTTGGGACAGCACGTTGAGGACGATCGCGACGTCGTCCGACGGGTCGGGGACGGCCGCGAGATAGGTCGGTGCGTGGCCCGCCTCGACCACCTCGATCGCGAGCGTCGCGGCGTCGATGAAGGCCACCCGGCCGCTCGCCGCATTGGCGATCCACACGTAGTTTCCGGTCGCGACGGGCGCCCCGTAGCTCGACTCGAGCTCCTGCTCGGGCGGCGTCGTGGTCGTGGTCGTGGTCCAGGTGGTGGTCGTCGTCGTGGTCGTGTCGGTCGGCAGACCCGAGCTCCCGCCGGCGCCGTCGGTGGTCGTGCTCTTGCTGCAGGCGAGCCCGAGCGCGAGCGCGCCTGCGACGAGACCCATTACCTCGGCGAGATGGCGGGGCGTCACGGCGCGCTCCCGTCGACGACCTGCGCCGCGAGCTCGAAGCCGGTCACGGTCCGGAGCTGGCCGGTCCCGAAGTCGACGAAGGTGATGCGCCCGTCCGGGTGCTTCTGCGCCACGTAGCCCTGGTCGGCCCCGAGCACGATGCCGGCCGCGATGGGCTCGCTCGCGAGCGGGAAGGCGTCGAGGTCGAGCGACGGCATGCGCGCGACGACCATCTGGTAGGTGTGGCTGAGCGCGTCGGAGGTCGCGACGAGCGCGTGCGTGCCGGCGGGCGAGACCGCGACCGACACGACCGGGGCGTCGAGGCCGAAGATCTTCGCGGGCAGGAGCGCGGCGACCGGCACCACGCTGAGCGCGGCCGGGTAGCTCGACACGCCCGCGAGCTCGTGGTGCAGGACGACCGCGTGGGCGCCGTCGGGCGTGGGGAACACGGCCGCCACGGGCGCCTTCAGCACGATCGGCCGCGGCTCGGGGACGAGGGCCGCGCTGTCGAAGACCGTGAGGACCGGGCTCGGGACGGCGTTCGTGTAGAGCAGCGCGAGCGTGCTCGCGCCCGCCAGCGACACCGAGCCTATGGTGGTGTCGGCGACCGAGAAGAGCGTGAAGAAGAGCGGGTCCTCGGCCACGTCCGGCAGGCGCAGGAGCGCGACCTCGGAGGTGTCGCGCACGACCGCGACCGCGACCGAGCCGTCGGCCGACAGATCGAGGTCGGTCACCGGGCCGGGCAGCACGACGTCGCTCCGCACGCCGGTGGCGAGCGTGACGACCCGCACCGTGGAGTCCCCGTCGCGCCGCACGAGCGCGTAGGCGCCGTCCGGGGTGATGGCCACGTCGCGACTTTGCGTGTCCTCGAATGGGTCGTCCGAGAGCGCCACGTTGTCGACGACGAGCGGGGCCGGGCCCGTCAGCTCGACGACCGTCACGCCGTCGGCCGTGATCGCGAACAGGCGCGAGGAGTCGGCCGCGTAGCCGAGGGCGACGGGTCGGTAGCCGACGGCGAGCTCCGTCGTGCGCTCCTGTCCCGTCGTGAGGTCGAGGACCGAGATGTCCTGGTAGCCGTCGATGGGATCGGGCGACGCGATGCGGCGGGCGTCCGTCCACGCGGTCGCGAAGCGCCCGGACGGCGCCACGGCCCACGCGTTGCCCGACGTCGGGACGGGGAGCGCCCGGGTCGAGAGGCCGCTCGCCGAGGCCCGCAGCAGCGTCGCGTCCCGCGAGAGCACGTTGAGGACGATGGCGACGTCGTCGACGGGGTCGGGGACGGCCGCGAGGTAGGTCGGCGCGTGCCCCGCCTCGACGACCTCGACCGCGAGCGTCGCGGCGTTGATGAAGGCCACCCGGCCGCTCGCCGCGTTGGCGATCCACACGTACGTGCCGGTCGCGACCGGGGCACCGTAGGCGGACTCGAGCTCCTGCTCGGGCGGCGTCGTGGTGCCCGTGGTGGTGGTGGTCGTCGTCGTGGTGGTCGTCGTGGTGTCGGCGCGCGGCGCAGACGCGTCTTCCTGGCTCGCGCTGCACGCGACCACCGAGCCGCCTGCGAACACCGCGCCGACGCATGCGACCGTCGCGACGAGCGACGCCGAGATACGTGCCATGGCTGGTCCCCTTCAAGAAAGCGAGGTGCGCCGGGGCGACGCACATCGTCATGATGCGCCTCCCCGACGCGCCGTGCAACGCGCATCGGCTCCGGATCGCCACGCGCCTCGCCGGCGCCGACTCAGTTCGTGTCCTTCAGCTTGTCCTCCGCCTTGTGCGCGAGCTCCTCGACCGCCTGCTCCACGCGCGTCGCGACCGCGCGCACGGTGTCGCTCGCCTTCTGGATCTGCTCGCCTGCCTTCTCGGCGACCTTCGTGGTCGGGCCGTCCGTCGCCTTGACCCTGCCGAGCTTCTGCTGCGCGGTCGCCTCGACCTTGTGGACGACCTTCGCGACGGCTTCCTTCACGTCGTGACCGACCTTGTCGGCCCGATCCGTGAGCTTGTGCGTGACCTCGGTCGCCTTCGCGCCGATCTTGGCCTCGAGCGCCAGCACCCGCTCGGCGCCCTTGTCGACGACCTCTTTCGCCTTGTCGAACACCTTCGCCGTGGCCTGCTGGGTCTTCTCGGTGACGGCTGCAACCTTGACTGCGGGATCTGGGTTCATGGCCTTGGCCTCCGCGAGGGACACCCTCCGCACGGCATGCGCCATGCCATGGCGAGGGACACCCTCCGCACGGCATGCGCCATGCCATGCGAAGGAGCCGCAGGAGGACGCGGAACCGCTTGGATTATTGCCCACAGTGTGCGCGGCGCGCGCACCGGCTGCACCCTGGCGTGCACGTTTGGCGGGGTCGGTGGCGGGCTGGCCGGCGGGGCCACGTCCGCCCCCACGCCTCGCACGTGCGCGGTAACCAAGCCGGGGTAGACCGAGGCGAAGGCGGTAACCAACCCAGGGTAGACCGAAACGAACCCGGTACTTGGTTACCTCCCGCACGCTCGCGAGCCGGCATCCGGGCACTCGCGCGCGTCCCCTCCACGAGCGCTCGCGCACTTGGCGGCCCGCCGCGCCCGTCCGCGCCCGGTCCGAGCCCGCGCCGGGCACCTGCGACGTAACCAACCCGGGGTAGACCGAAACGAACCCGGTACTTGGTTACCTCCCGCACGCTCGCGAGCCGGCATCCGGGCACTCGCGCGCGTCCCCTCGACGAGCGCTCGCGCACTTGGCGCCGGCCTACGGCCGACAGGGATCGCCCGCTACCTTGCCGCCTCCGTCGATCGGCATCCCGCCGACGGGGCGGCCGTGGAGCGCCGCGACGTGGAGCTCGGTGCGCCGGTTCTGCGCGCGGCCGGCCTCGGTCGCGTTGTCCGCGATGGGTCGCGTCTCGCCGAAGCCGACGGGCACGAGGCGGCGACAGGCGATGCCGTGCGCGACGAGCCAGCGCGCGACCGACAGGCTCCGCTGCTCGGTCAGGCTCTGGTTCATGGCCTCGCTGCCCATCGAGTCGGAGTGCACCTCGACGCGCAGGAGCGTGATGTCGGCGCGCGCGCGTAGCTTCGCGAGCGCCGTCGTGAGCACCGGATCGCTCTCGGGCCTCAAGGTGGCGCGCGCCGTGTCGAACAGGACGGGACCGGGCAAGGGCAAGAGGCCCGCGCCGGCCGGGGGCGGAGCCAGAGGCGGCGGGGGTGGCGCGGGTGCCGGCTTCGAGGCTGCGGAGGGCACGAGGCTCGTGGGGACCAGGCCCGGGGGGAGCATCCCCGTCGGGAACATGATCTGGAGCTGCGCGAGGAGCTTCGGATCCTTCAGGAGCTGCGCGAGGAGCTCCGGAGGCAGTCCGGGGATCGTCACCTGCCCGGCCGGACCGGCGGGGTCGATCGCGGACGCGCTCGGCTCCGCGGTCGCCGGCGTGGACGCGAGCTCGGGCTCGGGCTCGGGCTCGACGACCTCGGGCGCGCTCGCCGTGGCGCTCGGAGCGGGCGGCGCCGCGAGCTCGACGACCGGCCGCGCGCTCGCGACGAGCGGGACCGGCGCGGCGGCGACCGGGGTCGCGGTCGGGCCCGAGCAGGCGGCGAGGGCGCTCGCCACGAGGGCGAGCGGCAGGGCGAGCGTGCGGAGGCGGGCGGCGGCCGGGGGCGGGGTGATCACGGGTCGGAGCATACGCCTCGGACGCCCGGCGCACGGCAGATGTTCCAGGTCCGCGGGGACCGGAGCACGGCTCCGCCTGGCTCCCGGGCCCGTGCGCGCTACGCTCCGGCGAGCTGGCGCCGCTTGCGGTGCGCGGGCCGACGCGCGACGCTCCCTCCCGGCGCGCCCGAGCGATGACGAGCCTCCCCGACCTCCCCGACGCCCGCGAGCGGCGCTCCCTCACGCTGCGGCGCGCGACGGATCAGCTGACGGTGCTGGCCCTCGTCGGCGCCCTCGCCGTGCTCGTCGTGGTCGGCCTGCCGGTCGTCGTCCGGGGGCTCGCGCCGAGCGCGGTCGCCGCGCGGCGCGGCATCGACCGGGCGATGCGCGAGCGCGGCTGGGCCGTGGCGCCCGTCGCGGAGGACGCTCCCCCCGCCGGGTTCGAGGGGCTCGCGGACCCGGATCCGCCGCGGCGACTCCCGATGCCGCCCGGCCACCCGGCGGTCGTGCCGCCCGAGCCCGGCGGGCCCTCGGCCGACCTGCCCCGCAAGCGCGCGGCCGACCCGCTCGACGACGAGGAGGACCTCACGATCGGCGTCGCACGGCAGGCGGCGCCGCTCCTCGCGCAGCCGCGCGCCGGCGCCCCGCAGCTCGGCGAGGTGCGCGCCGGCGACGCCGTCGTCGTCGTGCAGGAGGCGACCGGCTGGCTGCTCGTCATCCGCAGCACGAGCGAGGGCGAGGCGATGGGCTGGGTCGAGCGCAGCAAGGTGAAGCTGCCCTGACTCGGGTCTGCCACCTCGAGCCCGAGCGGGCGTGGTTGCCCCGACCGGGGCCCCAGCGTAAGACTCGCCCGATGGGTCTCCGCAGCTTCGTCGCTCGCGCTCTGTTCGCGCTCGTGCTCGCCGCACCCGCGGTCGCCGAGGCCGTCACGATCGAGAAGGTCGTCGCGGTCGTGGGCGAGAAGGCGATCTTGCAGACCGACGTGCGCAAGCGCGCCCGCCTCGCGCTGTCGCGCGTCTACGCCATGCCCGACACCCCGCAGCGCACGGCCGCCGTCAGCAGCGTCACGAAGGTCGTGCTCGACCGCATGATCGAAGAGGAGCTCGAGGCCAATGCGGCCGCGCGCCAGAGCGTGACCGTCTCGAGCGAAGAGGTCGACGGCGCCATGCGCAAGCTCGCGACGCGCGCCGGCACGACGGTGGCGAAGTTCGTCACGGCCGCGACGCAGGAGACGGGCTCGACCGAGCAGGAGTTCCGGCAAGAGCTCCGGCGTCAGCTGCTCGAGGGCAAGCTCGTGGCGCGGCTCATCGAGGAGCGCTTCACGGCGACCGAGGCCGACATGAAGGCCATGTTCGACAAGGTCGTGGCGGCCGAGCGCGGGATGCGCCTCTACCACCCGGCCTGGATCGTGCTGCGCCTCGAGCCCGACGCGCCGCCCGAGGTCGTGGCCGCGCGGAGCAAGCTCGCGGCCGAGATCGTGGCGCGCGTGCGCCAGGGCGCGGACTTCGGAGCACTCGCCCGCCAGTACTCGGACGACAAGACCGCGCAGAACGGCGGGGATCTCGGCATCCGCGCGCCCGCGGGCTCCGAGGCGGCGCTCTCGGGGCGCTACGGCATCCTCTCGCCGAAGCTCGAGGACGCGACGGTGTCGCTCGAGCCGGGCCAGGTGAGCGAGCCGCTCGTGTACGAGGGCTCCATCGTGGTGCTCGCGCTCGCCGAGCGACAGCCCTCGCGCTACACGACGCTCGAGGCCGCCCGCGACGAGATGGTGGAGCGCCTGCGCGGCGAGCAGTTCCAGAAGGCCAAGGAGAAGTGGCTGAAGGATCTGCGCCGGCGGACGCACGTCATCGTGCGCTGAGCGCGGCGATGCCGGCTCGGAAGTGGGGCGAGCCGCCCGCGGCTGGGGCCGGGTCCGTACCGGACTGCGTGCGCTGCGGGGCGTGCTGCTTCACCACCGATCCGCGCTACGTCGAGGTGTTCGCCGTCGACTGGGCGCGCATGGGCGCCCGGGCGCGGAGCCTCGTCGACGAGCTCACGGAGCCGGGCGAGGACGGGGCGCCGCGGGTGCGGCGCTTCATGCGCATCCTCGACGGCCGCTGCGCGGCGCTCGGCCTCGACCCCGACCGGGGGCGCTACCCGTGCAGCATCTACGAGGAGCGGAGCGACGTGTGCCGTCACAGCCTCGAGGCGGGCTGGGGCCACTGCCACGAGCAGCGCGCCGCGAAGCTCCCCATCGCCGAGGAGGCGCTGCGCCGGAGCGCGCGCCGGGGCTGAGCTACCCGAGCGCGAGCACGAGCAGCCGGACGAGCGACACGAGCGAGACGAGCGCGCCGAGCCCGAAGAGGCCGAGCTTCAGGCGCGCCGGGCCGAGCGCGCTCGCGAGCGCACCGAGAAACAGGCTCATCGCGAAGAAGGCCGCGAGCCCGGCGAGCTTCGCGCTCGTCTGGCCGTCCTTCTGGCCCTGCTCGAAGGACGCCGCGGCCTCGCGGCGCTTGGCGAGGGCCGGTGCGCGACCCTGCCCGGCCGCGCCGGCGGGGTCGGCCACGCCGAGGCTCGCCAGCACCTCGGCGTTCGCCTCGTCGAGCTTGGCGAAGCCCGCGGTCGTGTGCGCGGCGGCCCGCTCCGCGGCCGAGCTCGCGGCGCACCCGGCGAAGCTCGCGCCGAGCAGCGCGACGCCGAGGAGGGCGAGCACGGCGAGCTCGAAGTGGCGCAGGTGGCGCCCGAGCCAACCCTCGGCGGCGTCGCGCGGGGGGCCGGGCAGGCTCTCGGTCGCGCCGTAGTCGGTCGTGCCGGGCCGGCGCGCGGACGCGCTCGGCGACGGCTCGGGCAGGGGCTGGGGCTGCAGCTGCGGGGGCTGGGGCTGCAGCTGCGGGGGCTGGAGCTGCGGCTGCGGCTGCGGCGGCAGCAGGTACGGCGAGGACGTCGGCGCCGGCGGCACGGCCGGCAGGACCGGTAGCATGGGAGCCGGCGAGGCGCCGAGGCCGGGCCGGGTCGGGCCGGCGGCACCCTGCGACGGCGGCAACCCCGCCGTGGTCCCGAAGGGCGACACGAGCACGCTCGTCGGCGCGTCGCCCGGCGCCTCGCCGTCGTGGAGGACGGGGATGGCGCCCTGGCCGAGCCGGGCGGTCGCCCCGGGCGTGGGCCCGAACGGTGAGCCCGGCAGCGGGACGGCCTGCGGCGGGGAGCCGGGCGGCCCGGGTCGCGGCCCGAACGGAGCCGAGGGCGGGGGCGGGGGTGGCAGGGGCAGCGGCGCGGGCCGAGACGCGGAGGGCGAAGGGCCGGAGCCGATGAGCGTGCTCGCGGGGCGGCGCGAGCCCGCGGGCGGGGCCGGCTCGAAGGGCGAGGGGATCGCCTCGGTCGGCGTGTCGCGCTTGCCGCCGCCTCCGAACCCCCCTGGCGGTCGCTGTGCCATGTTTCCTCCGTCGCGCGCGCCCGTTCGAACGCCCGCGATCGGGCCGAGGCTACAACGGAAGCACCCGCCCGCGGGAGACTGTGTGTCGCCCCGCGGCGGATGACCGGCGGCTCCGTCAGCGCGGCATCATCCGGGCGAGGTCCTCGGGCTTCATGCTCACGATGCCCTTGAGGACGGCCTGGAGCTCGCTCACGGGCGTCGAGCCCTGGAACACGAGATCCTTGCCCCGGAGCTGCGGCCTGATCGCGCGGACGCGCGCGGCGAGTGGCTTGGCCGGGGTCGCCTCCATCTGCTCGGCGACCTTGGTCAGGATCTGGCTCGCCTCGGCCATGAACTCCTTGCCGTGGGCCTGCGCCTCGCGGGCGTCGCCGTCGCTCAGATGAACGGCGACCGAGACGTCGAGGTTGCCGCCCTTGCCGAGGACGTCCACGCCGACCTCGCGGTTGCGCACGAGCACGAGGTGCTTCGACACGTCGCCGAAGCCGGCCGCGCCCGCCTTGCCGGCGATGGCGGGGCGCAGATCGGCCTCGCGGTCGGCGATGACGAGCACGTTGCCGTTCACCTGGGCGAGCGCGCCGCCGCTGTCGTTGCGCAGCACGTTCACGCTGCCCTCGCGCACGACCTCGCCCGCGCGCTCGCCGACGGCGACCATCACGCGCTGCAGGGTCGCCGCCAGATCGACGCCCTTGTCGAGCGCGAGCCCGACCGCGACGACGTCGCCGTCCCCGCAGACCGCGATCTCGCGCGTCTGCGTGAAGGGGTCGAAGCCGGCGTCCCGAGCGGTCCGGAGCGCCCCGGCGATGGCGACCGCCGCCTCCTTGCTTTTCATGCCGAGAACGCGCAGGGCGGCCGCCCCGACCGCGGCCGCCGCGTCCGCGGGGATCATCGCGCCGACGTTGGCGAACACGCGCTCGTCGCAGTCCTTCGGCAGGTAGGCGAGCACCTCGCCCGACCGGTACGCCGCCGGCGTCGGCATCGCGATGGGCTGCGCGAGCTCGACCTTCGGGGCCGGCTCTGCGTGGGCCGCCGCCGGCTCCCCCGAGCCGGCGTGGCTCGACTCCGGCGAACCGGGGCCCCGGCTCGCCTCCCGCGCGGCGTCCATCACCACCGGCGGCTGACCCTCCCCGCCGACGGCCGCCTCGGCCTCGCCTCCGTCGCCCTTCTGCTTCGCGGTCGCGTCGACCGACGAGCCGCTCGGCGTCTTCGGCGTCGTCGGCTGGCTGTCCTTCGCGCCGCCGCAGCCCGCGAGGGCGACGAGCAGGCCGAGCATGGCGGAGTGGCGCATGGCGTTCATGGAAGCGTCCTTTCGTGCTCTCCCGAGTCGGGGCGAGCGGGCGCCCGCGGTTTGGTCCCGCCGGCGCGGCCTGTCAAGCGGCGGGCCCCGCAGCTTCGTGCTCGGCGCGGCCTGCGGTCACGGCACGCCTCACTCGGGCGGGCAGTCGGCCGGGACGTCGAAGCACACGTTCTTCACGCAGTCGGCCTCGTTCGCCTGGCACGCGAGCCGCTTCTTGTGCCAGAAGCAGCCCTCTTCGCCGGTGCACGCCACGCAGGTCTTGCCCGCACACGCCGGACCGCTCGCGGCCGCCGATGCGCTCGACGCCACCGAGGCGCTCGCCGCCGCCGAGCCACTGCCCGAGGCGCCCGCCGCGGCGCTCGCGGGCCCCGACGCGGCGGGCGGCGCCGAGCTCGTGGCACCGGCCGCGCTCGTGCGCGCCGCGCCGGAGCTCGAGCCCGAGGCTCCCCCTGCCCCGCCCGAGCCGGAGCAGGCGAGCGCCGCCACGATCGTCACGACCGGCGCGAAACGCCGCAAGAGCGCGAGGCCCATCGACACGCCTCCCGTCAGTTGCAGGGGTTGACCGTGCCGGGCGTGAGGCTTCCGGCCGCGAACAGCGCGAACGTGGTCGCCATGCTCTCGCTCGTCTCGTCGTGCCCCGCGGCGCCGTTGCCGCCGGTCGTCGTCTCGCCGGTCTCGACGCTGGTGCAGCGCCCGATGGCCTCGTTCAAGGCGGGCGCCGGCGCGCCGGACTGCTGGGCCCGCGCGGTGTCGGGCAGGTAGCCGGCGACGGACGTCTTGTCGACGCGCGTCGGCTCGGTCGGATCGTCGGGGCCCCACGTGACGTAGTCGACGTCGGTGACGCGCGGGCCGGCGTCCCAGCAGAAGAGCATCAGCATCTCGCGCGCGTTCGAGAGCTTCGACCCGACGGAGTTGCCGATGCCGCCGTTCGCGGGCTCGACGAGCTTCGGCACGACGCTGCCGTTGCAGGTCGTGTCCGCCGCGGAGGCCGGCGCGAGCACGAAGTCCGGGCACACGCCGAAGGTTCCGAAGAAGTCCGTGCCGGCCTGGATGGTCAGCACCTCGTTCGGGCCGAGCGTCGTGCCAGGCGGGAAGGCGGCGAGGAAGTCCGACCCCGGCTGGTTCACCTGCGGGTTCCAGGCCGTGCCGGCGGCGATGCCGTGGTACGCGGCGTTGTCCGACAGGTAGTACTTCCCGAGATCGACCGTGGTCGAGCCCGGGTTCCAGATCTCGATGAACTCGGCCTCGTCCGGCTGCGACCCGACCTCGCTGACGAGCAGGTGGTCCGAGCCGATGAGGTCGCAGATGCCGTTGCCGCTGTCGCCGCCACTTCCGCCCGTGGCGCCGCTACCGCCCGTGCCTCCCGACCCGCTCGTGGTCGTGCTCGTGGTCGTGTGGGTCGTCGTCGTGGTGGGGTTGTCGTCGGTCTTGCTGCTGGCGCAGGCCGCGAGCGCGGCGCCGGCGAGGACGACGAAGGGCACGAGCGAGACAGGGCGCATGGGGGAGCTCCTTGACGGCAAGACGGTAAGCGCGCAGCGACTCGCGGCCGAGGATAGCGCCTCGCGGGCGCCCCTGCGAGCGTCGTCGGTCGCAGGTGGCCCCTGCGGACCGCGCGGACCGCACCACGCAGCCCCGGCGGCCCCGGCGGCCCCGGCGGCCCCGGCGGCCCCGGCGGACGTTCGCCTCGGGTCGCAGAGCGATGAGGCGCACGTTCCCGGGAGCCCCGGCGACCCCGTGGCCGTCCACGCCCGGCAGATGCCCCAGATCTGCCGACGAGATCGCGCCGCACGGGTCGCCCGCCCGATTTGTCAGGGCGGTGCTGCGCGCCCCCGCGCCCCCAGAGCAGCGTCGCGGTCGAGCGCTGGGGGCCGACCGCGCCGAGTGAGCGACTGCCGGCGCCGCCCGGACGACGCGCTTTGCTGACTGCCGACGAATGCATTAACGGAACTTGGAGGGAGTCGGGGCAGCTGTACCCCAATGACGTACCGCGAAGGTGAACACGATGCGACTATGGGATTCGGATCACAGACGCGGTCTTCTCTCCGCATGCATCTTCTTGACGCGAAGCGAGGCTGCAGAACTTCGCGACGCCCTCAATGAGCTCATCCAACAGCCCGAGAGCGGCCACACGCATGTGTCAGATGCCGCGTATGTGCGTGAGGTCACCGTGTGCATCTACGACCCTGAGCACCTGGACGGGCTTGACGATGAGGCAAAACTGCTCATTCGCAGCGACTGACCGGACTGCTCGGACACTGCTGAGGCCGGCGCAGCGTTCTGCGGGCGCCGCGGCCCGCCAGCTGCAAGCCGCTTCGCAGCCCGCGGCGGACGAGCTCCGAGCTCGTGGAGGCTCACCCCTCGAGCGCCCCCACCACGAGCGCGACCGCCTCCGCGAGCTGCCGCTAGACGAGGGAGGCCTGCAGCCGCAGCACACGGTACCCGAGCCGGTCGAGCGCGCGGTCGCGGCGCGCGTCCGCCCGGGCGCGGTCGACGTGGTTCCTTCACGGCGCAGGGATGCGGCGCAGCGCGTGCGCCCCCGGGGAGGGCCCGGCGGCGGAGCGGGGTCGACGGTGGTGCGCGCACGCGTCGGCGCGTAGGATCGCCGCGATGACCGTGCGGTGCCGCCTCCTGGTGCTCGTGGCGCTCGTACTCGGCTGCGTCCTCGGTCCGGCGCGAGCGTGGGCCTCGAGCACCGACACCGCCCCCAACCCCGCGCTGTCGTCTCCCCCATCCGCGCGCAGCCGTGCGCAGGCCCGCGGCGGGGAGCTTGCGGAGGCACGACCCCTGCCGGGCCTGCGCACGGCGAGCACGGATTTGGGGGAGACGGCCCGCGGCACGCGGGCCGAGAGGGGGCAACAGACGCTCCCGGGCACTGGCACGACGCTCTCGACCTACGACGCCCAGGACCGCCTGACCGACGCAGGCCTCGCGCACTACGACTACACGCGCGCGGGCGAGCTCCTCGCCAAGACCGTGGGCGACGAGCGCACAGAGTACCATTACGACGGCTTCGGCTCCCTCCGGAAGGTGGTGAAGCTCGCAGGCCAGCCAGGCGAGACGACCATCGACTACACGGTCGACGCCCTCGGCCGCCGCGTGGCGAAGTCGAAGGACGGCGTCGTCGAGCGCAGGTGGCTCTACGGCACGGGCCTGCTCCCCGTCGCCGAGCTCGCGGCGGACGGCGTCACCGTCGCGAAGCGCTTCGGGCCGGGGTACGTCGTCACCGACCCCGGGACGGCGGCCGAGCGGACCTTCCGGATCTTCCGCGACCACCTCGGCAGCGTGCGCCTCGTCGTCGACGCCTCGAGCGGCGTCGTGGCGCAGGAGATCACGTACGACGCGTGGGGCAACGCGACGGTCGTGAGCGGGCCCCAGGACTTGGTGGTGCCGTTCGGGTACGCGGGCGGGTTGTACGACCGGGATACCGGGCTCGTGCGGTTCGGCGCCCGGGATTATGACCCGGCGGTCGGCAGGTGGACGGCGCGGGACCCGATCGGGTTTTCGGGCGGGGATGTCAATCTGTACGGGTACGTCGGGGGGGATCCGGTCAATGGGGTCGATCCGAGCGGGCTCTACGGCGAAGACGGTGGTGGGTGGGAGCGGCATGCGGAGTCTGTGCAGCAGATGCCGTTGGCCGAGCGGGCAGTGCTCGCATCACTGGGCCTTGGTGCGGCGGCGACCGGGATGGCGCTTGGCACAGGGCTGTTCGGCGTTGGCGCGTCGGCGAACTGGGCGGCAGGGCAGTTCAACATAGGCGTGTGGGTGCGCGGGGTCGGCCAAATCTTCCACGTTGGAAGACATGCCCTTTCGATACCCGAGCTTCTCCCATGGATGACGAGGGCCGCGGCTGGCGCAATGCGCGCCGGGCCTACGCTGCACATCGGCATGGGTGGCTTGCACATACCGGCGTCACTCCTGGCGGAGGGCTTCGGCCTCGGTCTCCTTCTGGGAACCGTTCTGCAGGTGCCGGGCGACGTGGCGGTCCCGGCGGTCCCGTGCCCGGGCGCCGGCGGTGGCGCAGGCGGCAGCGGCGGCGCAGGTGGCACGCCATGAGCGTGAGCGCCAAGCGTGAGCCGCTACTCTACGAAGTGCGGCCGGCAGATGGCGATCGAGAACTTGTTGCGTTTGGCCGCTTTCGGGCGGCGCTGCGACAGGAACAAAGGGGCCTACTGGCAGCAAGCATCCTGGAGCTCTGGAAAGCGAGCGGGCGCAGCAACGCGCATGGGCTCTTCCTGTCGGTCTTCTGCGCCACCCTGGGGCGCCGCCGGCACCTGGAGCGCCT
This sequence comes from Polyangiaceae bacterium, assembly GCA_020848455.1. Classification (GTDB taxonomy): domain Bacteria; phylum Myxococcota_A; class Polyangia; order Polyangiales; family Polyangiaceae; genus JACRDA01. The sequence continues at coordinate 15,275 of JADLAB010000398.1, forward strand.
CCTGCCACGCGGGATGGAGCCGAGCCAATTGCGGCTGCCACAGCTCGACGGCTTCTTCTTTCGGCACCACTGCATGTTGTCCGTATCGGTCGATGACAGGATGACCCTCGACGCGGCAATCGACGCATGGTGGTTCGACCTGATGGTGCACGACAGCCGTCTGATCTTTTGGGCACATAGTGACGGTAACGATTCGAATACGGCGTCGAGCAATGAATTGGCGGAGCTATGGGCTACATGCCATCGGACAGGCAAGCCGCCTCGCGCTCTGCTGAGCGCATGCGCGATGTTCGCAAAGACCTTCTACGACGGGGCATTTGTTGAAGTGTGGCAACCGCGCGAGGCGGACTTGGTTGTAAGTGCGCTGGAGCGCGCCGCTGGCGCGCAGCGCGTCGATGTTGAGGAAGTAGTCGACCAGTTTTGACCTAACCGCGTGTGGCGCGCCGGACATGCAGAGCGGACTCGCGCCACCGGCAACCAGGTGGCGTGGACGCGCGACGCGCACGGATCGCCGGCGACAGTGCCCACCGGCCGCGACCACGGCCCCAGCCGCCCCGCTAAGCCCTCGGCTTCGCAGTCCCGTTGCGGACCCGTGCGGGCCCGCCAGCTGCAAGCCGCTTCCTGGCGGGCGGCGGACGCGCTCCAAGCTCCAAGTGCGCCGTTGCCCGACCGTCGCCTGGCGTCTCCGGTGGGCCCGTCACCACTCGCCGGTGTTCGGCATCGAGGCCCACGGCTCGCGGGGCGGCAGGGGCTCGCCCTTCTGCAGGAGCTCGACCGACACGAGATCCGGC
>JADLAB010000399.1 GCA_020848455.1 Polyangiaceae bacterium
AGCTGACCGCGAGCGTCCAGGGCAATGGTGTCGCCGTCGAGGTCACGCTTGCCAATCTAGACGATCGCCCGATCGTCGTGCTGGCGTCCTGCGATTCGCCGGGCGGCTTCGACATCGAGATGGAAGAGGGCGCTCTTCACTTGATGAGTGTCAGTGAGGGCTTCCAATCCGAGCGCCCCTCGCCGTATTATCCGGCGGATTGGTATCTCTCTACCCCGTACGCATGCCCCCATGTGGGGGAGCGCGTGGCCCCGGGCGCGCGACTGACTCGGACCCTGACTTTGCCCGAAACGGTGGAGCTGAGTAGCACGATACGCACACGAGCGCCCGGTCGCTGGCACATAGGGGCGGCGGTGCATCGACGGGTACGATTCGGGTCGAGCCAGGGGCGCGCTTCTGCGTGCGCTTGCTGCTTCCGGACGATGTGGTGGCCCGGAGCTCGACGCTCGAGGCGCACGCCTACGCCGAGGCGCGCGCCCGGAATCCGGGCATCGTGGCGTTCGGCGCGGTCGTTCCAGTGCTGGTGGACCGTGTGAAGGTGACGCTGCAGATCGTCGGGGTAGGAGCCAGCGCAGGCGCGGACCCGCCGGTGCGAGCGCTCGGCCTGGCGGGCCTCGGCGCAAGAGAGGCGAGCGAGGACCTCGTGTCCACCAGCGTGGAGCTGCCGCGCCCGGTGCGCGGCCGGACTTGGGGCGAGGTGGCACGCGGGACGCCGTTCGCCACGATTGCGGGGATGCAGCGCCGCCTTCGCGTGCTCGAGGCGGGGTTCTAGGATAGAATGACCTCGTGATGCACATCGCCGGCCGGCAGCTCGTCGAGATCGACGGCGGGACGGACGGGGCGCGCGACGCGGCGGGCGCCGTCCGGGCCTTCGAGGCCCCGCGGCGGACCGTGGACTCTGGGCCTGGGCGTTCGCCGGCGTGGGTCGCGGCCGTCGGCGTGGTGTTGTGCCTTGGATGCGGCCGTCGGGACGAATCTGAAGCACAATTGAGAGTGTTCACCGCCGAGGGTGAGGGCTGTCGCCTGAGTGTCGCAGTGGAGCGACTCGAGGAGGAGCGCTTCGTCTTCAGCTACACGTTCACGAACACCAGCGACAGAAGCGCGTACTTCTTCGACCAGATAGAGGGAGGGTGGGACCGCGGCGCATTCGTGGTCGGCGGCCGCCATGCAGTGTTCGTGTCGACGGATGGATCTGGCGTCGTCTTGTCGAAGAGGATTCCGACGATACCGCCGGATGGACCATGGCCCGAGTCCGCGAGTGGCCCCTTCGCGACGCGGGTCGCACCCGGTGGGCGCGAGGAGCGCATGGTCGATCTGCAGCTACCGCTGCCCTACTACAACCCTCACGTGTCGATTGAGGAGGACGACCGCGACCCAATGCGCGCATTGTCGAGTGGTCGCGCGGCTACCACCAGTGTCGCTCTCCTCGACGCGGTCTTCGTGCTCGGGTTCGAATTGATGACATCCGAGAGTGACAGGTTCCTGGAAGAGCGCCACCGCAGGACGGCGAGTGATGGGCGTTCCTACTTCGATTGGCGACTCTCCTCGCCGGACCGCCAGTCGCTCCTCCGCGTCGGTCCGATAGCCGCGCTCCCGATTCTGCTCGCGGCCCCCATCGCTCGCTGAGCTCGTTCATGTCTCACATGGGTTCGTCCAGACGCCTTCCATTGCCAGCGACGTGCCGCTGGCCGCGCAAGCACTGCCTCGTACTCGCCGCGCTGGCGCTAGCCGCATGCTCGGACGCGCCGCCTGGCAAGCACGTGCCGCCTGCGCCCTCGGCGACTGCCGCTGCGGCTGCTACCGAGAGTGCGTCCGGTGGCGACGCCACCGCACCTGCCGCCGCCACTCCCGCGCCCCGCATGCCATCGCCGGGAACCGTCAAGATGCTCGCCGACCGCACGCTGGTCGTCACGATGTGGCGCGCAGGCTACGTCAGCGCGCATGGGCAGTGGCGCGTGTCTCCCAGCGCCCCGGGTGTCGCTCCGTGTCGGGCCCCTGGGCCAGGCGCCGGGACGGACGGGGCGCGCGACGCGGCGGGCGTGCCGAGTCTCCGGGGCGGGCGTGCCGAGGTGCCGAGTCTCCAAGACGCGAGGTGCCGCGCGCTTTCGCGCTAAGATGCGCCCCGTGACCATCCTCGACCGCGAGACGAGCTGCCCGAGCTGCGGCGCACCCGTGCGCTTCGCCTTCGCGGGCGCGCGGGCGGTCGTGTGCGGGCACTGCCGCTTCGTCGTGGCGCGCACCGACCGCGGGCTCGAGGCGGTCGGGCGCATGGCCGATCTGCTCGCCATCCCGACCCCGCTGCAGGTGGGCGTCGACGGGCGCTGGCGCGGCAACGCCTTCGTGGTCGAGGGACGCGTCCAGATGGACCGCACCGACGCCCCGAGCGCGCCGTGGCAGGAGATCTTGCTGTCGCTGCCGGAGCTCGGACAGCTCTGGTGGATCGCCTACGCGCAGGGCCGCTGGTACCTGACGAAGGAAGAGCCCGCACCGCCGGGCGGGCTGCCGCCCGTGGACGCGCTCCGGCCCGGCATGCAGCTCGATCTCGGCCCGCACGGCCTGTGGGTCGTGCAGGAGGTGGGGGGGCGGCGCGTGGTGAGCGGCGAGGGGTCGCTGCCGAACGTGCCCGCGCCGGGGGCGCTGACGCGCTACGCGGACATCTCGGGCCCGAAGGGCCGCTTCGGGACACTCGACTACGGCGACGGTCGCGCGCCGCCGACGCTCTTTCTCGGAGGGCTCGTCGATCCGCGCGAGCTCACCCTGTCGAGCGGCGCGCCGCTCGAGGCGCCGAAGGCCCAGGCGGCGGCCATGGAGTGCCCGAACTGCGGGGGCAACCTGCCCATGCTCACCGGGCTGGCGGAGCGCGTCGTGTGCCAGTACTGCGGGACGGCGAGCGACGTGACGGGCGGCAAGCTCGCGGCGCTCGGGCCCCTGCCGCGGCCGCCCGTCGAGCCCGCCATCGCCCTCGGCGCCCAGGGCAGGCTCCACGACGAGCCGGTCCTCTGCGTCGGCTTCATGGTGCGCGCGTGCTGGGTCGAGGGGGAGCGCTACGCGTGGCGCGAGTACCTGCTCTTCGTGCCGCCGAGCGCCGGGGCCGAGCGGACGGCCGCCGTCGGCGGTGCCTTCCGCTGGCTCATGGAGGAGGACGGCAAGTGGCAGTGGGTGAAGCCGCTCGAGGTGGGCGACGTGCGCGACCACGGTCAGGCGGTCGAGCTCGACGGGGCGGTCTACCGCTGGAAGCAGCAGGTCACCGCCGTCACCGAGCACGTGGTGGGGGAGTTCTACTGGAAGGTCGAGCAGGGCGAGCAGGTCGAGGCGACCGAGTTCCAGGGCGCGGCCGGCATCGTGAGCCGCGAGCGCGCGCCGACCGAGGTCGTCTACTCGCTCTGCACCCGCATGCGCTGGCGCGACATCGCCGCCGGCTTCGGCCTGCCCGTGGGGGCGGCCCCGCCCGGCGGCGGTCAGGCGGGGCGCGCGGTCCTCGGCGTGGTGTTCATCGTGATCATCCTCGCCGTCATCGTCGTCGCGGCCACGACGATGGACGGCTGCGCGGTCGGCGGGTTCTTCTTCGGCGGCGGCGGCGGCAAGTAGTCGCCCGCGGCCGGGCGCGCCGCGCGCGCCGATCGAGGCTCAGCCGCCCGCGCCGGGGAGCATGTCCCAGGGCCGCTTGCCGGCCGGGTCGCGGTGCTGGCGCAGCCAGCCGATCATGAACTTCGCCCAGCGCTTGCGCTCCGGCAGGGTCGGGTGGACGTGGTCGCCGAGCCGCTCGAGGTCCGGGATGAGCTGGTTCGTGTCGACGTAGACGCACGGCGCGCAGTTCTGCCGGATGACCTCGAGGATGCCCGTGTGCGGCCCCCAGAGGGGCGGTGCGATCCACAGGCACGGCCGGTCGCCGATGGTCGCGACGATCTTCTTCACCTGCTCGGCGCGCTGGGTCGGGTCGGGCATGCCGACCTCGTTGCCGCCGAGCGTGACGATGACGAGGTCCGGATTGTGGCTCGCGACGAGGCCCGGAAAGCCCATGCTGAAGCCGGCCCACTGCGGGATGTAGGTGGCCTCCTTCGCCTTCAGGACGTTCTTCACGCCGAGTGCCTCGAGCTCGCGCTTCAGATCCTTGCCGAGCGCGTCGGCCATCGAGTCGCCGACGTGCAGCACCACCGTGCCCTTGGGAAGAGGGGGCAGAGCGTCCGGGCTCGTGGTCGTGGCCGCGCTCGCCGGGGCGCTCGGCGCGGCGCTCGTTGCGGTGGCCGTCGCGGCGGCCGTCGGCTCGGCGACGCTCGGCGCGGGCAGGCTCGCCGTCGTCTGCACGGTCGGGGCGGCCGGAGGCGCGAGCTTGTCGCCGGCAGCCGCGAGCGGTGCGGCGGGCTGCGGCGGGCTGTCGGCCGTCGCGGTGGGATGGCTGCAGGCCAGCAGGGTGGTGAAGAGGAGCGCGAGGGCGCTCGCGCGGGCGACGTGAGGGACGCGAGGGAGGTGAGGCATCGGCTTTCGGGGCGTGCGCCGGGCGGTCCGGGCGCCGCACAACGTAGCGCGGCCGACCGGGATTGGCTAAATCGCTAGTCGCAGCGCGCGCTCGGCGCGGGCGCGACCCGGGCCCGGAGGCCGAGTGACGACGATGACGAGCGAGCCAGCCGCGGATGCGCCCGCCCTCGAGCGCGAGCCCGCGCCGCCCCCGCCGGGGACGGTCGAGGCGTGGGCGTGGGCGTACGTCACGACGACCTCGCTCGCCGGCAAGCTCGATCCCGCGGCCACGCCCTCGGTGTGGGAGCCGAGCCCGCCCGCGCGCCGCCTGTCGGCCCCCGGCCGGCCCCCCGAGCTCACCCGGCTCGGCAAGAGCCCGCGCACCCCGCGCGATCTCGTCGATGTGCGGCGGCGGGCGCAGCTCTTCCACTCGTTCCTGCACCACGAGCTCCAGGCCGCGGAGCTCATGTGCTGGGCGCTCTGCGCCTTCGCCGACGCGCCGCCGCCCTTTCGCCGCGGCCTCGTGGTGCTCTTCTGGGACGAGGTGCGGCACCTCCGGGCCTACGCCGGGCACCTCGCGACGCTCGGCTTTCGGCCCGGGGACTTTCCGGTGCGCGACTGGTTCTGGGAGCGCGTGCCGCGCTGCCGGAGCCCCGCCGAGCTCACGGCGACGCTCGGGATCGGCTTCGAGGGCGGCAACCTCGATCACGGCGAGCGCTTCGCCGTGCGCCTCGGCGCCGCGGGCGACGCCGTCGGTGCCGAGCTCTGCGCGCGGGTCGCGCACGAGGAGGAGGCCCACGTGCGCTTCGCCTGGCGCTGGTTCTGGCGCTTCGTCGCGCGCTCCGAGCGGGGCGAGGCCGCCCTGCCCGGCGGCGAGGGGCAGGGCTCCTCGACGGTCGCGGCTCCGGCGGACGACGAGGCCGCGTTCCGCACCTGGCGCGAGCACCTGCCCGCCCCGCTCAGCCCGCTGCTCATGCGCGGCGTGCCCCTGAACCGCGAGGCGCGGCTGCGCGCGGGCCTGCCCGCGGGCTTCGTCGAGCGCCTCGCGCGCTGGCCCGATGTCTGACCGCGCCGCTCCCGCGCCGCTCGCCTGGTGGCTCAACTTCGACGCCGACCGCGAGCTCGAGCTCGGCGCCGGGTACAACCCGCGGGACGCGACCCGCGCGCGGCTCGCGACGCTGGTCGCGCCCGGGCTCGTCGCGGAGCACGACCGCGTGCTCGCGGCGACCACGCGCCTGCCCGCCTCGACCTACGCCGGGCGGGCCTTCTGCCCCACGCCGCGCGCCCTCGCCGCGCTCGGTCGGGCCGGCGCCGTCGTGCCCGAGGCGCCGAGCTTCGCCGTCCTGCGCACCGTCAACCACCGCGGCTTCTTCGCCGCGCTCGGTCAGGGCTTGCCGGGTGCGGCGTTCGTGCGCGACCGCGCCGCGCTCGAGCGCGCGCTCGCCGCTCCGAGCCCGACCGGATGCTTCTTGCTCAAGCGGCCCTTCGGCTTCGCCGGGCGCGGCCGACGGCGCGTCGCACCCGCGGCGCGCGGGCCCGACGACGAGCGCTGGCTCGACCTGTCGCTCGCGTCGGGCGAGGGACTGCAGGTCGAGCCCTTCGTCGAGCGCGCCGGCGACTTCGGCCTCCACGCCTTTCTCGCGCGGTCGGGCGCCCTCGCGGTCGGCGCGCCCACGGTGCAGGAGACGAGCGCCACGGGGGCGTGGCTCGCGACGCGCCGCGCTGCGCCGGGCGAGCTCGGGGACGCGGAGCAGGCGGCGCTCGCGCGGGCGGTCACCGAGGCTGCCGCCGCCCTCGCTGCCGCCGGCTACTTCGGTCCCTTCGGCGTCGACGCGTTCCGCTACCGCACGGCCTCGGGCGCGCTCGCGTGGAACCCGCGCTGCGAGCTCAACGCCCGCTACTCGATGGGCTGGGCCATCGGGATGGGCAGCGCCCGGCCCGACCGCGCGGGCGATGGCGCGCGCTGAGCGCCCCGTCGCCGCCGGTGCCGCTCAGCTCTCGTGCAGCAGGCCGGCGAGCTGCACGCGGCCCACGGGGTAGGTCGTGTGGCAGTCGTCGCACGACACCTCGATGGGCTCGCGCTCGCGCAGCATGTCGACGAGCTCGGCGCGCCCCAGCGTCGCGAGGCTCGCCACCACGGCTTGCTGGCTGCACTGGCAGCCGAATGCGATCGGGCGCTCCTCGAGCGCCGTGAACGGCATCCCGTAGAGGATCTCCTCGACGAGCTTGCGGGGCGAGCCCGCGCTCGTGGTCAGCAGCTCGGTCACGGCCGGGAAGCGCTCGAGCCGCTCGGTCATGATCATGAGCGAGCCGCGCGGCGCCTCGGGCAGGAGCTGCACGACGAAACCACCGGCCGCGTGCACCCGCGCGCCCTCGAGCACGGTGCCCGTCGCAATGACGGCCACGACCTGCTCGGAGTCTTGCAGGTAGGTCATGAGCGCCGCCGACACGTCGGCGCCCGCCTTTGGCTGGACGACGCCGCGATACACGCGGCCCGTCGCCATGGTGCGCATCACCTGGAGCACGCTGCCGGTGCCGAGCCAGTCGTGCGCGCCGCCCTTCGGCGGCTGCACGAGCCCGCGCGTCGCGCCGTCGGGGTGCGTGTCGACGACGAGGCTGCCCTTGCCGCCGGCGCCCTTGAGGATGCCCTGGACGCGGTGGTACGGCGACATGGTCTCGCGCACGAGCACGGTCCCCGTGATGAGGTCGCCGAAGTGGCGCGCCGTCGCGCCGCTCGGGCTCTGGGCGGCGAAGGTCCGGGCGACCGTGTCCGTGGTCGTCGCGACGATGACGCGGAAGGCTCCATCGTCCGTCATGGCGCGTAGCGCGCGGTCGGGGCTGTCGCTCATGCTGCTCGGCGGGTCTCGAGCCGCTCAAGCTAGCACGCGTGGCCCGCTCGAGCCGCTTTGCGACGCCCGCCCGGCGAATCGATTCGCCCGCTCGTACGTCACCGGAGGACGAGGCTCCGGCGGGCCCGATCGAGCCCCGGGAGTGCTACAAGGGACCCGGGCGCGAGGGGCGGAGCTCGGCACATGCAGCAGCACACGAAGCGTTCATCGCGACGAGGCACGCCGGGCGCGCGCGCAGAGCTCGTGGCGCTCGCCGGCGCGCTCGGTGCCGTGTCCGGTTGCGCGCCGCTCCTGCCCGCGCCGGACGCACCGCGCGACGCCCCCGCAGCGCAGGCAGAGCCCGACGCGCCGGGGCGTGGCCGGGCGCGGCTCGAGCGGGTGCGGCGCGAGCTCGAGCTCCGCCTCGCGGCGCTCGGCGCGGGCCCGGTCGCGACCGAGCCGGGGTCGGCGGCGCGCTCCCCGGACGAGCCGCTCGCGCTCGCGGTCGCCATCCGCGAGGTCGACGGGCGCCTGCGCGCCTGCGCGCGGGCCCGCGAGCTCGAGCTGCCCGGCCTTGCCACCGCCTGTGAGCCGGGCGCCGCGGACGTCGAGGCCGAGCTCGCGGCGGCGCGGGCGCGCATCGCACGCAGTCGCGCGCGCGCCGAGGACGAGGAGGCCGACGTGCCGCGCGGGGGCGAGGCGGCGCGCGGCCCGGCGTACGCTCCGGTGCCGACCACGGCCGCGCCGATCGACGAGCGGCGCGCGGCCGAGCTCGAGCAGCGCGAGATCGAGGCGCTCTCCGCGGCGCTCGCCCGGGCCGCCGAGGAGCGCCGGGCGCGTGCGTACGAGCGCGAGGCCGCTCGCGAGCCACCTCGCCCCTCCGCCGTCGAAGGGTGGAACGGCGCGCCGGATCCCGCGACGCGCTGGCGCTGCGCGCCCGGAGATCCCCTGTGCGCGGACCTCGACGGCGGGGCGCCCGGTGGCGTGGCCGCCGCCGCGGTCGTCGGCGGTGCCGACGCCGCGAGCGGTCTCACGCCCGCGGTGGAGCAGACGCTCCCGCGCCTGCACGGCTGCCTGCCCGCGACCTGGCTCGACGCGGGCGGTGTCGCGCTCAGCGTGCGCGCGCGTCTCGGGGCCGACGGCGCCCTGCACGAGGTGCGGCTCGGGGGCGACGCCGAGCTGCCTCCGGCGATCGAGGCCTGCCTCGTCGACGCGCTCGGCGCGGTGCGGGCGGGTCCGCGGGAGTCGAGCCTCGTCGTGACCTTTCCGCTCTGGCTGCGTTGATGCCGCCGCCGCGCGGGGGCAGCATGGCGCCCATGAAGAGCGGGACCGGTGCGCGCGTCATCGCGGTCGCCGGCAACATGGGGGCCGGCAAGTCGAGCCTCGTCGAGTGGCTGCGCCAGCAGTACGGCATGACGCCGTTCTTCGAGCCGAACGACGACAACCCGTACCTCGAGGACTTCTACCGCGACATGCCGCGCTGGGCGACGAGCTCGCAGATGTGGTTCCTCACCCGGCGCTTCCGCATCCACCGCGAGATCGCCGAGAGTGCGGCCCGCGCCGCCCCGGAGCACAGCTCGGGCGAGCTGCGGCGCGCCTTCTGGGTGCAGGACCGCACCATCTACGAGGACGCCGAGGTGTTCGCGGCGCACCTGCACGAGCGCGGCTTCATCGACGCGCGCGACTGGCAGACGTACCAGGATCTCTACCACGCGCTCTGCGAGGTGCTGCGGCCGCCCGACCTCATGATCTACCTGCGCTGCCCGCCGCCCGCGCTCGCGCGCCGCATCCGGCGGCGCGGGCGCGCCTACGAGCAGAAGCTCCCGCGCACTTACCTCGCCGCGCTCGAGCGGCTCTACGAGGCGTGGTTCGCGCGCTACCACGCGTCGCCGACCCTGGTCTTGGAGACCGATCGACTCGAGTACGTCGAGCATCTGTTCGACCGGCTCGAGCTCGTGCAGGCCATCGAGCGTCACGTCGGGCTGCGTCCCGCCGGCAGCGGGCGGGCGCAGCCGTGACCATGGCACCGCGCGCCCCGAGGTCCGGGCCGCGCGGCCGGGCACTGCCGCCCAGCGAGCCTGCGGCGTGCAGGTCCACGCGCAGTTTGGTAGGCTTCGCGCGTGCTCGGCGAGGTACCTGCAAGCGGCCGTTCGGGCCGCGGGGGGTTGGAAAAGCGTTCGCCATGGGCTACGACATGAGCGCCCGCCGGGCATCGCCAGCAGGCCTGCAGCCCGAGCGGCGGCCCGGGCGCGGAGGCGACGCGGAGAGGGACCGAGGGGCATGAAGGACCAGGAGTCAGCGGGGCAGGCGCCCCACGCCGGATCGCCCCCCGCCGATGGGGCCGGGCGCCCCATCTCCGGCTTCGGGGCCGATCAGGCCCGCGGCTACGTGCCGCCCACGACCGTTCCGACGTCGAAGGCGCCCGCCGTGCTCACCGAGCAGAAGGTCGTCATCGGGGGCATGCCCGCGACCCCGCAGATCGATCCGGCCGCGAGCCAGACCGGCACGACGCCGGTGGCTGCCGCCCCCGTGGGGCCATCCGGCTACGCGACGCCGACCCCCGCTCACGCCCAGCCGGGTGCGGCCGCGGCGGCGACTCCGTTCGACCTCGGCCTGCCGTTCGTGCGGCCCGCTGCGCAGCCGGCCGCCGCGGCACCCGCGCCGCAGGCGGGCTACGGAGCGCCCGGCTCTCCCTACGTCCAGCACGCACCGCAGGCTGGCCACCCACAGCCCCCGCAGCCCTCCTATCCCGGCGGCGCGCCCGCCGCGGGACCGGCACCGAGCGCTCCGGGCTACCCGCCCGCACCGGCGCCCCAGGCGCAGGGTGGCTTCACCGCGCAGGCGGCGGCCGCGGCGCCAGGCTTCGCCCCTTCGCCGTACACGCAGCAGATGGCGTCGACGCCTTACGGGGCGCCCACGCCCCAGCCGGTGGCACCCCAGTACGCGAGCCCGCCCGTCGCCGCGCCGAGCGCGTACGTGGCTCCGGCGGCGCTGCCCTCG
>JADLAB010000400.1 GCA_020848455.1 Polyangiaceae bacterium
GCGGCCCCGACGGGCCGCGCACGAGCCCGCGCCCGCGTGGTGTGCCCGGACCGGGACGGCGCTGGCCGTCGCGCGCGCCGACGCGTGGCGCGCGCCGCGTGCGGCCCGGGGGCGCCCACGTGCGCGCGCCGGTGCGGCCGCGTCCGCCCGCCGGAGGAATCGCCATGTCGCCGTCCGCCTCGCGCGTGCGCCCGCACCGGTGCGCGCGCGCCCCGCTCCGTTCCCTCGTGACGCTCGCCCTCGTGCTCTTGCCCGTCGTCCTCGCGCTCGGGCCCGCCTCGGGCAGGGCCTCGGCCGAGACCGACCCGGGAGGCGCCGACCCGTCGCGCCGCCTGTCCGGCACGCGCGACGCCGTGGCCCGCGTCACGGTCCCGCGCCAGTCCTTCGCGCGTCTCGGGGCGAGCGCGCACGTGGCCTTGCTCGGCGCGGGCTGGTCGGCCGAGGGCGAGGCGCGCGCGCCGGAGCGTCGCATCGAGCTCTTCGCGCCCGCGAGCGCCGGCCCGGACCGGCCGCTCGTCGTCATGCTGCCGGGCGCCTGCGGCGAGGCCCACCCGGTATGCGAGCGCTGGCGCGCGAGCTCGTCGGCCCGCGGCTGGCTCGTGTGTCCCGACGGACCGAGCGCCTGCGAGGACGGTGAGCCCGACTGGCACGGCGATCCGCTCGCGCAGGCCGCCTATCTCGACGCCGCCGTCGCCGAGGCTCGGGGCGCCTACGGACGCCTCGGCTCGGGCGAGGACGTGCTCATGGGGTTCTCGCGCGGGGCGTTTGCCGCGCGCGACATCGCGCTCGCGCAGCCGGGGCGCTGGCCGAAGCTCGTGCTCGTCGGCGCGGCCTTGCGCCTCGATCCGGCCGCGGTGCGCGCCGCGGGCATCGAGGCCGTCGTCCTGGCGGCCGGCGAGCTCGACTCGGCGCACGGCAGCATGGTCGGCGCGACCGCGCGCCTCGCGGCGAGCGGCATCCCGGCTCGCTTCCTCGGCCTCGGGCCCATCTACCACCAGCTCCCGCACGACTTCGCCCGCTACGTGGACGAGGCGCTCGCGTGGCTCGCGACTGCTCGCGCCGGGGCGTGAGCACAGCGCCCGCCACGAGGCCCGCTTCCCGCGCGCCCCGCGCGTGTTAGGCTCCGCCGCGATGACGGCGAGCCTCCGCATCGACGACATGGGCCTCTGCATCGAGCGCGCAGGGGCAGGAGCCACGACGCTCGGCGTCATGCCGCTCGGCGCCGTGACGGCCGCGACGGCCGTGGTGCTGCCCGCTTTCGAGGGCTGGCTCGCCGGCGGCACGCTCGCCCTCACGCTCGCCGGCCGCACGCGCGGGCCGCTCGAGCTCGCGCTCGAGGTGGGGGGCAGGGCGGAGGGCGCGCCGCGCGCCGCCGCGCTCGCGGGGGAGCCCGACGCCGCCGGCACGCGCGCGTTCTCGGTCGAGCTCCGCGCGCCGCTCACGGCCCTGTGGGCCTCGGTCGGGGAGACGCTCGCCCTCGCCGTCCTCGTGGCGTCTCCCGCCGCTCCGGCGGCCCCGCCGCGGCGGCTCGACCTCTTCGACCTCACGCTCGTGCCGGTCGCGGCCCCCGGTCCCGGCGTCGTCGCGCTCGAGCTCAGCGACGTGACCGATGCCGAGCTCTACGCTGGCGCCGAGCGCCGCTCTTTCGACCTCCAGAGCCCGGAAGAGGGCTTCTGGCGCGGCAGCGGCAAGGCGCTGCTGCGGCTCGTCCTTTCGTGGTCGGGCGTCGAGGGCCCGGGCTACGCCCTCGACACGAAGCTCGAGCGCCTCGGCCACGCCTTCGTGCGCGACCTCGCGGGGCGCGAGCGCACCCCGGGCTCGGGCCCGCTCGTCGAGGACGCGAGCCAGCGCTTCGGTGAGGGCGCGACGACCCGCACCGAGCTCGTGCTCGACACCGGCCACGCCGAGCTCGGGGCGATCCCCGAGGAGGGCCGGAACGTGGTGCTCGGCCCCGTCGGGAGCCACGCGCTCTCGTTCGGGACCGCCGGCGGCGCGGGCGCGCGCGCGCATCGCGCCGAGCTCGTGTGGCGCGCGCCGCTGCCCGTGCGGCTGCGCGATCCGCGCCCGCTGCTCAAGACCTTCCAGCGCCTCTCGGCGGTCGGCATCGACTTCGGGACGAGCGCCACCGTCGCCGCCCTGGTGCAGCGCGGCTACCGCTCGCTCCTGCAGCTCGGTCGACCGCGCGACGAGGGGGCCAAGGACGAGACGCTGCGCTCGGCGGAGAACCCGACCGTGCTCTTGGTCGACGACCACGAGCGGCTCTGGGAGCAGATGGCCGCCCCGGGCCGCTTCCCCTACCTCGTGCGCGTGCTGCGGGGCAGCCACGCGGCCGTCGCCAAGATGGCCGACGCGCCGAATGCCGCCGTGGGCCAGCTGAAGACCTTGCCCGAGCGCGTGCTCGGCCTCGACGAGTCGCCGCAGCTCCGCGACCGGGAGAAGCAGAAGGACTTCTTGCTCGACGAGGCGCGGGTGCGCGCGCTGCTCCGCGCCTACGCCTATCTGCTCGGGCGCGCCATCAACCGGCCGGGGCAGGACATCTACCTCCGCTACGTGCTCACCCATCCGTCGAAGGGCGACGCCAAGATCCGGCAGCTCATCGAGGAAGAGCTGCACAAGGGCCTGCTCCTCAGCCTGCCCGAGGACGTACCGGCGAGCGAGCTCGTGGTCGAGGTCGTCGCCTCGGAGGCCGAGGCCTTCGCCGTCGAGGTGTGCCCCGAGCTGTGCGCCCACCCGGACCTCGCGCCGCTGCTCGAGAAGCACGGCGAGCTGCGCTTCGTGGTGTTCGACCTCGGCGGTGGCACGCTCGACCTCGCGTGCGGCACCTTCCGTCCGGCGACCGAGGCGGAGCAGGCCGAGCACGGCTCGTCGACCGTGATCGAGACCGTGCAGGTGAACGGCCAGCCCGATCTCGGCGGCGAGCTCCTGACCCACGAGCTCGCCTGGCTGGTGCACCAGCACCCGAGCATCCTGCCCGAGATGGAGAGCCGCGAGGTGCCGATGATGCGGCCGGTCAGCGTGCCCGTGAATCACCTGGCGCGCCGCCCCGAGCTCTACAAGCGCGGGCTCGCGGCGCGGCAGAACTGGCTGCGTATCGAGCGCGCGCTCGGCCTCGAGCGCGTGAAGTTCGGCCGTCACGAGGCGGCGCGGCCGGCACCGGGCCTCAGGCTCGCGCGGCTCGACGGCACCGAGACCGTCGTCGAGTCGCTCGGCCGCGACCTCGCGCCCGTCACCGAGGCGCTGCGCGCGCACCTCGTGGCGCGCATCGGCGAGGGGACGAAGCTGCTCGCGAGCACCGTCGCGAGCGCGCGCTGGCCCGGCGAGGCGGAGTCGGCGCACGGCGCGTCGCTGGCGGAGCGCGGCGTGGTCGTGCTCCTCGCGGGCAACTCGTCGCGCAGCGCCTTCGTGGCCGAGGCCGTCGCGACCGAGCTCGGGCTGGCGCGCGCCGGCGAGGGCGGTTCCGGCGGCGACGCGCCCTTCGAGCCCTGGCGGCCCGACGGCAAGGTCCCGCTCCGTGGCGTCGTGCTCTACGAGACGCCGCCGCACGTGGAGCGCGGCGTGACGATGGTGGGCGTCACGCCGAAGACGGCGGTCGCGCTCGGGGCGCTGAAGCTCGCCAACCACGAGGTGCACCTGGTGCGCGCGACGCAGGGCTTCGGCTACTTCCTCGGCGATCTGCGCGGTTTCCCGCCGAAGTTCACCGCCCTCGTGCCGATGGGCGCGCCGAGCGGACCGGAGGGCGAGCCCGGCCCGCACCTGTTCGACTTCGGCCGCTGGGACACGAAGATGCCGCTCCGGCTCGCGCGCGAGTACGTGCCGGGCAAGATGACGTCGAACGACCCGCGCGTCTTCCTCGTGCCGACCGGCCTGCCACCCGGCCAGGTGGGGCGCCTCTACGTGGCCGTCGTGTCGCCCGACGAGGTCGTCCTGTGCCTCGACCGCAGCGCCGGGCCGCGGCCGGCGGGGGCTCCCTCCGAGCCGGGCGCCGAGGAGCCGCCGCTCGTCGCGCGCCTCACCCTCTCGAAGCTCTTGCGCTGACCACCACCGAGAAGAGAACGAACGCCACATGTGGAGCCCCGAAGGACGCAAAGCGAACGCCCGCGAGCTCAAGGTCGTCGCCGACAAGGTGATGCGCTACCGGCAGCTCGCCGACCGCTTCATCTCCTACTTCCCGCCCGAGAGCGACAGCGCCCGGTCGCTCGCGCAGATCAAGCGCAAGATCGAGGATTTGCGGGCCCGCTGCCTCGACCGCGAGAAGCGCATGGCCAAGGGCGTCGTGAAGATCGGCGTGGTCGGGCTCGAGAAGCAGGGCAAGAGCGCCTTCTTGTCGGCGTGGCTGCGGAGCGAGAAGCTCCTGCCGAGCGAGGCCGAGCGCTGCACCTGGAGCACCACGGTGGTCGAGCCGGCCGAGGCGGGGCGCTTCGAGGCCACCGTCACCTTCTACGGGCCCGAGGAGTTCAAGCAGCGCATCGCGAGCTACTTCGACGCGCTCGAGCCGGGCAGCGCCGAGCAGTGGGAGGGGCTCGACGACACCGCGATCATCCGCATGAAGGCCGCCTTCCGCGCGCGTGAGGGCTACGACGTCGACGACCCGGACCGCTCCGGCCGCAAGGAGCAGTCGGCGCTCGTCGAGCTGCAGGAGATCGCGACGACCCTGGCGCAGATCAAGGCGAACCTCGGCAAGGCGCCGCTCGCCATCCACGCGACGAGCCTCGACGAGCTCGCGGAGCTCATCCGCCCGTACATCGCCCTCAAGGACACGAAGCACGGCAACCGCCCTTACGGCGGCGTGCGCGCGGTCAAGATCGTGACCGTGAACATCCCGGTCGCGGGCGCGATGCCGGGCGTCGTGCTCGTGGATCTGCCGGGCATCGACGCGCCCAGCGACAAGGCGCGGCGCGACACCGAGGAGGCGCTGACCAACGAGGTCGACATCACGATCTTCGTCAAGGACGTGACGCGCCCCTCGCTGGTGCGCAACGAGATCGAGCTCCTGCGCACGGCGCAGAGCGCCGACCGCAGCATCAGCCTGAAGGATCGGATGTTCGTCGTCCTGACGAAGATCGATCTGTTCGACCACCCGGACGAGAACGGCAACTGGCACTGGCAGCTCGCGACGCGCAACTTCTCGGCGCAGGGCGTCGATCGCGTCTTTCCCTACTCGAAGGTGTGGGTCCACGACGGCCCGGACCTCAAGCACCCGGTCGCCAAGCAGCTCATGGACTTCTTCGGGTCGACGACACCGGTGAGCGGGCTCGAGAAGCTGCAGGCCGCGGTCGAGCGCTACCTCAACAACGACGTCGAGGCGCTCGACCAGAAGGTGATGCTGGCGGCGCGCAGCGAGTTCACCGAGCTCGAGGCGCAGCTGCGCGGCGTGCTCGTGTCGGTGAAGGACGCGCTCGGCGACCGCGAGTTCGAGCGGCGCGGCGAGCAGCAGTTCGACGTGCTGTTCGAGCACATCCGCGCCGGCGAGGACCCCGTGGGCCTGCTGCCCGAGATCCGCACGCGCCTGTCGGCCTTCATGGACCACGAGGTGAGCGAGCCGGCGCGCGTCGCGCGCGCGACCCGGGCCGACGAGCGCATCAGCCAGATCCGCGAGGACCTGCTCGCGCGCCTGACCCCGGCGGAGGCCGAGGCCAAGCGCCGGCAGATGCCGAGCCCCGGTCTCATGAACGAGACCGCGGTCGAGATCGAGATGCGCAAGCAGATGCGCGAGCGCGTCGCGGCCAAGATCGCCGGGCTCGGCGAGGACTTCCGCAACACCGCACGCGAGAGCGTCGAGCGCATGCTCTACGAGATGTTCGTGGAGTCGAGCTACGACGGCGGGCGCCTCGAGATGCTGCTCCCGCCCGGCAAGTCCCTGGTCGAGCGCATCGACGCGCTCGGGCGCGCGGGCCACGTCTCGGAGAGCGTGGTGCGCTACCAGAACAACGAGATGGCCAAGGCCGACGTCGCCTTCGAGGTGCTGTCGCGCTACTTCGCCCGCCAGATCGTCGACATCCTGGACGCGACCGATGCCGGCGACCGCGACATGCGCGAGCGCGAGATGGCCGGTCTCGAGCAGTTCTTCGGCATGGCGCGTCCGTCGGACGAGGGTGGCGAGCGCCCGGAGGCCGAGCCGACCGCGGAGGGCGACAGGGGCGACAGGCCCGACAGGGCCGACAAGGACCGCGACGACAAGGACAAGGCGCAGACGAGCGGCATGCTCGGCGCGATGCGCTCGAAGCTCGGCCTCGGGGCGAGCGACCCGAAGGGGATCGGCGGCTTTCCGTCGACCCAGGCGCAGCGCGCCGACCGGGCTGCCCCGGCCGGCGGCGCGGCAGCACCGAAGACGGCACCCGGCGACAAGGCGGCGCCCGCGCGCGAGCCCATCCCGAGCGGGCCGCCGCGCG
The DNA here is from genome assembly GCA_020848455.1 of Polyangiaceae bacterium. Taxonomy (GTDB): domain Bacteria; phylum Myxococcota_A; class Polyangia; order Polyangiales; family Polyangiaceae; genus JACRDA01. The sequence goes on from JADLAB010000400.1 coordinate 6,390, forward strand.
ACTGGACGCGGATGCTCCTGCGCGTGCGCGAGGACGTGGAGCGCATCTGCAACTTCCTCGAGGCGCTCGCCAAGCACCCGCGCGGCCTGCAGAAGTACCACGAGGAGGCCGTGCGCACGGTGCACGACTCGTGGATCGACCGCGAGGGGGAGCAGTCTCTGCGCCGCTGGGTGCGTTCGGAGTGCACCCGGGTCTGGCCCCACCGCTTCGCCGCGCTCGAGGCCGAGTAGGCGCGCGCGCGCGCCGACCTCGACGCGCTCGAGGAGCTCTTCGGCGCGAGCGCGCCGGCACCCGCGCCGGTGGCACCCCCGGCGAAGAACTAGCCGCGACCCGGAGGATCGGCGCCGTGTCCTACGACCTCGCACCGCTCAAGAGCTACGTCCGGTTCTACCTCGCGATCCTGTCGCAGCTCGAGCGGGTGTGGCAGAGCCTGTGCGCGATCGAGACGGCGGTGCGCGAGGAGCTCGGCCCGTTCGCGACCGACCTCGCGCCGGTCGGCCTGCCGGCGCTCGCCACGCTCACGGATCCGCCGCGCACACTGCCGCCCGAGCTCGCGGCCCTGTGGCGCCCGGAGGATCCGGACGAGCTCGACGGGCTGTGCGACGTGTACGAGGTCGTCGGGCGCTTCTCGTTCCAGGGGGAGCGCGACGCCAACCTCGCGGCGGCGACGGCGCTCGTGGCCACGGCGCGCGGGGCCATCGTCGAGAACGACGAGGCGCTGCGCGGCCTCGAGCCACTCGGCGAGCGCGCCCGCGCGACCTCCGAGGCGCTGCGCGCCGCCGAGAAGGCGCGCGCCGCGGCCGACCGCAGCGACCGGGCGGCGCGGCTCGAGCCCATGATCGAGGCGGTGCTGTTGCGGGCGAAGCAGACGCAGGACGCCCTGCACGCGGTGCCGATCCCGACGCTGGCGGACGCGGCGACGGCCGGCGAGGAGTACCGGCGGCTGCGCGCGCGGCTGCAGCAGGTCTACCAGACCTGCCTGCCGTTCCTGAAGAACGCCATCGCGGCGGTGTGGGCCTTCGTCGACGCGCCCGTGCCGCAGGACTTCCCCGAAGATCTGCCGCTCGTGCCCGAGCTTCCGCCCGAGCTCGTCGCGCTGCCCGAGGCGGGCTCCGAGGATCTCGACAGGGCGGAGAAGACGCTGGCGGCGCTGGCGCTCGAGGTGCAGGGCCTCGAGCAGACGAAGGCCGCGATCGCCTCCGAGCTCGGCAAGCTCGAGGCGCAGGCCGCCGCGATCCTGGCTCGGCGCGACGAGCACCGCGCCGACATCGAGCTGGCGCGGGCGCTGCTCGACTGGGCGCGCGCGACCGAGGTGCAGGCGACGCTGCAGCGCAAGGCGAGCGAGCTCGAGCGCGAGCTCGCCCCGCGCGTCGCCCTCGCATCGAAGGCCGCGACCGAGGTCGCCGACCTCAAGACCGAGCTCGAGGCCGATGCCAAGGAGGCCGAGGAGAAGGCCGCCGCCATCGCGCCGCTCGAGACCGAGCTCGCGGACCTGCAGAAGAAGGAGCCGCTGCTGTTCGGCAAGGACGAGTGGCGTGGCAAGGTCGCCGCCGCCCAGTCGAACCTCGAGGCGGAGCGGCTGGCGCACGCCGCGCTCGGTCAGTCGGTGGCGCAGCGCCGCATGGAGCTCACCGCCGCCGAGGTGCGCGCCGGGACCGCCCAGGCCGAGCAGGCGATCACCGAGCGCAGCCTCGCCGACGTGCGCACGCGCCGCGTCGAGGTCGACCGGGAGCTGCGCGCGCTCGCCGAGAAGCTCGGCAGCAAGCGCCCGGCGCGACCCGTGCCTCCGTCCGAGGTCGAGGAGATCGCCATCGCGCTCGAGCAGAAGGAGCTCGGCGTCGCGGCCGAGCTCGAGCGCGTGCGGGCCGAGCAGCAACGGAAGAAGGAGGATGCCCTGCGCACCATCGCGCGCGGCCGTCAGATCGAGGTCGAGCGCCAGCACGCCCAGGCGCGGGTCGACGGCGTGCGCGTCGCCCGCGCGGAGGGCATCGACGCCGCCCACCGCCGGCTCGCGGCCGACCGGCGCGCAGCGGTCGAGGAGCACGTGCGCGAGGTGCTGGGCGCGCTCTCGAAGTCGCTCGTGCAGGTGGGGCCCGTGTTCGTGGATCCGGCGCGGGAGCGGCTGCGCGTCGCGACGGAGCCCGACTTCGGCGCCGCCGAGCGGGTGGCCGCGGCCGCGGCGGCCGTCGCGCCGGTGGTCGAGCGCCTGCTCGCCGAGCGCGGACCGGAGATCGTCGCGGTGGGAGAGCTGCTCGGGCGCATCCAGCGCGAGTTCTGCGACGCGGCCAGCGCGGCGTGTCGCGCTGCGTGGGGGTAGGGGCCGTCGCCCCGCGCTCGCCTGCGCTCGTTCATCGGAGGTCCCATGAGGCGCGTTCCAGGCTCGTCGCTTCTCCTCGCGCTCGTCGTCGCGGCGTGCGGCTCCGGCTCGGGCGGTGCCGGCTCCGCGAGCGCGAGCGGCAGTGGCGCGCGCTGCGCCGACAAGCCGGCCTGCCGGCAGATCGGCGCCTGCGCCGAGAAGCCCGGCGCGCTCGCGGGGGACACGCGCGCGACCTGCGGCCCCGCGAGCGAGGCGCACTGCCGGCAGTCGCACCTCTGCGCCGTCTTCGGCGCCTGCGCGTTCAAGGAAGACGCCTGCGTCGTCGGCTCGGACGAGGACTGTCGCGCCTCGAAGAGCTGCGCCGCGGAGGGGCGCTGCAAGGCCGATCCGGCCCTCAACGCCTACCAGTGCGTGGCGACGGCGAGCGACTGCCGGGCCGCGAAGATCTGCACCGAGGGCGGCATGTGCCTCGCCGGCAAGACCGGCTACTGCGAGGCCGAGAACGAAGAGGCCTGCCAGAAGGCGCCCGGCTGCAAGCACAAGGGCGCCTGCCACCTCGTGCGCGAGAGTGGCGTGGCCGTGTGCCGTGCCAGGGGCGACGACGACTGCGGGCAGTCCGAGGCCTGCAGGACCGACCGGGCGTGCAAGGCCGTCGACGGCGTGTGCACGTCGGGCTGAGGCCCCGCCCTTCGCATGCGGGCCCGACGACGGCCGGCGACCTAGCGGCCGAGCCCGGCGAGCGCGTCGAGGAGCGCGTCGAGCCCGAAGAGCGCGAGCACGAGGGCGGCCGTCGCCGGGACGCCGAGCGCGCGCGCGGGGCCGCGGCGCGTCACGAAGAACCAGCCGAGCATCGAGGCGGGTCCGAAGGCGTACAGCGCCGCTCCCCACGACGCCGCGTTCCACGCGCGCTCGCGTGCGGCCGCGTCGAGGTAGCGCCGATCCCACAGCTGCGCCGCGAGCGGCAGCAGGATCCAGGCCGCCGTCATGGCGATCGTGCGCGCGAGCTCCATGTCAGGCTTGGGCGCGGGCGTCTGCGCCGTGGGGTATCCGCCGTGGGCCCATCGCTCGTTCCCGGGCGCCCTTCGCGTCGTCAGTAGGCGTCCGGGCCGGGGTCGATCCCGTCGGGGAGCTCGAGGGGCAGCTTCGTCACCGCCGCCTCGCCACCCGCCAGGACCTGGTAGCGGGCGAGGTTGCCGAGGACGCGCGCGGTGTAGGCGCGCGTCTCGTCGTAGGGGATGCGCGCGACCCAGAGGTCGAGCTCGCGGTCGCTGCCGGCGCGCGCCCAGTGCCAGACCGCCTGGGGGCCGGCGTTGTAGGCGGCGACGGCGAGCGGCACGCTCCCGCGGAAGGTGCGCAGCAGCTTGCCCACGTAGAAGGCGCCGAGTCGCACGTTGAGCTCCGGTCGTCCGAGGTCGAGCCCGTCGCTCGCGACCCCGGCCTCGACCGCGACCCGGGCCGCGGTGTAGGGCATGAGCTGCATGAGCCCGATGGCGCCCGCGCTCGAGACGGCGTTCGCACGGAACGCGCTCTCCTGGCGCATCACGGCCGGCACGAGACCGAGCGGCAGGTCCTGGCGCGTCTGCTCGCCCGCCACGAGCTCGCCGTAGGGCACCGGGTAGACGCAGCTCCAGGCCCAGCGGTCGGCGGGGGAGGGGGGGCGCATGAGCACCTCGAGCGGCACGGCGCGGCTGCCGACCTGGTGCCGCCGGCGCGCCCCCGCGAGCTTCTCGTACATGGCACAGAGCGCCTCGCTCTCGCGCCCCGGGTAGGCCGCGGCGGCCTCGTCCTCGCTCTGTGCGAGGCGGCTCTCGGCCGCGGCGTCGAGGCCGAGCGCCCACAGCTTCTCGACCGCGGGTGGCAGCGCCACCGCCATGGGCGTGTGCGCGAACGCTCGCGGCGCGACCGCGGGCGCCGCCGCCTGCCCGAGGCGCTCGAGCCGGGCGCGGGCGACGAGCGCGGGGTAGGTGAGCAGCTCCTCGCGGGTCACGCGCTCCCAGATCGCGCGCGCCTCGTCCTCGCGTCCGGCGCGCAGTGCCGCGACGCCCTCGAGCTCGAGCAGCGAGGCCTGCTCGAGGCGCGAGCCCCCGCTCAGCCGGTCCAGGTCCTGGCGCATCGCCGCGAACAGAGCGCGCGCCTCGTCGGGCTTGCCCGACGACAGGAGCGCGAGCGCCCGGCCATGGCGCGCGTCGTCGCGGCCCTTGCCGCGCCCGAAGCGCGACATGCGCAGGCGGAAGGCGTCGGCGGCCTCGCCGTAGCGGCCCATGCGCAGGAGCAGCTCGCCCACCCGGTCCGCCGCGCGCTCGGCGTACTCGCCGCCCGCGTCGGCGACCGCGCGCAGGCGCACGAGCGCGTCCTCGTCGTCGCCGCCGCGCAGGGCCGCCACGGCGGCCTGGTAGCGCGCCTCGGGCGCGTAGGCCCCCGCGAGCGGCTGGGCGGCGTCCCAGGCGGCACGGGCGGCGAGGTAGTCGCGGGCCTTGTGCAGAGCGCGCGCTCGGTGGAGCGCCACGAGGCCCTTGGAGGCGCCCGGGCGCGCCGCGAGCGCCTCGATGCGCCGCGTGGTGTCGGCGCGGTTCTGCGGCGTCGACGACTCGGCGATACACGCGAGCTCGTCGTCGAGCGCGAGCTGCCCGCCGAGCCGGGCGAGGGCGTCGAGCGCGTCGCGGGCGCGGAGGTCGGAGGGGCGCTCGCGCGCGAGCCAGCGCCACTCGGCGAGCGCGAGCGCCTTGTCGCCGCGCTCCTCGGCGAGCTCGGCCCGGGCCACGCGTGCCACGGCCTCGTCCTCCTCGCGCCGGTTGCGCTCGGCGCGGTCGACCGCGCGGTCGACGAGCGCCTTGGCCTGGCGGGCGTCGCCGCCCCGCATCGCCGCGCGCGCCGCTAGCACGAGGTCCTTGGCGAGCGGCGACCGCCCGAGGTAGGCCACCGCCGCGTCGAAGGGGCCCGCCACGGCGGCGGCCTCCGCGTACCAGCGCGCGATCTCGTCGGCGAGCAAGGGCAGCTCGTCCGCGAGGCCCTGGAGCAGGCTCACGGCCTCGGCGTGGCGCCCGCGTCCGAGCGCGATGAAGCCGCCCGCGAGGCGCATCTCGGGACGGCCGCGCTCGGCGTCGGGAAGGGCCCGCCACAGCTCGTCCGCGCGCTCGAAGTCTCCGATGCGCAGCGGCTGTCGCCAGTCGGTCGGCGCGGCGGGCGCAGGGGCCGCCGTCGCCGCAGCGGTAGCCCCCGGGGCCGCCCCGCCGTCGCCGCTCGCCGCCGTGGCCTCGCTCGCGGTGGCTCCAGCGACCTCGGCGCTGCCGGAGACGGGCTGGCCGCGCTCGTGGTCGTGGGCGCTCGCGCAGGCGCCGAGCGCGGCGCCCGAAGCGCCCGCGAGCCAGACGCCGAGCCCCGCCTCGGCCGCCCGGGCGGCGCGGGTTTGCCGGCGGCACGGCCGTGCTGGGGGGACGCGTGGCTTGGGGAGCACGGGCATCGACACCGCTTGCGTAGTGCCGCCGACCCGGACGCGCAAATGTCGCGCACCTTGCGGACGCGCGCTCAGCCGAGCGGCACGGCGATGAGCACGACTTCCTTGTCTTGCACGTCGATGCGGTAGCGGAACGGCCGGGCGTGCTTCTGGCTCAGCTGCCGCTCGCTCTCGGCGATGCGCGCGGTGAACGCGCTCTCGGTGATGTGGTCGACCGGGTCGCCGAACGAGCGCTTGGCCGTGATGTACTCGGCGTAGATGCGCTTGTAGTAGGCGTCGCGGTCCTCGTCGCGCAGCTTCGCGGCGTCCGCGACGTCGCCCACGTCGGCCGCCGCCATGCGCTCGTCGACGTTGAGCGCTGCGTTGAAATCCGCCGGTCGCGGCGCGTAGGAGGGCCGCCCCTCGTCGTCGGTCGTGTCCTCGGTCACGCCGAGCAGCTGGTTCAACAGGGAGTTCAACCGAAAGACCAGGCCGCCGAGCACGGCGTGCTCGAGCTCGAAGCGGATCTCCGTCTGGCCGTTGATGATCGCGAGCAACCCCTCCTCGAGGTCGCCGACCGGGCGCGAGATGTAGGCGTCGAGCAGGAAGCCGGCGACCGCGACGAGCAGCAGGCCGAGGGCGATGACCCCGAGCAGCGGCAGCAGCATCGCGCCCACGTCGCCACCGATGCGCGCCGAGGCCACCGCGACGATCACCGCGCGCTTGTCGTCGCCATAGCCCGTGAGCCGGCGCGCGGACGCGACGAGAGCGCTCGGCACGCCCGAGACGTCGACCACCTGACCGCTCGTCATGGCCTGGCGGCTCGCGTCGAGCGCCGCCGGGCTCACGAGCCCGTCGAGCAGCGCCTTCGGGTTGTCCTCGGCGGCCTTGCCGACGAGCGCCTTCGCCACGAGGTCGGCGTGGTCGGCCGACACCACCACGGCGACGAGCGAGCTGCCGCTCGTGCCCTGGCTCGTGGCGCCGAGGCGCTCGTCGTTGAACTGGGTGCCGATGATGAGCCCGCCGATGACCTCGCCGTCGCGGCCGCGGAAGGGCGCGTACGAGACGAGCAGCTGCTCGCCACGCGTCGAATCGAGCCAGACGTCGCTCGCCGTGGCGCCGGCCTTCAGGGTCTCGAGCATCTCGGGGTGGCGCTCGCCGAGTGCCTCGCCGCGCAGGAGCTTGCTGCCGTTGCGGCCCACGACCACGCCCTTGATGTCGACGAGCACGACGCGCTCGGGGGCGACGGGCAGCGCGATGCGAGCCACCTCGTGCAGGCTGTCGGCGACCTTGGTGGCGCCCTCGCCGCGGGCCTGCCCGTCGGGCACCTCGAACAGCGTCGCGAGCTCGCGGCTCGTGGCCGCCTGGTGCGCGAGCCACCGCTCGGTCCGCAGTGCGTCGACCTGCAGCAGGGCCACGGCCGCCGTCGCCGCGCGCGGCGCCTCGTTCTTGTTGCCGAGGTCGCCGAGGCTCGCCCGCATGATGACGAACGAGAGGACCACGACCACGAGGACGACGACGGCGAAGACCGCGATGATCCGTTCGCGCATGACGTGCCCCTCCCGAGGGGCCTTCTGCGAAGAGCGGCAGGGCCGCACGAGCCGCCGTGGCGGCTTCAGGGTCTGAACTTCTCGCCGAGCTACGCGCCGGCTGCCGGCGCGGCCGGAGCGGCCGCGGGGCCGAGTCGCACCGACAGTAACATCGCGCCCGCGCCGCGTTCAACCGTCGTCCCGGCGCCGCTCACGGGTGGGTGTCGCGGCGACGGGCCGCGCGCGCGGCAGTTGAGATCTGCCGATCGCGGAGTATGATGCGCCGCGTGACGCCGGCCCCGGTCGGAGTCGCTCTGGTGGGTATAGCTCAGCTGGTTAGAGCACTGGATTGTGGCTCCAGGTGTCGCGGGTTCAAATCCCGTTACTCACCCCAGTAGTTTCGGCCACTTAGGTGGCTGTGCCGGGCGCTTTGGTGGGCGCGCCCCCGGGCGCCGTGGCGGAGGGCAGCGGTGAGCTTCGCGGTACCGTCGGGCTACCGGCTGGTGGCGTACCTCGGCGCGGGGACGGTGCTCGACGTGGCGCGCGTGGTGGAGCAGGGGGCTCGAGGCGAGCTCGTGTGCAAGCGCGTCGCCCCGCGGCCCGGCGCCAGCGTTCCGGCGCTCCGGGCGCTCCGGCGGGAGCGGGCCGTCCTCGAGCGCGTGGTGCACCGCGCCCTTCCCTCGCTCCGGGCGGCCGGCGAGGACGACCACGGCCCCTACCTCGTCGAGACCGCCGTGCCCGGCCTGTCGCTCGCGGCCCTCGTCGAGGGCTTCGCCACGCAGGCGGGCGAAGGAGCGGCGTGCGACGGGGCGCCCATTCCGGCTCGCCTCCTCGCCGCGGTGGCGCGCGCGAGCTTCACGGCGCTCGCGGAGCTCCATGCGCTCGCCGACGGCGAGGGGCCGCTCGGGTTCGTCCACGGCGACCTCGCGCCGGACCACGTGCTCGTGACCCCGTCGGCGGAGGTCGGCTTCGTCGATCTGGGCCAGGCGCGCTTGCGCGGCCTCGGCGTCGAGCTCTTCGACCCCGATCCGCAGGCGGAGCGCGGCACGCTGCCCTACGTGGCGCCGGAGCTCGCCCGTGGCTCCGGTCCGCCGGGGCAGGGGAGCGACGTGTACGCGCTCGCCGCCACGCTCGCGTTCGCGGCGCTCGGTCGGGAGCCCGTTGCGACGGGCGAGGCCGCGGCCCAGCTGGCCGAGCTCGCCGAGCAGGGCGTCGCTTGGCCGGCGGTCGCGCAGGCGCTCGCGGGGCTCGGCCTCGAGGGCCTCGCGGGCGGGCTCCGGCGCGCGCTCGCCTTCGAGCCCGCGGGCCGCCCGTCCGCGGCTGCCGTCGCCGCGGCGCTCGCCTCGTCCACCGCGACGACGCGTCGCTGACCGCGGCCGGCACGCCGCCCCTTGCCGCCCCGCGCGCGCCAACGTACGTGCGGCCGCATGACGGAGCACGCCTGGTCCCTCGACACCCTCGCGATCCACGCGGGACAGCCGCCCGAGCCCATGAGCGGCGCCGTGATGCAGCCCATCGTCCTCGCCTCGACCTTCGCGCAGGAGGCGCCGGGCAAGCACAAGGGCTTCGAGTACTCGCGCAGCGGCAACCCGACGCGCCGCGCCCTCGAGACCTGCCTCGCGGCGCTCGAGGGCGCGAAGCACGGGCTCGCGTTCGGCAGCGGCCTCGCCGCGAGTGCCACCCTGCTGCACACCCTCGGCCCCGGCGATCACCTCGTCTGCGGCGACGACGTGTACGGCGGGACCTTCCGGCTGTTCGACAAGGTCGGCCGCCCGATGGGCATCGACGCGACCTTCGTCGACATGACCGACCCCGGCCGCGTGCGCGCCGCGCTCCGCCCGACGACGAAGCTCGTGTGGCTCGAGACGCCGACCAACCCGCTGCTCAAGCTCTTCGACATCGCGGCCGTCGCCGAGGTGACGCGCGCCGCCGGGGTGCCGCTCGCCGTCGACAACACCTTCGCCACACCCGTGCTGCAGCGACCGCTCGAGCTCGGTGCCACCGTGGTCGTGCACTCCACGACGAAGTACCTGAACGGCCACTCGGACGTCGTGGGCGGTGCGCTGCTCACGAGCGACGCGGCGCTCGCCGAGCGGCTCACCTTCCTGCAGAACGCCATCGGCGCCGTGCCGAGCCCCTTCGACTGCTACATGGTCCTGCGCGGGCTGAAGACGCTCGGCGTGCGCGTGCGCCAGCACGTGGCGTCGGCGAGCCGCATCGCCGAGCGGCTCCACGAGCACCCCGCCGTCCTGCGCGTCATGTACCCCGGTCTGCCCGACCATCCGGGCCACGCCATCGGCAAGAAGCAGATGCGCGGGCCGGGGGGGATGATCTCCTGCGAGCTCCGGGGCGGGCTCGACGCCGCCGTGCGCATGCTCGGGCGCCTCGAGCTCTTCCACTGCGCCGAGAGCCTCGGCGGGGTCGAGAGCCTCGCCGAGCACCCGGCCATCATGACCCACGCCTCGATCCCGCCCGAGCAGCGTCGCGCCATCGGCATCGGCGACGGGCTCGTGCGCCTCTCGGTCGGCCTCGAGGACCTCGAGGATCTCTGGAGCGACCTCGCCCGCGCGCTCGCCGGCTGACCCCGTCCGTCCGGCCGCCTTCCGCCTTTTTCCTTCCGCTGCCGCGCGCCCCTTCGTATGCTCCCCCGAGAGCCCACCATGTCGTCCGCCGTCCGCTTCCTCTTCGCAGTCCCGTCCGCGGTCCTCCTCGCAGCGTGCAGCGAGGCGGTGCCGCCGCCGTCGTCCGGGGCGTTCGATCTGCAGTTCCAGGGGTCGTCCAACGTCCCGGGCAAGTCCTGCAACATCCAGACACACCCGGTGAAGGTCGGCGCCGTCACGGCGGCGCAGCTCGTGAGCCTGCTGAAGGACACGGTGAACGACACGACCGTGTCCTGCTCCGTCACCGGCGACGGCGCCTTCCACGTCTCGGCCTACATCCGGCAGGATCCGAGCTCGGTGCAGATCGACGTGCCGTCCGTCTCCGCGGCGAACAACCAGGCCAATCCCGCCACGGGCTTCCTGTCCGTGACGAGCGCGACGACCCAGAAGCCGTTCTCGTCGACGAGCGAGCAGCCGTGCAACTTCTTCCTCAGCGGGACGGCCGAGCAAGTCCTCGCGGGTCGCGCGTGGCTGAGCTTCGCGTGCCCCGTCGTGGCCGACGTGGGGACCGACAAGTACTGCGCCATCCAGACGGGCGTCATCGCCGTCCAGGACTGCGACCAGTAGCCGGCCGGCGAGGCCCCGATGGCGCATCGTCCGCGGGCCGCGTGCCGCTCGACCGAGCCGTGCGCGCGACGCGCGTGGCGCGTGCGGGCCGGCCTGTCGCGCGGGCGGGCTGCCGGGGTTGCGCTCCTCGTCGCCGCCGGCCTCGCCGCGAGCGTCGACGCCTGCGACTCGAGCGCGCCCTTCCCCTTCGACCTGTTCGATCCGGGGCTCGGGGGCGGCTCGGCCGCGGCCGGCGGCACGGCCGGCGCGGGCGGCGCCGTGGATCCGGAGCTCGGCGGCCCGTGCACCGTCGACGCCCAGTGCGACGACGGCGTCGCCTGCACCTTCGATCGCTGCGACCACGACTTCGATCGGTGCCGCTTCGCCCCCGACGACAGCCAGTGTCAGAACGGCGGGTACTGCGACGGCGTCGAGCGCTGCGCGCTCGGGCTCGGCTGCCAGCTCGGCGAGCCCGTGACCTGCACCCAGGGCAACGCCTGCGTCATCGCGAGCTGCGTGGAGGCCGAGGCCCTGTGCCTGTTCGCGACGCGCGACGTCGACGGCGACGGTGATCCCGACGCGCACTGCCAGGGGGGCCACGACTGCAACGACGCCGATCCGACGGTGAACGGCGGCGCGCCGGAGATCTGCGGCAACGCCGTCGACGACGACTGCAACGGCACCGTCGACGACGCGAGCTGCGTCGCGCCGGCGCACGACCTGTGCGCCGATCCGCTCGTGCTCGCCACGAGCGGCAGCTACCCGTTCACCACCGTCGCGGCGTCGCTCGACTATGCGGCGAGCTGCGCGCTCGCGACCCCCGCGGCCCGCGACGTCGTCGCGGCCGTCGTGCTGCCGGCCGGCCCGCCGGTCGACCTCGAGCTCACGGCTCGCGTGGGCGGAGCGGCGAACGTGGCGCTGTCGGTCTTCTCGCAGTGCGGCCCCGGGGCGGAGCTCGCGTGCTCGGGCAGCTTCCCGGCGCTGCCGAGCGGGCACCTGGCGAAGGTGCGCGTGCGGCAGGTCGGCGACCCTGCGGTCGAGGTCGCACTTCCGGTGTACGTCTGGACGGACGTCGGCGCGACGGGCACGCTCGAGCTCCAGATCCTGCCACCCGCTGCCGCCCCCACGAACGAGACCTGCGGCACGGCGCTGCCCATCGCGCCGGGCGTGCCCGTGGTCGCGAGCCTCGTCGGTGTGGCCAAGGACCTCGCCTCGGCCTGCACCTCGCAGACGGGCGAGCTCGTGTATGCCTTCGACCTCGCGGCGAGCGCCGATGTCGACGTCTACGCGGTGTCGCTCGACGGCGACGGCCAGCCGGCGGTGTCGCTGCGCGGCTCGGGCTGTGCGCTCCCCGCGGACGAGATCGGCTGCCAGCTGGCGACGGGCGCCCACATCCACCGCACGGCCCTGCCGGCGGGGAGCTACTTCGTCGCGGTCGCGGCGAGCGCCCCCACCGACGTCTCGGTGACGGTCGAGCTCGGCCCGCCGGGCGTGCCGCCCGCGGACGAGACCTGCGCCGGCGCTCCCGCGCTGCCACCGAACCAGACGCTCGCGGTCGCGCTCGCCGACCACCAGGACGATCTCGCGACCGGCTGCATCGCGGGCGCCGTGGATGCCGCCTACGCGCTCGATCTCGCGGTTCCGAGCGACGTCTTGCTCGTGGGGCGGCGCGCGCAGGGCGACGTCGCGGCCGTGGCGCTGCTCGAGCCGCCCTGCGCGGGCCTCGCGGACGTCGTGGCCTGCGGGACCGGCAACGCCTCGCCGGTGCGCACGGCCCGCCGCAACCTCCCGGCGGGGAGCTACCGCGCCGTCGCCGAGAGCCTCCTCGGCGAGGACATGCAGCTCACGGCGCTCGTCCGACCCGCCGTGCCGCCGACCATCGTGCCCTTCGCCGACGACTGCAGCGACGCGCTCGTGATTCCGGCCGAGGGCGGCTTCTTCCAGGGCACGACCGCGAACGCGCACGACGACTTCAGCGCGGGCTGCGACCAGGGCGGCCAGGCGGCGCCCGACCAGCTCCTGCGGCTCGTCCTGCCGGCGCCGAAGCGCGTCGTGCTCGACATGATGGGCTCGGGGTACGCGACGCTCATCGACGTGCGCAAGGGACCGAGCTGCCCCGGTGTCGAGGTGCCGAACGCCTGCGCCGTGGGCTACGACGCGAGCCGCAGCTACCTCGACCTCGATCTCGCCGCGGGCACCTACTACCTGCAGGTCGACGGCTACACGAGCCAGAGCGGACCGTGGTTCCTCGACGTGCGGGTGGTCGATCCGTGACGCGCCGAGGCCCGCGCGGGCCAGCGAAAAGCCTGCCAAGTCGCCCGGCGGCCTGCTAGTTTTGGCGCCAATGCTCAGGCGCATGGCCGCCATCGCGCTCAACACCTACCGGGAGAGCGTGCGCGCGCGCATCCTGGTCGGGCTCGCGGGCGTCGCCTTCGCGGTCGGCTTCTACTCGCTCGTCGTGGGCGCCTACACCCTGAGCGAGGCGCCCCGCGTCGTGAGCGACCTCGGCGGCGCGGTGCTGTCGATCTTCGCGATCGCGGTCGCCGTCCTCGTGGGCGTCACTTCGCTGCACCGCGAGCTCGAGCAGAAGACCATCCTGCCCCTGCTCGCGCGCCCGGTCGGGCGCGCCGAGTACCTGGTCGGCAAGTACCTCGGGATGATGGTCGTGCTCGGCTGCTTCGTGGTCGCCGACACGGGCCTCGTGCTCATGCTGTGCGCTGCGACCGGCGATGCGTCGCCGGCGCTCGTCGCCGGGGTGGGCCTCGGCCTCGCCGTCGCCTTCGGCCTCGCCGCCTGGCGCTCGGCCTGGGTCCGCACCTTCGGCCCGTTGCCCCTCGCGCTCGTCCTCCTGGCGGCCGGGATCGTGCTGGCTGGCTCGGCGCCCGTCGAGCGGCGCGTGGTGCTGGCCAGCGCGGCGCTCGCCGCCTGCGAGATGAGCATCGTCGCGGCGCTGACGCTCTTCTTCGCGTCGTTCTCGACCCCGTTCCTGAGCGCCCTGCTCACGCTGCTCTTGTTCCTCATCGGTCGCAACGCCGACGCCCTGGCCCGTCTGCCGAAGAAGCTCTTCGGTCCGGAGCTCTCCGAGACGGGCAAGGTGCTGGCGAAGCTCGTGCCGAACCTGCACGTCTACGTCCCGGCGCGGCCGCTGCTCACGGGCGAAGCGGTCGACGCGAACCTCGCCAGCTACCTCGCGATGGCCTTGTGCGCGTCGGTCGGCTGGACCGTCCTTCTGCTGGCGCTCGCGTCGCTCGTGTTCCGGCGGCGCGATTTTCTGTGATGGACCGGGCACGCGTGCGCCGCGTCGCGGCCCGCTCGCTCGCGGTCCTCGCCGTCGTGGCGGCGGGGCTCGGCGCCGCCAGCGTCCGCGTCATCGTGGCCGGCGAGGGCGAGCTCGTCGAGAGCACCGCCGCCCTCGAGGCGGGCGACGTGCGCGAGGCCATCGTGCGCGCGCGCCGGGCGGCCGGCTGGTACGCACCCGGTGCCCCGCACGTGCGCGTCGCCTACGAGCGACTGGTCGCCCTGGCGCGCGCCGCGGAGGAGCACCGGCGCTTCGACGCCGCGCTGCTCGCGTGGCGCGCCGTCCGGACGTCGGCGGTCGAGACACGCTGGCTCGTCACGCCGCACGCCGACGACCTCGAGCTCGCCGAGCGCGAGATCGCCCGGCTCGCGGCGGGCGCCGAGCGCGCTCCGGCCACGCGCACGGACGAGCCGGAGGCCTTCGCCGCGGAGCAGCTCGCGGCGCTCGCGCGCGCGCCGGGGCCGCGCCTCGGCTGGTCGCTCGCGCTCGTGGGGGGCTTCGCCCTCGCGGCGCTCGGCCTCGTGCTCGTCGCGCGCGAAGTGGCTGCGCCCGCGGAGCGTCGGGGCCTGCGGCGCTTCATCGGCCTCGCGGTCGGCGCGGCGGGCGTCGCCCTGTGGCTGCTCAGCTGGTGGCGTGCCTGATGGAAGCGCTCGGCCCCCCCTGGCCGGCGGCGCCCGAGCGCATCGTGTCGCTCGTCCCGAGCGACAGCTACAACCTGGTGCGCCTCGGCGTGGGCGCACGTCTCGTCGGGCGCACGCGCTACTGCGTCGCGCCCGAGCCCGAGCTCCGCGACGTGCCGTCGGTGGGTGGCACCAAGGGGGTCGACGTCGAGGCCGTGCTCGACCTCCGCCCCGACCTCGTCGTGGCGAACCGCGAGGAGAACACGCGCCACGACGTCGAGGCCCTCGCGCGCGCCGGCGTGCCGGTGCTGCTCTCGCTGCCGTGCACGGTCGGCGCGGGGCTCGAGCACGCCGCGCGCCTCGCGGCCCTGTTGCCCGAGCGCGCGCGCGACAACGAGGCCCTGCTCGCCGCGGCGCACGCCGTGCTCGCGCGGCTCCAGGCGCGGCCGGGGCCGGCCGTGCGCACCTTCCTGCCCATCTGGGCCAAGCCGCTCATGAGCGTGAACGGCGCCACCTTCGTGAGCGACGCGCTGGCGCTCGCGGGCGGCGTCAACGTGCTGGTGGACCGCGAGCGGCGCTACCCGCTCGCGGCGGATCTCGGGCGTGCCCCGCCGCGTCCGCTCGACGCGGCGCGCGGACGCGACGTGCGCTACCCGCGCATCACGCTCGAGGAGGTTGCGGCGCGTCGTCCCGAGCTCGTGCTCCTGCCCGACGAGCCGCACCCCTTCGGCGTGGCCGACGCCGAGCACTTCCGCGCGCTGCCGGGCCCTCCGGCCATCCTGTTCTGCGACGGCAAGGATCTCATGTGGTACGGCCTGCGCTGCCTCGAGGGACTCGAGGCGCTCGCCGAGCGAATCGCCGCCGTGCGGGCTGGCTGAGCGGCGGGGTCGCGGCCGCCGCCGCTTGTGGCGCGCCGGTGGCGCGCGCAAGACGGACGCATGGCCACCACGCTCGTCCTTCTGCGCCATGGCGTGAGCGACTGGAACGAGAAGAACCTCTTCACCGGCTGGGTGGACGTGGCGCTGTCCGACAAGGGGATCGCGGAGGCACGCGCGGCCGGAAGGCTCCTCCGGCAAGCGGGCATCGTGCCGGACGTGCTCCACACCTCGGTGCTCCGGCGTGCGGTCGTCACCGCGAACCTGGCGCTCGAGCAGCTCGGGCTCGAGTGGTTGCCGGTGCGCCGCTCCTGGCGCCTCAACGAGCGGCACTACGGCGCGCTCCAGGGCCTCGACAAGCGCGAGGTGGCCGGCAAGTACGGCCAGCCACAGGTCTTCGCGTGGCGGCGCAGCTACGACGTGCGCCCGCCCGAGCTCGCCCGCGACGACGAGCGCCACCCGGCGCGCGACCCGCGTTACCGCGAGCTCGCGCCCGACCTCCTGCCCCCGTGCGAGTGCCTGCGGGACGTCGTCGCGCGCCTCGTGCCGTACTGGCACGACGCCATCGTGCCGGAGCTGCGTGCGGGGCGCGTCCCGCTCGTCGTGGCGCACGGCAACAGCCTCCGGGCGCTCGTGAAGCACCTCGACGGCATCGCCGACGCCGACATCGCGGCGCTCGACATCCCGACGGGCCTTCCGCTCGTCTACGAGCTCGGCGCCGATCTCCGGCCGCTCGGGCGTCGCTACCTCGGCGACCCGGAGGCCGCCGCGCAGGCCGCCGCCGTGGCGAAACAGGCGGGCTGACCCGCGCCGCCCGCGCGGCACGGTGCAGAGCCTCCCGCCGTCGCCGCAAATCGGCTAAAGGGACCCCTCGGGCCGGCTGCCGCTCCCACGGCGTGCCGGCTCGGGTACGAGCGGCAGGCGTTTGTAGAGGGCTTCTCATGGAGAAGAGTGCAGGGACCAGCTGGGGCCACGAGGCGGTGGTGAAGGAGCTCATGCGCGTGCTCGAGGTGCACACCGAGCACAAGGTCGAGCTCCGCGAGTCGACCGAGCTCGTGGGCGAGCTCGGCATCGACTCGCTCGGCGTGATGGAGGTCGTGGCGGAGCTCGAGGACAAGTTCGGGCTCACGATCGCCGACGACGATCTGCGCGAGGTCGAGACGGTGGGCGACGTCGCGCGAGCGGTCGAGACGCGGCTGCGCGCCGACGGAAGGTGGTCGGAGTGACGCTGCGCACGGTCGCTCGGGCCATCGAGGACGCCGCCGAGAGCGGGCGAACGGGCTACCGCTTCGTCGACGAGGCGTCGAACGCAGAGCCGTTCTTCACCTACGGCGGCGTGGAGCGTGCGACGGCGCGCTTCGGCGGTGCGCTCCAGGCGCTCGGCCTGCGCAAGGGCGACCGGGTGGCGCTCATCCTCCCCGACAACCAGGACTTCGTCTTCGCCTTCCTCGGGGCGGTGCGCGCCGGCATCGTGCCGGTGCCGATCTACCCGCCCGCCGGTCTGTCGAAGCTCTCGGGCTACCTCGAGAACACGCTGCACATCGTGGCCAAGAGCGGCGCCCGCGTGCTCGTGACCGACGGCGACATCAAGCGCCTGCTCGGCGAGGTGCAGCTCCGGGCGCAGAACCTCGAGCAGATCGTCGCCGTGGAGGTGCTGCGCAAGGAACGGGCCGCGTTCCGCCCCGAGAAGATCGACCTCGACGACACCTGCTTCCTGCAGTTCACGAGCGGCTCCACGAGTCGACCCAAGGGCGTCATCCTGACCCACGGCAACCTCGCCGCCAACGTGCGCGCCTTCATGCAGCTCGGCCTCAAGGTCGAGGACGGGGTCGACAGCGGCGTGTCGTGGCTGCCGCTCTACCACGACATGGGCCTCATCGGCTTCGTGCTCGGGCCGCTGTTCCACAAGAACACGGTCACCTTCATTCCGCCGCTGTCCTTCCTCAAGCGGCCGGCCAAGTGGCTCGAGGTGCTGAGCCGGCAGCGCGGCACCATCTCCTTCGGGCCGAACTTCGCCTACGCGCTGTGTGTCAAGCGCGTGCGCGACGAGGAGGTGGCCGGGCTCGACCTCTCGGCGTGGCGCGTGGCCGGCTGCGGCGCCGAGCCGATCCGCGCGGCCAACCTCCGGGCCTTCGCCGACAAGTTCGCTCCCATCGGCTTCGACCGGCGCGCCATCTTGGCGTGCTACGGCATGGCCGAGTCGAGCCTGGCGGTCTCCTTCGACAACGCCGGGGTCGGCGTGCGCAGCGACGACGTCGACGGCGCGCTGCTCGCCGCCGAGCACCGCGCCGTGCCGCTCGCCGGCGACGGCGACAAGGCGGTCGACGTGGTGTGCTGCGGGCCGGCCTTCGAGGGGCACGACATCGCCGTGTTCGCCGTCGACGACGCCGCCGGCGAGCGGCGCCTGCCGGATCGCGAGGTGGGCGAGATCCGCCTGCGCGGCCCGAGCGTGACCCGCGGCTACTGGGACGAGCCCGAGCTCACGCGCGCCGCCTTCGCGGGTGGCTGGCTGCGCACCGGCGACCTCGGCTACTTCGTCGACGGCAGCCTGTACGTCTGCGGCCGCATCAAGGAGCTCATCATCGTCAACGGCCGCAACTACTACCCCCAGGACCTCGAGTGGGAGGCGGGCAAGGTCGAGGGCGTGCGCAAGGGCAACGTCATCGCGTTCGGGACGCGCAAGCCGCTCAACGACCGCGAGCGCGTCGTCGTGGCGTTCGAGACCGGCGTCTCGGACGTCGACGCACGCGAGGCGCTCAAGGTCGCGGTGCGCAAGGTCGTGCGACAGGGCATCGGCCTCACGGTCGACGACGTCGTGCCGCTCGACGTCGGCGTGCTGCCGAAGACCTCGAGCGGCAAGCTGCAGCGCGCCGCGACACGCGAGCTCTACGAGACCGGACAGCTGTGGACCCGCGCCTCGGCGCGCAAGACCGACCGCCTCGCCGTCGCCAAGGAGATCGCCAAGAGCCAGCTCTCCTACGTGCGCCACGCGATCTTCGGCGGCGACAAGAAGCGCTGAGGAGCTCGTCGGTCGTCGGTCGTCGGTTCTCGGCCGACGCGGCCCTTCGGGCGGGCCCGACGCCAGCAACGGCAGGTCGTGCGACGCGGCGGCGCGGGCGCCCGAGGGGTCCGCCTAGCCGACCGACCACCGACGACCGACGACATGAAAAAAGGGCCGGCGGTCTCGTGACCACCGGCCCTCGTCGCGGCTCTACCGGGAGCCTACTGCTTCTGCATGATGATGAACTGCACGCGGCGGTTCTTGGCCCGGTTGGCAGGCGTCACGTTGGGCGCGATGGGTCGCGACTTGCCGTAGCCCTTGGCCTGGAGGCGAGCCGCGTCGACGCCGGCGCCCGTGAGCCACTTCATGACCGACTCGGCGCGATCCTGGCTCAGCTTCTGGTTGTAGTCGGCCGCGCCGGTGTCGTCGGTGTGGCCCTGCACCTCGAGGAGCTTCACCTGCGGGTTGCGCTGGATGACATCGGCGACCTCGGCGAGGATCGAGTTCGACACCGGATCGAGCTCCGCGGAGTCGGTCTTGAACTGCACCCGCTTCAGGATCTGGATCTGATCGCCGATGATGCGGGCGTTGGCCACCTTGGGCCGCTTGGTGACGCCCACGGTGACGCTCGCGCCGTCCTTCGGCTTCACGTCAGCCTCGGCGCGACCCATGAGGTAGTCGTTGGCCTGGGCGCTCACCAGCGTGGTCCCCGGCGGCAGGGCCTTCACCGTGAAGGTGCCCGAGCCGTCGGTGGTCGCGCTGTGCTTCTGGCCCGTCGCGTCCGTCACCTCGACCGTGGCGTTGGCGACACCGGCGTTGCTCTCGTCGTCCTTCACGGTGCCCTTGAGGTCGCCGAGCTTGGGCAGCGACTCGAGCTCGCAGTCGAGGTCCGTGAACACCGGGCCCGACGGCGTGACCGGCACCGGGGCCGGCGGCGGCGTCCCGGGCGGGAAGGGCGGCAGGGTGCCGGGCGTCCCGGGCGCCGGGACTACCGGCTGGGCGGGCTTGACCTCCGCGGTGCACGTGCCGGGCTTGTACCCGGGCGCCGTGATCGAGAGGGAGTACATGCCGGGCACGAGCTCGTAGGTCAGGAAGCGCCCGTCCGCGCCCGTCGCGACCGGGGGCTCGGGCCGCCCGGTCACCGCGATGATGGCGTCGGCGACGGGCGTCGGCGCGCCCTTCTCGTGGAGGAAGCCGCGCACGAAGTACTGCGTCGGCGCGACGGTCACCTGCTGCGGGGGCGGCGGGGGCGGCGGCGGCGCCGCGGCGACTTCCTTCTCCTTCATGTCGAAGGCGAAGCCGAGGCCGAGGTACATGGTCCACGGCGCCGTCGGGGCGACCTCCTCGATGAACGTCGATTTGCCCGAGAGGCCGATGTCGAAGCCGAGGTGACCGCTCAGGCCGCGCCACACGCCGTTGAACGGCGTCGCCTTCACGCCGAGCGACAGGTGCGACGGGATCGCCTTGTAGCCGGGAGAGCCCGAGTCCTTGTCCTTCAGGTCCGACAGGGCGAGGCACACGTCGCCGGGCGAGATGGTGCGCGTGTGGCACTCGTAGCCCTGCCGGTTGACCGGGATGTCGACCGTGTACTCGAGGTAGGGCTGTACCCACTTCAGCGGCACGTCGACGCCAAAGTACGTCTGGAAGAAGTCGACGCGGTTGATGCCCAGGCCGAAGCGTTCGACCCGGGTCACCGGGATGCGGCCGAGCGCGCCCGCGAGCTGCGGGTCGCGGACGGCGCGCTCGTCCTCGACGTCGGACACGAGCTTGCCCGAGTTGTCGATGCGGTAGCCGAGGTTCAGGTGGAGGCGGACCGGCGCCTTCTTGCGGCGGAAGTCGACGGAGGTCAGCGCGAGGAACTCCGCGCTCGTGCCGCCGCCCTTGATGCCGACCGAGCCGGCCCCGTTCAGGAGCAGCAGGCGCGCCTCGCCGCCGAACGAGATCACGTCCTTGATCGGCTTCGGCGTGAAGGCCTTCACGCCGAGCGTCGTGTCGCCGAGCACCTGCAAGAGCGCGGGGCTCGCCTGGTCGTTCGAGTTCGCGTAGGTGCGGATGGTCGCGTACGCCTCGAGGAAGCTGATGGGCGTGGCGTTGAGGCCGAAGGTCGCCCCCACGTGACTCACGCTGTCGTCCTCCTGCTGCACGTTCGCGCCGCGCGCGCAGGGGTGGTCGGCGTTGCACAAGAAGCCGCTCGACTTGAACCAGTCGAACAGGAAGCCCACGCGGAAGGTGCCGCCCGCGCCCGAGCCGGCGTTCGACACGCGCAAGAGGCCGGTCGAGCCGGTGAGGTCGATCTGCTCCGAGAGCGAGATGTCGCGCCACTCGGCCTCGTCCTCTTCGGGCTCCGGCGCCGCCGGAGGCTGCGCTCCGAAGCCGCCCTGCGTGCCCCAGGAGCCCGCGGCCGCCGGGTCGCCGAAGCTCGTACCGGCCGTCGCCCCCGGGGGCATGCCCGGGCCCGGCGGAGCGCCCGGCGGGGCGCCGTAGGGGGCGCCGGGGCTGCCCGGCATCGCGCCGGGCGGTGCGCCGGGCGGTGCGCCGGGGGGTGCGCCGGGGGGTGTGCCGGGCGGCGCGCCGGGGGGTGGCTGGTCGTAGGGCGTCGGCTGCGCCTCGGCGCTCGCGCTGACGGCGAGGGCTGCGACGAGCGGCAACACGACGCGCCCGGAACGGCGCCACGAGGAAAAGCCCGGTGCCTGAGGAAGCTTGGACATGGTGTTCGCCACGCAGGTCGAGGGGAAGTGCCGGCGCGAGGCGCCCGCCCCTGCGCGCGCGGCCTCGGCCACTTCGACGCCCCGGTTCTAACACCGACGCCCTCGGGAGACCGAGGGTTTTTTCGTGCGCGCAGGGCCTCGACGCGCCTCCGCGCCGGCGCCCACTTGGCAGCGCGGTCGCCACCGCCTATTTCATCTCCCGTGGCCGAGCCCCGACAGCAGGTGGACCGCGACGAGGCACCCGGCCCCCGGTCCGCCGCGCCCGACTCCGACGTCCTCATCAGCGCGACCGGCCTGCGCAAGACCTTCAAGCTCGGCCTCCTGCGCCGCAAGACGGTCCAGGCGGTGCGGGGCGTGAGCTTCGAGGTGCGCCGCGGCCAGATCGTCGGCTTTCTCGGGCCCAACGGCTCCGGCAAGACCACGACCATCAAGATGCTGCTCGGCCTCATCTCCGCGAGCGGCGGCGAGGCGCACCTGTTCGGCGAGCGCGTGCCCTCGCGCGCCGCGCGCCAGCGGCTCGGCTTCTTGCCCGAGAATCCCTACGTCTACCCCTACCTCACGCCGCGCGAGTTCGTGGAGCTCTGCGGCCGGCTCTCGGGCCTCGGCGGCAAGCGCGTGCGCGAGCGCGCCGCGGAGGTGCTCGACCGGACGGGCGTGCTCTACGCCGCGGACCGGCAGGTGCGGCGCCTGTCGAAGGGCATGCTGCAGCGCACGGCGCTCGGCGCCGCCCTGGTCGCCGACCCGGAGCTGCTCGTGCTCGACGAGCCGATGAGCGGCCTCGATCCGGTCGGGCGCAAGGAGGTGCGCGACCTGCTCTTCGCCGAGCGGGACGCGGGGCGCACGATCTTCTTCTCGACGCACATCCTCAGCGACGTCGAGGCCATGTGCGACCACGTCGTCATCCTGCGCAATGGCGAGGTCGTGGTCTCGGGCGCCATCCGTCAGCTGCTGCGGGGCGAGGTGCTGCGCACCGACGTGACGCTCGGCGACCCGAGCGACGAGCTCCGCGCCGCCCTCGCGGCCGACGGCTTCACGGTGCGCGAGCGCCCGGGCGTCGTCGTGGTCGAGGTCGTGGGCCAGGACGCGGTCGGGCCGCTCCTCGCCCGGGCCCTCGCCGCCGGCGCTCAGGTCGTCGAGGTGCTGCCGCGCCGCGAGACGCTCGAGGACCTCTTCATGAACCGCGCCCTGTGACCCACGGCGCGGGCGTCAAGCGAGGTCGGTGCAGGCGGCCTCGACGATGCCCTCGGCCAGGCCGCGGATCGCACGCTCGTCGTCGCCTTCCACCATGACCCGGAGCTTCGGCTCCGTGCCGCTCCAGCGCACGAGCACGCGCCCCGCCTCGCCCAGGCTGCGCTCCGCGGCGGCGATGGCCCGGGCCGCGTGGCTCATCTCCGCGAGCGGCCGCCGGCGCGGGAAGGAGCGGTTCACGAGCACCTGCGGCACGCGCTCCATCGCGCCCGCGCAGAGCTCGCTGACGGGACGGCCCTCGCGCACGGCGATGGCGAGCAGCTGCAGCGCCGCCACGATGCCGTCGCCGGTCGTCGCGTGGTCGAGGAAGATGAGGTGTCCGCTCTGCTCGCCCCCGAAGCGGTAGCCGCCCTTGCGCATCGCGTCGACCACGTGGCGGTCGCCGACCGGCGTGCGCACGAGCTTGCCTCCGGCGCGCTCCACGGCGCGCTCGAGCCCGAGGTTCGACATGACGGTCGTGACGAGCGTGCGCTTCGGGAGCGTGCGCGCCGCGAGCATGCGCGCCGCGCACAGGGCCATGATCTGGTCACCGTCCACGATCTGGCCGCGCTCGTCGACCACGATGACCCGGTCCGCGTCACCATCGAGCGCGATCCCGAGGTGCGCGCGGCGCTTGTGCACCTCCTGCACCGTGCCCTCCGGGTGGAGCGCGCCCGTCTTCTGATTGATGTTCACGCCGTTCGGCTTCACGCCGAGCGCGAACACCTCGGCACCGAGCTCCGCGAACACCGCGGGCGCCACGCGATACGCGGCGCCATGCGCCGCATCGACGACGATCCGTACCCCGTCGAGCGTGAGCTCGTTGGGGAAGGTCGACTTGCAGAACACGACGTAGCGACCGGCGGCGTCGTCCACGCGCATCGCGCTGCCGATGGCGGCTCCCTTGGAGCCGCGTCGGTCGAGCTCGTTCGTGTGGACCAGCCGCTCGATCTCGCGCTCGAGTGCGTCGTCGAGCTTGTAGCCGTCGGGCCCGAAGATCTTGATGCCGTTGTCGGCGTAGGGGTTGTGGCTCGCGCTGATGACCACGCCGGCGTCGGCGCGCATGCTGACCGTGAGCTGGGCCACACCCGGCGTCGGGATCGGCCCGCACAGGAGCACGCGTCCGCCCATCGCGCAGATACCGGCGGCGAGGGCGGTCTCGAGCATGTAGCCCGACAGGCGCGTGTCCTTGCCGATGACGATGCGCACGCGCCGCCCGGCACCGAGCTCGTGGTCCATCCGCACCGCGTCGCGCTCGTCGTGGCCCGTCGGCGGCCGGCGCCGCGAGCGTGGAGGGGTCGGGTCGAAGGGGCGCCGCTCGGCCCGCATGCGCTGCGCGATGTGCGTGATCGCCCGGCCGAGGCGCAGGGCGAGCTCCGGCGTCATGGGAGGCTCGTTCGCGACGCCGCGCACGCCGTCGGTGCCGAACAGGACGGGCGGCGCGGTGGCGCCGGAGGGGGAGGGGGCAGGCTGGGCCTTGCGGGGGCTTGGCATGATGGGCGCTCGTTCGCGGATGGGTACTCCCGCGCCCCACAGCCGGGGCGGCATTGTCCGTCTCCTGTCCGACGGGGCGCAAGCGCGGAATCGACGGGGCCACGAGTGCTTCGCCCGGAAGGGCGAAACACGAGTCACAGCGGGACGGGCGGGTCGCGGGTCACGCCGAGCAAGGTGGCGCGCACCGCCCCGACGAGGAAGATCGAGCCGCACACGACGAGTGCGTCGCCCGGCCGGCAGCCCGCGAGGGCCCGTGCGAGCGCGTGCTCCGGGTGCGGCTCCGTCGCGCCCGCGTGCCGCGCCGCGAGCGCGCTTGGCTCCGCGGACCTTCGGCCGGCGCTCGCCTCGAGCGGCTCGCAGTAAAAGCGGCGGCGGGCGAGCGGGGCCAGGGTGTCCAGCATCTCCGGCCACGCCTTGTCGCCCATCGCGCCGAACAAGAGCACCGTCCGGTCGGGGTCGAGGGTCCCCGCGAGGCTCGCGGCGAGCGCCCGCGCACCGGCGGGGTTGTGTGCGCAGTCGAGCCACACCGTGACGCCGGCCCGGTCGATGCGCTCGAGGCGGCCCGGCCAGCGTGCGCCGGCGAGGCCGGGCGCGGCCGCGCGCGCGAGCCCGGGCAGCCGCTCTTGCACCGCCCACGCGAGCGCCACCGCGACGACGGCGTTCGCGACCTGGTGCGGCCCGGCGAGGGCGAGGTCGGTGTCGAGCGCACGCCCCCCGGGGCCCCGGACGGCGACGCCCCGCGCGGTCGGCGTGACGACGCCCGCCCGCGCACCGGGCGTCGCCGTGACCGGGCTCGCGGTCGCGCCCGGCGCGCCGACCACCACCTCCCAGAGCGGGCCGGCGCCGCACGCGACCGCGCGCCGGCGCGCTTCGTCGAGCGCCTCGGGGGCGAGCGGCCCGACCACCGCCGGCGCACCGGGCTTGAAGATCGCCGCCTTCTCCGCGGCGATCGAGCGCAGATCGTCGCCGAGCCACTCGGTGTGGTCGAGGTCGATGCTCACGACGGCGGCGGCCGCGGGCGCCGCCAGCACGTTGGTCGCGTCGAGCCGCCCGCCGAGGCCGACCTCGACGATGGCGAGCTCCACCGCGGCCTCGCGTAGCGCGACGAAGGCGGCGACCGTGAGCGCCTCGAAGAAGGTGAGCTCGGAGCGCAGCGCCGCCTCGAGCGCGTCCGCGAAGGGCTCGTCGGCGATGGGCTCGCCGCCGATCCGGATGCGCTCGTTCAGGCGGCAGAGGTGCGGCGAGCTGTAGAGGCCCGTGCGCAGCCCGGCGCTCAGCCCCATCGCCTCGAGCATGGCGCACACGCTGCCCTTGCCGTTCGTGCCCGCGACGTGGATGCAGGTGAGCGCCCGCTCGGGGTGGCCGAGGCCCGCGAGCGCCGCCTCGACGCGTCCGAGACCGAGCGCTGCGCCGCGGCTCACGCGCCGCGCGAGCTCGGCGCGCAGCGTCTCGGTGCGGCTCACGCGCGCGGCCGGCCGTCCGCGAGGTGGGCGAGCACCAGGCTCGCCCGCGCCTTCATCTCGAGGCGCGAGCACACGAGATCCACCATGCCGTGCTCGAGGAGGAACTCCGCGCGCTGGAAGCCCTGCGGCAGGGTCTGCCCGATGGTGTTCTCGATGACCCGCGGGCCCGCGAAGCCGATGAGCGCGTTCGCCTCCGCGATGTTCACGTCGCCGAGGAACGCGAAGCTCGCGGCGACACCGCCCGTCGTGGGGTGTAGCAGGCACGACACGAAGGGCAGCCCAGCGGCGCGCAGGCGCTCGAGGGCGCTCACGCTCTTGGCCATCTGCATGAGAGACAAGATGCCCTCCTGCATGCGCGCGCCGCCGGACGCCTGCAGGAGCACGACGGGCAGGCGCTCGCGCGTCGCCCGCTCGAACAGGCGCGTCACCTTCTCGCCCACGACCGAGCCCATGCTCCCGCCCATGAAGGCGAAGATGAAGCTGCCGTAGGCGACCGCGCGGCCGTCGATGCGGCCGCTGCCGATCTCGATGGCATCGTGGTGCCCCGTCTTCTTCAGCGAGCTGCGCAGGCGCTCGTCGTAGGGCGTGCCGTCGCTGAACGACAAGGGGTCGCGCGGCCGCAGATCGCCGTCCCAGGGCTCGAGCGCTCCGCCGTCGAGCATGAGCTCGCGCCACCGGGACGCGGCGAGGCGGTGGTGGTGACCGCAGTGCGCGCACACCTCGAAGTGGGCCACCAGCTCCTCGGCGGTTCCGGTGTGTCCGCAGCTCTCGCAGCGTCGGAACACGCCCTTGCCGAGGGTTCGCTTCTCGCTGGCGTCCGTGGTCGGGGCGGTCTTCTCAGGCCAGGCCATGGCGTGAACCATCGCGCAAGACGCGCATCTCCGCAACGTTTGCCGGCACGAGGAGCGCGGGGGGGCCACGGTCGCCCTCCGTCGCCGCAGGCGTGGCGGACCCATCGAGCAGGGCCTGGACCTGCCGCGCAGACACGCCTGGCGCGAGCTCGCGCACCACGGCTCCGTCCGCGCACACATCGATGACCGCGAGCTCGCAGTAGAGCGACAAGGGCCGCAACCGACCCGCGCCGGCCGTGAGGAAGGGCGCGGCGCCGCGCGCGACGTCGGACATCACGACGAGCGTGCGGCGCGCTCCCTCGCACAGTCCGCGCGGCGGCTCGGGGACGACGGCGCCGGTCGTGCTCACCTGCGTGGCCGCGACCACGCACGCGTCGACCGGGCCCGCACGCCGCGTCACGAGCGCGCGCGGCAACAGGGCTGCGAGGCGCTCGGGCAGCCCGGGTCCCAGGCGCACGCTGCGCAGGGTGCGCAGCTCGCGCGCCAGGCGCGTCAGTACCTCGTCGGCGGCGAGCGGCATCGGGCCGATGCTACGCCTCCCCGCCGGGCGGGGATACACGGCACGGCGCCGGGGCTAGCCGCGCACCACGGGCAGGCTCGCCCGACGGCGCGCGCCGGCGAGCTGTCCGCACGCACCCCCGACGTCGCGTCCGCGCGGCTTGCGCACGAGCGTCCGCACCCCTCGGCTGCGCAGCGCCGCGACGAAGGCGTCGACGCGCTCGTCGCTCGGCGTCGTGAGCGCCGTGTCGGGTCCCGGGTTGGCCGGGATGACGTTCACGCGGCAGCGGATGCCCTGCACGAACGAGGCGAGCAGCTCGGCGTCCGCGGGCGCGTCGTTGTACCCGGCGAACAGAGCGTACTGGAACAGGATACGCCGTCCGCGTGGCAGCGCTTCGACGATGGCGCGGTGCAGGCTCGCGAGGTCGAAGCGCGCTCCGACCGGCATGATGCGCGTGCGGCGCGCGTCGTCGGGCGCGTTGAGGCTCACTGCCAGCTCGGCGCGCGTGCGCGCGAAGAAGACCGCGATCTTGTCCGCCACGCCGACGGTGCTCACGGTCACGTGCGATGGGGCGAAGGCGAAGGCGTACGGCTCGCACAGGAGCTCCACCGCACGCAGCACCGCGTCGAGGTTGTCGAAGGGCTCGCCCATGCCCATGAACACGATGCTCGAGATCGGGGCCGCGGCGGCCTGCGGCAGCGCGCGGGCGATGCGGTATTGATCGACCATCTCGGCCGTGTGGAGGTGCCGCTCGAGCCCGTGCACGCCGGTCTCGCAGAAGCTGCAGGCGCGCGCGCAGCCCACCTGGCTCGAGACGCAGAGCGTGGTGCGCGGTCGCGGCCGCTCCGCCGTCGCCGGGATGATCACCGACTCGATGAGCCGGCCGTCCCAGGTGCGGAACAAGAGGCGCGTGGCACCGTCGGCGCTCGGTGCGCGCTCGACGAGCTCGAGGCAGGGCGCCGGCGAGAGCTCGAGCAGCGCGGCGCGGGCCCGCGAGGGGACGCTCGCGGCCTGCAACGTCGCCGCGTCCCAGGCGCACCCGGGGGGCGGCTCGGGCTGGGCGGTACCGAGCGCGTCGGGGCGCGGGCCGCGGAACGCCGTGCGGAGCGCGCGCGTGGCTGCGCGCTCCGCCTCCGCCTCGGTCGCGCCGCGCGGCACGAGCCAGCGGGCGAGCGAGGCGCGGTCGTGACCCGCGAGGGATGTGCTCGGGTGCGAGAGATGTTTCACGGCTTCGGTCCCGGTGTCGCGGCGCCCGGGCGTCGCGCGCTCTGGGCCGGCGTCGTCGCCCCGCAGCGGGGTCGAGAGCACACCGCGGCCGGGCCGCTCGAAGCTAGCACGCCGCGGCGAGCGGTGCGTCTTGTGCGAAAAAAAATTATAAAGACAAACGTTGTCATGATATCGGCCGCCGCGGCCGGGTGCGCGCGCCAAGTGGCCTGTTTTCTGGGCGATGCTGACAACTTGTGGATAAGTCTGTGGACAAAAAAAAGCACGCGGCCGCGATATTTTTGTTTGCAAATAGGGGCCGGCTGACTAAGTTCTGTCCTTGGAAGTTCCGCGGGACATCAACCCGCGGGGCGGTACCAAACGCAGAAACCGTCGAGGTGGCTGCGGTCGCGACCGGAGGTTGCGCGCCTTGTTGCGCTCAGCCGACACGCGACCGACCCCGTTCGTTTCACGGCTACGTCAACGCCGTGGAAGGGCCGGGACAAAGAAGGCCACGTCGGTCCGGAGCACGGGGGAGACCCCGGGCGATGGCTGACTTCACAGGCAGATTTATCTCAGCCGGTGAGCTCCACGGTGGAAAGCACTTCGGGTCCGTTCGTGCGTGCGCTTCTTTCGCGAGGGCGCGCGTGCGGCAACCCTCACGGCGCGCTGCGCTTGACGCGTGGTGTGCCAGGCGGATTCGTTCGAAAGAGCCCAAGTCACCGCATGGGCGCTGTGTGCGGAGTTTCCACCCCGCGCACGGCACGGGTTCGCGACAAGGAGTGCTCGGGTCGAACAGGTTGGGGTAAATCCACCGAGGCGAGCGGTCGCCGCGGTGGGGGCCAAAACGCGACCGCAAGGCGCGCGGCCCCTGGCCTGTGACAACCCGGTGGGCGCGGCTCTCACGAGCTTCGCCCTCCGACCGTCGGTGGCTTGCCACCGTGTCAGCGTCGGAGTTTGGGCCGTTCCGGGGTGTGCTCACGGACCGTTTCGATTGCAGAAGTCGATGGGCCTCACGTGGCCCGGGCGCGTACGGCGAATAGCCGCACGAGCCGGGACCTAGCGCGCACCGCGTGCGCGTGAACGCGTGTTGGAAGCTGCGCCCCCGCGGCGAAGCGGTGGCAGCAGTGGCAGCTCCAGGGAAGATGCCGACCGAAAGGCCGGCGGGAGACCGGGGGATCCATCGGTGGAAGGCGCTCCGGGCTCACAACCGCGCAGTGTTGGCGCACTGCGAGAGGATGGGTCCTCGGTGTTGCGGCAGTGGCAGGCTTCGGCCCGCCGAGCTGCAACATGACAGGGAGCGTCAGCGGCTCTGCCGCCCGGCTCGCGCGTGACCTAACAAGCATGCGCGGGTCGCCGCCTCACCCAAGGGTGAGCGGCCTCCAACGAGAGGACGGCGTGGGTCGTAGCTGGTGACTGCGGCGCCCAACTGCAGCATCACCTGGGGTCGGGGTTTCCGGCAACGGAGCACCGACGTCGACGTGGATCTCGTCGTGTCCGGCGCGCGCAGGCGCGCGCGTGGCAAGGGGCGGCGGGTGAAGCGGCGATCGCAAGTGCGCAAGCACCGCGCTCGGGAGTCGGAAGACTGGTGGGTACTCGTGACATCTAGTCGGTTGCAGAGATCGTAGAAGGGCATCTCGCGCCGGGGTACCAGCACCTTCGGGTGCCGGAAAACCGCCGGAGCTAGCCCCTCGCAAACGGCCCAAGTCCTTGACTAGGCGGGCCCGGAGCGGGTGGCGAATCGGGTGCGGGGGCTGTCGTGACGCAGGCGATAATAAGCCTGAGTGGGCAGCTCACTCGACCGCAAGGTCGAGCGGAAGCGATCGAAGGCGTCCTGGGTCATTGCGCGCTGCGTTCTTTAACCGGTGCGTGGTGTTGATGGCCCTGGCCTGCCGGTGGCGAGCTCGCGCAAGCGAGCCCCCGCCGAGTCGAGACCCGTGGAAGGATCGACTTGGAGCCGGTGTGGCGACAGAGGACGTCAGATCTCGTGACGGTTCGGGTAGGCTCCCTCAGCCCAGGCGGCGCAGGGGGTCGGTAGCACGGAGCTTCGGCTCGACGCTGCCCCGACCGTTCGCGGGTGAAGCTCTCGCGGCTAAAAACCGCGTGATTCGGACGCATGGTGCGCGCGGCGCGAACCGCCCCCTGCGACTGGAAGCCGACGGAGTACGATGATGCCCGGTTGCACCTGCGCAGGTGCATCGCGGGTGGCGCGCACCGACCGAATAGGTCGGCCGAGATGGACCACCGGAACCATCCGCGCGCAAGTGGGACTCTCCGTCGAGGGCGACTCGGGCAACCGAGTTCGCCCTCGAGCTTTTTTGTCCCTCGGATTTCCGGCGCTCGCTGCCGGTACGCAGAGGTGCGTGCTCGAGGTCCGGCGCTCCGGGCCGCGGCCGCGCGCCGCGGACAAAATAGAGCGCGGGCGGCGGGGAGAGCTCCCGCGCCGCCCGTGCGTCGCGCGTCACGCCGGCTCGCAGCCGGCCCGGCGCTGCGTCAGCCGAGGTTCTTCGCGGCGAAGTCCCAGTTGACGAGGTGCTGCAGGTACGCGTCCACGTAGCTCGGACGCGCGTTGCGGTAGTCGATGTAGTAGGCGTGCTCCCAGACGTCGCAGGTGAGCAGCGCCTTCTGGCCGTGCTTCATCGGCAGGTCGGCGTTCGACGTCTTCGTCACCTTGAGCTTGCCGCCCTCCTCGACGAGCCACGCCCAGCCGGAGCCGAACTGGGTCTTCGCCGCCTCGCCGAGCTGCTGCAGCAGGGCGTCGACCGAGCCGAAGTCCCGCGTGACGAGCTCGAGCAGCTTGCCCGTGGGCTTGCCGCCGCCGCCCGGCTTCATGGAGCTCCAGTAGAAGGTGTGGTTCCAGATCTGTGCGGCGTTGTTGAACACGCCGCCCTCGGACGCGACGATGATCTGCTCGAGGGTCTTGCTCGCCTCGGGCTTGCCCTCGACGAGCTTGTTCAGGTTGGTGACGTAGGCCTGGTGATGCTTGCCGTAGTGGTAGTCGAGCGTCTCGGCGCTGATGTGCGGTGCGAGGGCGTCCTTCGCCCACGGAAGCTCTGGAAGTGTGAAAGCCATGGCGTGCTCTCCTCGATGGGGTGGCGGGTGACCAGGCGACCGCGGCGAGGCCCGCGTCGGCTCGGCGCGGCACTCCCCGGGGGGGCTCGCGACCAGGGGCCGGCGCACACGTGCTGCGAGGCTGGCGGCGCAGAGCATACCAATTTCCTCGTGCCGGCCAAGGCAAAAAAGTTCCGTTAGGTAACTTCATCGCCGTTGCCGGTCGAGGGGCTCCGTGCTCGTCTCCGGCCGTGCCCGCCGTCACCGTTGCGCGATTGCCGCCCGAGCTCGCCCCGCTCTCGGGCACCCACTACTCCGCCGCCGAGCTCGACGCCGAGGACCGGCGCGCCTTCGTGCTCGATCAGCGCTTGCTGCCGGGGGAGGTCGCCTACCAGGTGGTCGAGAGCGCGAGCGCCATGGCCGAGGCCATCCGGGCGATGGTGGTGCGCGGCGCGCCCGCCATCGGCATCGCGGCGGCGTACGGCGTCGCGCTCGGCGCGCGTGCGGCCGCGGATCTCGGCCCCGAGGCCTTCGTCGCGGCGCTCGAGGCCGCGGCGGCCGAGCTCCGGGCGACGCGCCCGACCGCCGTCAACCTCGCCTGGGCCGTCGAGCGCATGCTGCACGCGGCCCGCACGGCGCGCGAGCTCGCGGGCCCCGAGCGCGCGGCGCGCCTCGCGGCCGTGGCGCGGGAGCTGCACCGCGAGGACGTGCGGGCGTGCCAGCGCATCGGCGCGGCGGGGGCGGCGCGCCTGCCCGACACCTGCACGGTGCTGACCCATTGCAATGCGGGGGCGCTCGCGACCGGCGGCTTCGGCACGGCCCTCGGCGTGGTGCGGGCGGCCGTGGCGGCGGGCAAGCGCGTGCGCGTCATCGCCGACGAGACGCGCCCCTATCTGCAGGGTGCGCGCCTCACCGCCTGGGAGCTCGCCGAGGACGGCATCGACGTGACGGTGATCTCGGACGGCATGGCGGCGCACTGCATGGCGCGCGGCCTCGGCGACGTGGTCGTGGTCGTCGCCGACCGCATCGCGGCGAACGGCGACGTCGCGAACAAGATCGGGACCTACGGCGTCGCGTGCCTCGCTCGGGTCCACGAGCTGCCTTTCTACGTCGCCGCCCCGTGGAGCACCTTCGACCTCGCGACGCCCGACGGCTCGGCCATCGTGATCGAGGAGCGCAGCGCCGACGAGCTCGCCGTGGTGGGGACGCGGCGCATCGTCCCCGAGGGTGCCCGCGTGCTCCACCCGGCCTTCGACGTCACGCCGGCGCGCCTCGTCGCGGCGATCTTCACCGAGACGGGCGAGGTTGCGGCCGAGCCGGGCGCCATCGCGCGGGCGTACGCGGCGCGCTGAGCGAGCGCGCGCCGCGCGCGTGCCGAGCCGGGGTCGCGCCGCGCTCCCCCAGCCACGCTCAGGGGCAGGTGCCGCCGTAGACCAGCGAAGCGGGGATGGTCGTGTCGATCCCGACCGAGCCCGCGTCGCCCGGCGAGCCGGGTGCGCTCGACGCATCAGGTGGCGAGGCACCGCCGGCGCCGCCGTCCACGCGGATCAGGCCCCCGAACTGGTTGTCCGGCGCGAACACCTTGACGCGCCCGCCGCCGCCGCCGCCGCCGCCCCAGCCCCACGTGGAGCTCGCGTCGCCGAGCGCTTGACCGCCGTTGCCCCCGAGGGCGTAGACGGTGCCGAGCCCGACCACGGTCGGCGCGGACAGGACCACGGAGCCGCCGGAGCCGCCGCCGCCGCCCGGGTGGTACCCGCAGGCCGACGGATCGGGGGGAGGCGTCTCGCCGCTCGCCGTCACGAGGCCGTCGATCGTGATCGTGGAGGACGCCAAGAGCAGGACCATTCCGCCACCGTGGCCGCCGCGACCGCCGGAGCTCGAGCAGCCGGAGCTGTTGCCGCCGGCGCCGCCGCCGGAGCCCATGTCGAAGTCGTCACCCGTCGCGGTCCCGGTGGGCTGCGACGCGGCGGAGGCGCAGTGGACCGGATCGGGCGGCTCGTTGCAGGCGGTGCAGAGGTTGTTCTGGACGTACGTGTTCGTCGGGACCCCTCCGGCGCCGCCGTAGGCCGCGCCGTTGCCGCCTTGACCGACCGACGAGCCCGGCCCGCCGCCGCACCCGGGGCTCGAGCCGGCGCCCTGTTGGCCCCCGATGTTGGTGCCGGCGGACGGGAGCCCGCCCGGCTGGCCCGCGCCGTCCGCGACCAGCGTGGCGCCGGCAAACAGCGTGATGTTGGTCGCGAGCAGGCCGAGCGCGCCCGTGAAGACGGGCGCGCCCGGGTCCAAGGGGGTCACGCGCAGCTCGCCGTAGATGCGCACGTCGCCCAAGAAGCAGCGCACGTCCGACGTCTGGTAGCTCGCGCCCGCCGGCACGAGCAGCTGCGTCGCGTCGTCGATGACCTCCGTGTCGCACACGTCGCCGAC
>JADLAB010000401.1 GCA_020848455.1 Polyangiaceae bacterium
GCCGCCACCGCGCGCCGCGGCCCCGCTTGGTCGACAAGCCCGGGCGAGGCCCGTAAGCTCGGGCTCGTGAGTGGGCGGGCGCCACGAAACGAGACGCCGACGCGTCAGTATGGTGCCGGGGACATGGCGCGCCTCGGGGCTGCGGTGCGCGACGCGGCAGCCCAGAAGAAGCCCGACACGAACCTGCTCGGCCAGACGATCGACAAGTACCGCATCGTCGGCGTGCTCGGGCAGGGCGGCATGGGCATGGTGTACGAGGCGCTCAACACGCGCATCCAGAAGCGCGTGGCGCTGAAGTTCATCGACGCGGCCCTCGTCACGAACGAGGAGGTGTACGCGCGCTTCGAGCGCGAGGCGCTGGCCGCGAGCGCCATCGACAGTCCCCACATCATCCAGATCTTCGACGCGGGGCAGTCGCCCGACGGCGTGCCCTACATCGTGATGGAGCTGCTGCGCGGGCAGGATCTCGGGCACATGCTGGTCGAGACCGGGCGGCTGCCGCTCGGTCAGGCGCTCGATCTGTCGGTCCAGATCCTGCGCGGCCTCTCGGACGCGCACGCGGCCGGCATCGTCCACCGCGACCTCAAGCCCGACAACGTGTTCCTCGTGGCGCGCGGCGAAGATCCCCTGTTCGTGAAGATCGTCGATTTCGGCGTGTCGAAGATGGTGCGCGCGGACGACGTGCCCGTCCTCACGCTGACGCGCCAGGGCATGATCGTCGGCACGCCCTACTACATGGCGCCCGAGCAGGCGCAGGCCTTCCCGGACGTGGACGGGCGCGCGGACGTGTACTCGGCCGGCGCCATCCTCTACGAGTGCCTGGCCGCGCGGCCGCCGCACGTGGGCCGCACCTACGAGCAGGTGATCGTCAAGATCTGCACGTCCGACGCCGAGGACGTGCGGGTCCACAACCCCGACGTGCCCGAGAAGATCGCGCGCGTCATCGCCCGCGCGCTCCGGCGCGAGCGGGACGAGCGCTTCGCGAACGCCGCCGAGATGAGCGACGCCCTGCTCGACGCGGCCCCGGAGGGGCTGCCCGGCTTCGAGGCGGGCGTGCTGCGGCAGCTGCGCCGCGCGGCGGCGGCCGCGCCGGCGTCCGGCCGGAGCGAGGGCTCGGGCCGCACGAGCCGGCCCCCACCGCCCCCGCGCCGGCGCCGCGCCGCGGAGGGGCGCGCGGAGCGCGAGGAACGAGGGCTCGGCGCCGAGGACGCGGTCGCCGCGGCCGAGAGCGCGCTCGCCGAGGCCGCGATCGGCGCGGGTCGCCCGCTCCGCGGTCGCAACGAGAGCGAGGGCGACTTCGCGACGCTGGTCCGCAAGCGCGTGCCGCTCGAGAACCTGCCGCTCGCCGTGGAGCAGGGCGAGCCGCGGCGCCGGAGCCGTGGCGTCCTCTGGATCGCAGGGGCGGTGGCGCTCGGCGTCGGCGGGGCGGCCGCGGGGCTCTACGCCTGGCTGAAGGCGAACGCCGGCGCGGCGGCGGAGCCGCCCCCGACCGCGAGCGCCGAGGCGGCATCGGACGTCGAGCCGAGCGCGGACCCGTCGGAGGGGCCGACGGCGCCCGCGGGCGCGACCGCCCCGACCGCAGAGCAGTCGGCTGCGCCGAGCGCACAGGAGCCCGCCGCGCTGGCTCCGAGCGCGAGCGACTCGGCCGCGCTCGCTCCGAGCGCGAGCGAGTCGGCCGCGCCGAGCGCGCAGGACCCGGCCGCGCCGGGCGCGAGCGCGCCGGACGCCCCCGACGACATGACGGTCGTCCCCGTGCCGACGGCCCCGCCGGGGGTGACGAGCACCCGGACGGGCCCCGCGCCCTGGAAGACGCGCTGAGCGGGGTGCGACGCCGCGGTGCCACGGGCGGCGGCCCGTTGTATGCTGCGGCGCTATGTCCGAGAACCACGATACCTTCGCGCTCATCGGCACGACCGTCGACGGGCGCTACCGCATCGACTCGGTGGTGGGGGAGGGCGGCTTCGGCGTCGTGTACCGGGGCTACCACCTCAACTTCAAGAAGCCGATCGCGGTCAAGGTCCTGAAGGCACCGGGGCACTTCACGCCGCAGGCGCGGGGCGCGTTCGTCGAGAAGTTCCGCGAGGAAGGGCAGATGCTGTCGCAGCTGTCCGACTCGCCGGGCGTCGTGCGCGTGTACGACTTCGGCGTCGTGCAGAGCCAGACCATGGGTCCGGCGCCGTACCTCGTGCTCGAGTGGCTCGACGGCCAGACGCTCGAGGCGTTCCTCGAGGATCGCCGGCGCCAGGGCCTCGGGCCGCTCGCGCTCGCCGAGGCAGTCGCGCTGCTCGCACCCGCGATCGACGCCGTCGCCTACGCGCACCAGCGCAAGATCGCGCACCGCGACATCAAGCCGGCCAACATCTTCCTCGTCCAGACGCCGCGCGGCCCCGCGCTCAAGGTGCTCGACTTCGGCATCGGCAAGGCGATGCAGGAGGGCGAGAGCGTGACCTTCGCCTCCACCGGCACGAAGAGCGCGTTCCACGCCTTCTCGCCGCTCTACGGCGCGCCGGAGCAGTTCTTCTCGAAGAAGTTCGGCGCCACGGGGCCCTGGACGGACGTGCACGCGCTCGCGCTCGTGCTGGTCGAGATGATGCTCGGCCGGACGGCGCTCGACGGCGACGACGCGGCCGAGCTGCTCGTCTCGTCGACGAGCGACGCGCGCCCCACGCCGCGGAACCGCGGCCTCGCCGTGCCCGACGCGGTCGAGGCCGTCTTCCAGCGGGCACTCGCGCGCGCACCGCAGGAGCGCCTGCCGGACGCGCAGCAGTTCCTCGACGCCCTGCGCGCCGCGCTGGCGACGGTCGGGATCACCATCCCGGCAGCGCCGGCCTCGGCGTACGGCAACCTCGCGGCGCTCCCGAGCGCCACCACGTCCGGAGTCCATGCGCCCACCGGGCCCGTGGCACGCCCGACGGGGCCGGTCGAGGCGGTCGGGACGGCGGCCTGGCTCGCGTCGAGCGGCATGACCCCAGGCGGGGCCGGCGCCGACACGAGCGCGCCGCAGATCGGGATCGGGGCGACGATGCCCGTCCAGTCGGGCGGCGGGCGCGCGACGGGTCCGAGCCCGCTCGGAGCGACCCCGGTCGGGATCGTCACGGCGCAAGGGCACTCGGAGATGGCATTCGGTGCGGCGACCGCGCCGGGCGGGGTGCCGAGCGTGCTCGGCGTGAGCACGCCGGCGCCGACCGCGCCGGGCAGTGTGCTCGCCGGGCAGGGCATCGCCGCGGCCACGGGCTTCGCGCCGCCCGCCCCCGGTGCGCCGGGCACCACGAACGCGCCGTGGGCCGCCTCGGACCCGGGCGCCGCCCCCACCGCGAGCCCGGCCGGCCGCAAGCGCGCCGCCTGGCCGTGGGCGCTCGCTGGCGCCGTCCTCGTAGGCGGCGGAGTCGCCGCGGCGGTCGCCGTGTTCGGCAAGGGCGGGCCTGGGCCCGGGCCCGGTGGCTCGACCACCACGGGCAGCGACGCGTTGCCGGCGCCCTCCGCCGACACGAGCGCGCTCGAGCGCACGGCGTTCTCGCGCCAGTTCGCGCTCGGCAAGAGCGCGTACGCGGTCGTGCCCATCGACGAGAAGGACCGCACGGGCAAGTGGCACGCGCGGCTGTCGTACAAGGGCGACCGCCCCGTGAGCGTGCAGTGGGTGCGGCCGAGCGGCGCCATCGCCTCGGAGCTCGCCTTCGAGCGCGGCGCGGACGGCACCGAGACCATCCACTCCTTCGACGGCTACCACGTCGAGCAGTGGACGCGCGTCGTGTCACCGGACGGCGTCTCGACGACCACCGATCGCAGCGGCGTCGTGTCGTCGAGCGGCTGCTACCGCGTGCGCCGGACCTACGACGCGCAGGGCAACCTCGCCGAGGAGGCCTGCCTGTCGCCGACCGGCGTGCCCATCGCCGACAGCACGGGCTGCCAGGTGCGCCGCTACGCCTACGACGAGCGCCGCCTGCAGACCTCGGACTCCTGCCTCGGCTACGACGGCTCCGGCAAGGACGTCAAACCGACCCCGAACGCGAACGGCATCCACCTCGTCAAGTACCACTACGACGCGGATGGCAACCGCAGCGACGAGGGGTACTTCGACGTCATGGGCGCCGCGGTGGCGCGCATCTCGGACGGGTGCTTCGGCGTCAAGCTCGAGCACGACGCGGCCGGCAACCAGACCGGCATCGCGTGCGTCGACGCCTCGGGCGGTCGGCGCAAGGTGATGGGTCAGCAGGCGGCCTCGTCGCGCACCGAGCCCGACGCGAACGGTTGCTCGCTCAAGATCACCTACCAGGACGTGCCGGGCAAGCCCGCCACCTGGGGCCTGGTGGCCTTCCAGACCTGGCAGGTCGACGCCAACTGCAACGTGCTCCGCGAGGAGTCGCGCGGGCCCGACGGCAAGCCCATCGCCCCGGAGGGCACCAAGGTCGCAGCCACGAGCTACGAGTACGACGACAAGGGGCGCGTCACCACGCGGCGCTGCTTCGGCGCGGATCTCGCGCCGACCAACTGCGAGAACACCGGCGCGCAGATCGGCGTCGTCACCCGCTACAGCCACGACGAGCGCGGGCGACGCACGTCGGAGCGCTACTACACCGCCGACGACAAGCCCTCGGCCCAGTCGCACAGCTACCCGCACGAGACGCGCACCTCGTACGGCGACGACGGACGCGTCAGCGCCTTTGCGTTCTTCGACGAGCAAGGCAAGCCGGCGGTCGCGCTCGGCGGGGTCGCGCGCATGGCCTACCGCTACGACGCGCTCGGCGGCGAGGTGAGTCAGTCGTACTTCGGCACGAGCGGCGAGCCCATCGACTCCTCGGTCGGCTGCCACGAGCTGCGCCGCAGCTACGACGAGCGCCACCGCATCGAGAGCATCGAGTGCCGCGCCGCGTCGGGCGAGCTGAAGGCGCACGCCAACATGATCCTCGGCGGCGTCACCTGGCCGGCCGGCGCGGCGCGCATGACGGTGAGCCGCGGCGAGTTCATCGAGAACGCCTTCTGGGCCCCGAACGGAAACCCGGTCTCGAAGATCGACTGCCGCTCGGAGGCGACGCCCTGCCACCGCTAGAAGGAACCTCGGCTCCAGCGTGACGTGGCTTCGGGCTTCGGCGTGACGGCGCGCATTTACGCGCCGGCGTCGATCGGATAGCCCGCACGTCATGAGCAACGTGCGGCGCATCGGAGTCGTGGGCGCGGGGCAGATGGGGCGCGGCATCGCGCAGGTCGCGGCGGCCGCCGGCCTCGAGGTCGTGCTGAGGGACGCGAGCCGCGAGCTCGCCGACAAGGGCAAGGCCACCATCGACAAGCTCCTCGGCAAGCTCGTCGAGAAGGCGAAGATGACCGCGGACGACCGCGCCGCCCTCGTCGGGCGCATCACACCGGTCGAGGGCATGGCCGCCTTCGCAGACGTCGACGTCGCGGTCGAGGCCGTGCCCGAGTCGCTCGAGCTCAAGCTGGCGGTGCTGCGCGCCGCCGACAAGGTGATGCCCGCGGAGGCGCTGCTCTGCTCGAACACCTCGAGCATCTCGCTCACGAAGCTCGCCGCCGCGACCGGGCGCCCGGAGCGCGTGATGGGCATGCACTTCATGAACCCGGTGCCGCTCATGAAGCTCGTCGAGCTCGTGCGCGGGGAGCAGACGACGGACGCGACCTACGACGCCATCCGGGGCCTCGCACAGCGCCTCGGCAAGACCGTCATCACGAGCCAGGACCGACCGGGCTTCATCGTGAACCGCATGCTCATCCCGTTCCTCAACGAGGCCTGCTTCGCCTTGCAGGAGGGTGTGGGCACGGTCGAGGACATCGACGCGGGCGCGCGCCTCGGGCTCAACCACCCGCTCGGGCCGCTCGAGCTGTCGGACCTCATCGGGCTCGACACGGTGCTGTTCATCGCCGAGGTGCTGCACCGCGACATCGGCGACGACAAGTACCGGCCGGCGACGATCCTGCGCAACATGGTGGCGGCGGGCTGGCTCGGCAAGAAGAGCGGCCGGGGCTTCTACCGCTACGACGCGAGCGGCCAGAAGGTCGCGCGCTGAGCGCGAGCCCGTTCCGGCGCGCCGGAGCCGTGCATCGGCACGGGCGCGGCCGGCGCCCATTGGCCGTCGGCCGATGAGCTCCTAGGCTCGCGCCATGGATATCCACGCCGCCTCCCCCGGTCGCTACTCGCTCGCCCACCTCGCCGAAGAGGCACGCCTGCTCGTGCCCGAGCTCGTGCGCACCGCGGGCGACGCGGTCGCGGGCCTGGTGGGGCCCGAGCGCGTCGACGGCAAGATCCGGCTGCTCGTGCAGCTCCGCATGGCGCGCCGCCTGGGCTGCCCCGTGTGCGTGGGCCTGTTCCCGCCTCTGGCGGCCCGCGCCGGTCTCTCGGACACGGCCGTCGCGAGCGCGCTCGCGGGCTCGGCCGAGGGACTCGCCCCGGCCGAGCACGCCGCGGTGGCGTGGGTGGACCGGCTGCTGACCGACGAGGCCGATGCGCTCGCCGCGGTGCCGGAGCCCGCGCGGCTCCTGTCCGAGGCCCAGCGCCGCCACCTGCTCTTCGTGGTGCGCCTCGAGCGCGTCGTCCACGCCACGGGGCTCCTGTTCCTGCCGCACCGCTGGATCGACAGGGTGCGCGGCGGCCCCTCCTAGCCGCACCCCCTCACGCCCACGCACCCGCTCACGCCCACGCTCCCGCTCCCGCTCCCGCGCCCGCTCCCGCTCCCGCGCACGCCCTGGTCGACTGCGCCAGCGCCCCGGCCGACTCGGACAGCGAGCCGCTTCGGCGGGCCCACGCGACGGTCCCCTCGGGCCGGTGCTGGTCGCCCGTGGTCGCCCGCGGCCGCCCGCGGCCCTTGCTCTCCGAGACGGAGACCGTCACGATCAACGGCCGGACGCCCACGATGAGCTACGACGCGGTCGCCCGCACGCCGACGCCCACGAGCCCGCTGCGGCGAGCGGTCGTCTCGACGCTCGACGCGGGCGGTCGCACCCACGACGGGCTCGCGCGGGCGGCCGACCTCGCCATCGCCCGCGCCGCCGCGCACGGGCTCCCGACCCCGCCGGCGCGTGGCGTCATCAAGGATGCGTACAGCTACGACGATCCCGACGACCCCGACGAGGTCGTCTCGTCCTCGGACTCCGCGTGGGACGACGCCGCCCAGATGCGGCACGTCGACAGGGGCTCGGGGACTGGCCAGCACGCGCACCTCGTGTACGAGGACGACGGCTGGCGCCACTTCGAGGAGTATCACCCCTTCGGCACGAGCAGCTACCGGAGCTTCCAGAGCTCGGAGGTCAGCGCCAAGCGGCACCGGTACACCGGCAAGGAGCGGGACGAGGAGACCGGGCTCAGCTACCACGGGGCGCGGTACTACGCGACTTGGCTCGGGAGGTGGACGAGCGCGGACCCGGCGGGGCTCGTGGATGGGGCGAACTTGTACGGGTATTGTCGGGGGGATCCGATCGGGGGGAGTGATCCGACGGGGTTAGGCGAGAGCGCATTCGAGGAGGCCGTCCGTGCGGGCGGGACCTACGGACCGGTGATGCCCCAAGATCAGGCGGCTCCCGCCGCGCGATCGATGCCGGGTCGATGCTACGCTGACTTCCGACCGGACGATCCGGCAAGGAACGATACGCCCCTGAGGGCGGACCCGAAGGACTGGCACGGCCCATCGGCCGAGCAAGGCCCCGGTGATCCCGCGGAGCAAGCGTGGTTGCGGGGGGTGAGGATTCGCGCGCTCCGCGAGAACGCCGAAGTGCCGCTGGAGCGGGCGGCCACGCCCGCATTGACCGGACAGGACGGCGCTTCCCAGGGGTACGCCGAGCCCGGTCGCTTCGAGAAGGAGGCGGAGAAGTGGGACAAGTTCTGGGCGCTCCCGGTTGAGGCGCGACCGGAGAAGACGGATGATCCTCTCACGGCCGCGATGAGCCTCGCGCTGGAGGTGGGAGCCGCCTCGATCCTTGCACGGTTCTTGACCGCTGCGCGGGCGGGAGCGCCAGCGGTATCGGGCGGAGCGGGGGCAGCGAGGCGTGCGTCCAACGCTGCGTTCAAGGCGGCTGCGCGCGCTGACGAATTCACGGTCGGTGCGAAGCACATAGCGGGATCAGGCGGTCGATGGGCGCAGTTCGAGGAGGGCACGAACCCCAATGCACTCCTTCGGGAAGCGTTGACTTCCCCCGGCGCGCGCTTCCTCCCGAACGATTCAACGTCCTTCCGGGTGGTCACGGATCTCAAGCGGGCCATCTGCACGAAGGGGCAGACGGGGATCCGCGCTGTCGTGGACTTCAACGGCCACGTGGTGACGTGGTTCCCGGTGAACCTATGAAGTTCGCCTTGGCTAACATCCACTATGATGGGCCGCTCGTCACCCGGTGGGACGTGCTGCTTCGCATCGTCGCCGACTTCTCCATCCTCGTCGAGCGGAGCGTTCTCTACAGCGAGGTTGAGTTCTGCGTCGTCGAATTCGCGGTTCAGCTTGCTGAGTGGCTTGGGCGTCTTGGATCGGAGAGACGCGAGTTCGTGTACACCTCGATGGAATCGGACGTGGAGGGGCTCGTTCGTTTCACCCCCAAAGGTGCTGACCATTGGTGCATCGCCACGGCGCATCAGGCGCGCCCTGAGACGCGGACGTTCACGACAGACGAGCTCAGACGCGCCGCGCTCGAATTTATCCACGAGCTCAGAGTCGCGGTCCAGGACCGTGTTGATATCCTCGACATCGTGGATGACGAGCGCGCCCGGGCTGCCGTTCTGGCGGCGCGAGACTGACTCCCCCGCGCGCGGAGCGCGCGATCCGCTCGAACGCCGCGGAGCCAGCCGGCGCGCCGTTCCAGACAGCCATAAACGCATCGATCGTCATGGAGTACGTGCTCCCGTTGCCAGGGCCGTGTATCACTGATCAAGCGAAGCAACATGTTCTCCCTGGCCTGCGCCCAGTTCGAATCGATTCGACGCCTCCGCGAGAGGTCGTACGAGCTTCGTTTCTCGTGTGGGGGCGAAACGCATTTGTTCGTATTCCGGGTAGACGAGGGCGTTCCAGGCCTTCCCGCAGTCGTTGAAGATAGCGCCTTCTTCCCATGCCTCAATGAGGACGGCAACCGCGCCCGGGATGTTCTGGAGGCGGTGTTGAGGTTCTACGTCGCGGCGGATGGGCAACGCGGCGCGGGCGAGTAGCTTTGTGGGGGGCTTCTCGGGTGCCGCGTCGAGCGTTGGCGGCTCCGTAGGTGAAGCGAGGACGGGACGGACAGATGCGAGGCCGCTTGCGTTGGGGGGACGGACGGCATCGAGGTCGAGGCCGTCGTGCGCGAGCTCGGCGCTCGAGCAGATCGTCGAGCCAGCGCGCCACGCCGGCGCTTGGCACGCGCGTGCTCGTCGCGGAGAGCGGAGAGAAGGAGAGAAGTGCCGCGGCACCCGCCGCCCCCAACCGCCCCGCTAAGACCTTCGCTGCAGCTGCGGCCCCGTCGAGCGGGGCGCACGGCGCCGCGGTGGACCCGTGCGGGCCTGTCAGCTGCAAGCGGCTCTTCGCGGGCGGCGGACGAGTCGGCGTCGGCGACCGGCCCGGAGGCTTCGCCCCGCCCCGGCGCCCGCGCACGTCCCCGCCCCCGCCCGCAGCGAGAGCCGGTCCGACGGCCGACTCCCGCCCGAGCCGAGCGCCGCGCGTCAGTGGCCGCCGACCAGTCGCACGAGCGTGCCGAGCACGTGGTCGAACCGGGCCCTCAGCCCGGCGTCCACGTCCGGCAGGTAGCCGAGCGCCGCGGCGACCTCGAAGCACGCGAGCACCTCCCGCAGCGACCCGAGGGCGGTGTGGTACCGAGCCGGACGATTGCCGCGCCGGTTGTAGCTGCCCTCGGCGACGTTGAGAGGCGCGCTGGCGAGCGCCCTCCGGCACTGGCGCGCGAGGTCGGCATCGTGACGCTCGAGCTGGCGCACGAACGGCTGAAGGTCGCGGACGAAGCTGCAACAGGACCGGGTAGATGCGAAGCATGGACGAGCTCCCTGGAACGAGGCCCGGAGCCGCGCGCAGGACCGCGCCGCATTCGACCTTCGGCCCCGGCATCATTCGCCGCGCGGGTCCCCCCTCACGCCCACGCGCCCGCTCCCGCCCACGCACCCGCTCACGCCCACGCACCCGCTCACGCCCACGCACCCGCTCACGCCCACGCGCCCGCTCACGCCCACGCTCCCGCACCCGCACCCGC
>JADLAB010000402.1 GCA_020848455.1 Polyangiaceae bacterium
CCATGCTCGATCTTGCCGCCTATCAGGAGCTCAAGCCCGCGCCGCGCGCCGTCTTCGACCGGCTGGCGGAGCGCCAGAGCCGCGTGCGCTTCATGGTGCCCGAGGGCGACGACTGGCGTGCCGTCACCTGGGGCGCCCATGCCCGCCATATCCGCGGCATCAGCTCCTTCCTCGTCGGCGAGGGGCTCGAGAGCGGCGAGCGTGCGGCCATCTACGCCCACAACTCGGTCGAGTGGATGGAGGCCGCGATGGCGATCCAGGCGGCCGGAGGCGTGCTCGTCCCGATCTACCCGGCGAGCACGGCGTCGCAGGCGGGCTACGTGGCGCGCCATAGCGACGCGACCGTCCTCTTCGTCGAGGGCGCCGAGCTCTTCGGCCGGCTGCTCGACTGCTGGCACGAGCTCGCGGGCGTGCGGCGCATCGTGCTCCTCGGCCAGAGCCTCGACGCCGGGGAGCTCGTGCGTCGCCACCGCGCGCCGGCCGGCCCGGCGGGGCGCGTCGCGCCCGCCGTCGACGAGGTCGTGGCGCGGGTCGTTTCCTGGGAGCACGCGCTCGAGCGCGGGCTCGCCGCCGATCGCGCCGCGCCCGGGGCCTTCGATGCGCGGCTGGCCGGCCTCGAGCTCGGCGCCGGGGCCATCATGCTCTACACGAGCGGCACGACCGGCAACCCGAAGGGCGTGCCGCTCACGCACGCGAACGTGGCGCACAATGGCCGCGACTGGATGCGCTGCTTCGCGCCACTGCTCGCCGAGAACGACGTCGACCTCTTGTGGCTGCCGATGAGCCACGTCTTCGGCCTCGGCGAGGCCTGCATCGGCAACTCGCTCGGCTACACGACCTACCTCGCCGATCCGG
Source organism: Polyangiaceae bacterium (assembly GCA_020848455.1). Taxonomy (GTDB): domain Bacteria; phylum Myxococcota_A; class Polyangia; order Polyangiales; family Polyangiaceae; genus JACRDA01. The sequence continues at coordinate 856 of JADLAB010000402.1, forward strand.
GCTCGGTGCTGCGGCGCCTGCCCGAGGTGCGGCCCGACGTCTTCATGAGCGTGCCGGCCTACTGGGAGAAGATCGCGCAGGCCGCGCTCTCCGAGACGGACCCCGAAGAGCAGCGCGCCCGGCTCGACGCCGTGACCGGCGGCCGCCTGCGCTTCTGCCTCTCGGGCGGCGCGGGCCTCAAGCGCGAGGTGAAGGAGATCTGCTACCGGCACGGCCTGCTCATCCTCGAGGGCTACGGGCTCTCGGAGTGCTCGCCCTCCCTGACCCTCAATCGACCGAACGACTTTCGCTTCGATTCGGTCGGCAAGCCCCTCGACAGCGTGCAGCTCGAGCTCGCCCCGGACGGGGAGATCCTCGCCAAGGGCCCGAACGTGTTCGCGGGCTACCACAAGGAGCCCGAGGCCACGCGCGAGACCTTCACCGAGGATGGCTGGCTGAAGACCGGCGACGTGGGGCGCTTCACGGAGGACGGCTTCCTGCAGATCATCGACCGGAAGAAGGAGATCCTCGTCACCGCGGGCGGCAAGAACGTCCCGCCCGCGAACATCGAGCTCCGCTTCGCGACCGACCCCCTGTTCGCGCACGTCGTCGTGTACGGCGACGGCAAGAAGTACCTCACGGCGGGCCTGTGGCTCGCGGAGGACGAGCTCGCGGCGCGCCTCGCCCGCGACGGCGTGCCAGCCGCGGAGCGCGAGGCGGCCGCGCGTCGCTATGCCGAGGCCGCCGTCGAGCGCGTCAATGCCGAGCTCGCGAAGTACGAGCAGGTGAAGAAGTTCGCGCTCATGCGCTCGCCGCTCACGGTCGCGGGCGGCCTGCTCACGACGACGTTGAAGGTGCGGCGCAAGAAGGTGTATGAGGCCTTCCGTAACGAGTACGAAGCGCTCTACGAGGACTCATGACGCGCTGGTGGAATCTCGCGACGCTGCGCTCGCGGCCGGCCGTGCGTCCGGCGGCGCACGGGTGATGGCATGAAGCGCTGGTGGAATCTCGCGACGCTGCTCTCGCGGCCCCGGCCCAGGGTCGGCTCGACCCCGGCGCGCGAGATCCACCGCGAGAACAAGTGGCGCCTCCTGCGCTACGAGCCGGCGCCCGCCCCGCGCGGGCGGCCGCGCACGCCGGTGCTGCTCGTGCCGAGCCTCATCAACCGGCACTACGTGCTCGATCTGATGCCCGGCAAGAGCTTCGCCGAGTGGCTCGTCGGCGAGGGGCACGACACGTACATCGTCGACTGGGGCACGCCCGACGACGAGGACCGCTACCTCGGCTTCGACGACATCGTCGACGGGTACCTCGGCCGGGCCATTCGCCGGGCGGCCGCCGCGGCCGGGACCGAGCGCGTGCACGTGCTCGGCTATTGCCTCGGCGGAACCCTCGTCGCGATCCACGCCGCCGTGCGGCCCGAGCACGTCGCGAGCCTCACGCTCCTCGCGGCGCCGATCGGCTTTCACGACGACGGCCTGCTCTCGCGCTGGACGCGCACGCGCTCGCTCGACGTCGCCGCGCTCGTCGCCGCGACCGGCAACGTGCCCTGGCAGCTCATGCAGTCGGCGTTTCAGCTCCTGCGCCCGACCATGAATCTCTCGAAGGCGGTGCACCTCGTCGACAAGGCCTGGGACGACGAGTTCCTCGACGGCTTTCTGGCCATCGAATCGTGGGGCAACGACAACGTCTCGTTCCCCGGCGCCTGCTACGAGCGCTACATCCAGGCCCTCTATCGCGACGACGCCCTGCTCGCCGGCACGCTCAGCCTCTCGGGGCAGCCGGTCCGTCTCGAGCGCATCGATTGCCCCCTGCTCGCCGTCACCTTCGAGCACGATCACATCGTGCCGCCCCGGAGCGCCGCGGTGGTGCTCGAGCGCGTGAGCTCGCCGGACAAGGTGCACCTCCACCTCTCGGGCGGGCACGTGGGCGCGGTCGTCTCGAAGAAGGCCGCGTCGAGCCTCTGGCCCGCGCTGAGCCGCTTTTGGCTCGAGCGGGATGCGCTCGGCGCCGCGCCGACCCCGAAGCGCGCGTCCACCCCGAAGCGCGCGCCCGCCCCGAAGCGCGCGCCCGCCCCGAACGCGCCGGCCCCGAGCGCGCCGGCCCCGAACGCGCCGGCACCGAAGCGCGCGCCGGCCCCGAGCGCGCCGGCACCGAAGCGCGCGCCGGCACCGAAGCGCGCGCCGGCCCCGAAGCGCGCGCCGGCACCGAAGCGCGCGTCGCGCAGCCGCAAGGTGTCCTGACCGCTCAACCGCGCGCAACGCGGCGCCGAGGGCGTGCGCTCCGCCACAAACAGGGGAAGTTCGGCGAAGTTGGTCGACTTGTGGCGGAGTGCGGGGCGTGCGGTCCGCCACAAACCGGGGAAGTTCGGCGAAGTTGGTCGACTTGTGGCGGAGTGCGAGGCGTGCGGTCCGCCACAAACAGGGGAAGTTCGGCGAAGTTGGTCTACTTGTGGCGGACTGCGGGGCGTGCGCTCCGCCACAAAGCGGGCAAGTTCGGCGAAGTAGCGTGTTCGCGTGTTCGCGCCGCGCAACCTGCCGCCCGCTCGGTCGACTCCATGAGTATGGGCACCCCTCTTGGATGGCACATCGGCATGCGCCTCGCGGACGACCGTGTACTGGCGAGCACGCCGCACGAGCGACGGCTCCTCAGCCGCGGCGTGCTGCGTCACGGCGAGCGGGCGCGCCTCGTCGCGTACCGCGCCGTCGACACGCACCTCCACGCCGAGCTCCTGTGCGAGCGCGCCGAGGTGGGGCGATTCACGCGCAGCGTGGGCAGCGCCGTCGCGGCGGCGCTCGGGCGGCAGGTGCCGTTGCACATGAGCTTCGTCAAACCCATCGCGGACCAGCGGCATGGCCTCGCAACGCTCCGCTACATCCTCGGGCAGGAGCGGCACCACGGGCTCGACTCGGACCCCTTCCACGAGGCCAGCAACCTTCCGGACCTGCTCGGCCTTCGGGTCCTGGGGGCGCACACGGCGCGGGTGCTCGGGCAGGCGTTCCCGCGCGTCCGGCGGCTCGAGCTGCTCGAGGCCTTCGGCGGCGCAGCGAGCTCCGAGGCGCAGGAGCTCGAGCTTCTCGAGGACGCGGCCGCGGCGGCGTTCGCGTTGCCCGATCTACGGGGGCGCGGCCCGGAGATCGTGGTGGCTCGCCGTGCCGCCGTGCAGGCGGCGGGGCGCGCGGCGACGGCCGGGGAGCTCGCGCGTCTGCTCGGAGCGGGGGTGCGCACGGTCGAGCGCCTGCGCCTGCAGCCCTGCGGCCCGGATCTGGTCGCGGCGGTGCGCGGCCAGTGGAGACTCCGGAGCGGGTGGCGCGCCAGCACGCCGACCCGGGCCGCCGCCGACGGCCTCGTGGCGACGCCGAGTGCGCGGGTTTGACCCCGGGGGAGCAGGCGCTCACGCTCGACGCATGCCGACGACTCCCCGCTGTCGCGTGCGCTTCCTCTTCGACTTCATCTCGCCGTACGCGTACCTCGGCTGGACGGAGGTGCACGCGGTGCTCGAGGCCGCCGGCTGCGAGATCGAGCCCGTACCCGTGCTCTTCGCCGCGCTCCTCGACGCGTACGGCCAGCTCGGCCCCGCCGAGATCCCGCCGAAGCGCGTCTACATCTTCAAGGACTGCGTGCGGCGCGCGCACCGACTCGGCGTGCCGTTCGCGCCGCCGCCGAGCCACCCGTTCAACCCGCTGCTCGCTCTGCGCGTGGCCTCGCTCCCGCTCGAGCCCCCCGCGCGACGCGCCCTCGTCGACGAGCTCTTCCGGGCCGCGTGGGGTGGGGGCGGGGGCGTCGAGACGCCCGCGGCCGTCGCACTGGCCGTGACGCGGGCCGGCCTCGACGCGGAGGCCGCGGTCCGCGCCGCGGGCGAGCCCGAAGGCAAGGCGCGCCTGCGGCGGCAGACGGATGCCGCGATCGCGGCCGGGGCCTTCGGCGTGCCGACCTTGCTCGTGCCTCGAGCCGACGGCACCGACGAGCTCTTCTGGGGCGCGGACTCGCTCGCGGACGTCGCGCGCTTCGTGCGCGGCGAGGACCCCCTCGACGAGGCCGCGTTCGCGCGCTGGGCGCACATCGCGCCGTCCGCGGTGCGCCCGGGCTCGCGGGGCAAGGGCGCGGGCGAGGGCGGTCGATGACGGCCGAGCCCTCGAGCCCGCCGGACGTGTTCGACGGCGTCGCCACGGTCACCCATGGCGACGTCCTGCTGAGCCTGTGGCGCGAGCCCGCGCGCGTGCCGCGCGTCCGGCGCGTCATGGAGCTCACCGAGGACCTCCTGCGCCGCACCTCGGGGAGCATCGTCGCCTGTCAGTTCCTGC
>JADLAB010000403.1 GCA_020848455.1 Polyangiaceae bacterium
CTCGGCGGCACCTGCGAGGCCGAGGGCGGTCAGCGCGCGGGCGAGGCCGCTACGCACCGACGCCGAGCCGGGATCGAGCGCGAGCGCGCGCTCGAAGGCCTCGCGCGCGGCCGCGTGCGCGCCGCGGCGCTCGTGCACGCGCCCGCGGAGCTCGTGGGCGAGGGCGCGCTCCGGAGCGAGGACGGTCGCGAGCTCGAGGAAGTGCTCGGCCTCGTCGAGCGCATCGTCGTCCGGGCCGGGCGCTCGTGGCGCCTCGCCCGAGGCATCGAGCAGGAGCGCGCCGAGGCCGAGGGCCGCCGCGGCCGCGAGCGGATCCTTGCGGAGGCAGGCGCGGAAGGCGGCGCGCGCCTCGTCGCAGCGTCCGGCCGCGCGCAGGGCGTCGGCCGCAGCGAGCTCGGCGCTCGCGTCGACGCGCGGCGCTCGGGTGGGGCGCGCCTCGGCGAGGCGCTCGAGCGCGGCCGCGGCGAGCGGGGCCGCCTTCCGCTTCTTCTGGACGATCGTCTCGAAGATCGCGCGAGCGCGCTCGGGCTCGCCGAGCTCGAGCGCGACGAGACCCTCGTGGTAGTGCCCCGTGTGGGAGAAGTCCGCCGGGCCCGTGACGAGGGCGATGGTCCGGAGCGCGAGCGGCGCGACGCCGCGCCGCGCCCAGAGCAAGGCCATGCGGCACAGGGGCTCGACCCGCTCGCGGTGGCTCCGTTCGAGCCGCACGACGCGCTCGAGATCCACGAGGGCGGCGTCGAGGTCGTCGCTCTCGGCGAGGGCGCTCCGCAGGGTGAGCGCCTCGAGCAAGATGCCGAGCTCAAGCGAGCCCGCGGTGCGGAGCAGGGGGTCGCGCACCACCTCGTTCAGGGTCGCGCGCGCCTCGTCCTTGCGCCCGAGGGCGACGAGCGCCTTGGCGCGCACGCGCCGCACCGACGACACGATGGACTTGTCGGCCGGAAGGGCGATGCCCGCGGCGGCGAGCGAGGCGAGACAGTCGTCGACGGCGGCGAGCGCGTCACCGGGCCGGCCCTGCTCGAGCAGTGACCTGGCCTGCTTGTCCACGTCGTAGAGGGCGAGGAGGCGCGTCTTGTCCGAGCTCATGGCCGGCAGGCTAGATCACCCGGGCCCTGGAGCGTGCGCTCGATTGCCATCGGAGCGGCTGCAGGCTTGCCGCCCCGGGCCCACGGTGGCACCGCTCCGGGGCGCGAGGCTCGTGCCGGCGGACGCCGCGCACCACAGGGAGACGGCGATGGCGAAGCGACTCGGATGGCGACTCGGTCGGGCTCTCTCTTGGGCGGCCGTCGGGCTCGCGCTCGGCGGCTGTCCGCCGCCCGTCGCGCCGCCGCCCGCGCCGACGGCGAGCGCGTCCGCCGCGCGGCCCGAGCCCGTCCCTCCGCCCCCGCTCGCGATCGTCGACCCGTTCGCGACGGGCATGACGCCCGAGGGCGTTGGCACGCTCTGCGACGCCAACCTCGCCCTGGCCGAGGGCCTGCTCGCGAGCCTGCGGACCCAGGACGCGACCCACCCGGAGACCCTGAGCTTCGAGCGCACGTTCGGGACCTTCGACGACGTGAACCTCGCCATCTCGAACGCCTCGTCGTTCCCGGGGCTCATGGCCGAGGTGCACCCCGACAAGGCCGTCCGCGACGTCGCCAAGGACTGCCAGCGCAAGACCGAGAAGATCACGACCGCGCTCTTCCTCGATCCCGATCTCTACCGCGTGCTCCGCGCCTACGCCGACCGGCACGAGGCGCTCTCGCCCGAGCGTGCGCGCTACGTGCGCGACACCCTGCGCGACTACCGGCGCAACGGCATCGAGCTCACGCCCGACGGGCAGGTGCGCTTGCGCGCCCTGAACGAGCGGCTCACCGAGCTAGGCCTCGGCTTCTCGGCGGCCATCGGCGAAAGCAAGGAGGCGCTCCACGTCGCGCCCGCGGCGCTCGAGGGTCTGCCGGCCGACTACCGCAAGAAGCGCGCGCCCGGCCCGGACGGGCGCGTGACCATCACCACCGACTACCCCGACTACGTCCCCTTCGTGACGTACGCGAAGGACCGCCAGGCCGCGCTCGACCTCTACGTCCTCATGGCGAACCGGGGCGGCGAAGGGAACCTCCGGCGGCTCGACGAGCTGCTCGCGCTCCGCCACGAGAAGGCGCTCCTGCTCGGCTACCCGACGTGGGCCGACTACGCCATCGAGCCGCGCATGGCGCACACCCCGCGCGAGGCGCGCGCCTTCCTGCAGCGCATTCGCGACGCCGTCCGGGAGCCCGCCCGGCGCGAGTTCGCCGACTTCGAGGCCGCGTGGAAGGCCGTCGGCGGCGACCCGAAGCGGCCGCTCTACCCGCCCGACCGGCCCTACCTCGAGGACCGCGTGCGGGCGACCAGGTTCAAGCTCGACACGCAGGACCTCGCCAAGTACTTCGACGTCGCGCGCGTGACCGAGGGCCTGCTGTCGCTCACGGCGAAGATGTACGGCCTCGAGTACCGGCCGGTGGACCAGGCGCTGTGGCACCCCGACGTGCGCGCCTTCGACGTGTGGAGCGGCGGCCAGCCGATCGCCCGGTTCTTCCTCGATCTCCACTCGCGTGACGACAAGTTCAAGCACGCCGCGATGTTCACGATCCGGACGCGCAAGCGCCTCGCGGACGGCTCGGTGCAGCTGCCGATGGCGGCGCTCGTGTGCAACTTCCCGCGCCCGGGTGACGACATGCAGCACTCCGAGGTCGTCACCTTCTTCCACGAGTTCGGGCACGTGCTGCACCAGATGCTCACCGAGACCGAGCTCTCGAGCTACGCCGGGACGGCGGCCGTCCGCGACTTCGTCGAGGCGCCCTCGCAGATGTTCGAGGAGTGGCCGTACGCGCGGGCGATCCTGGACCTCATCGCGAAGCACCGCGAGTCGGGCCAGCCCATCCCGGACGCGCTCTTCGAGGCCATGGGCAAGGCACGGCGCTTCGGGCTCGCGCTCTCGACGCAGCGCCAGCTGACCCTCGCGCTCGTCGATCTCGCCTACCACTCGACGCCGCCGCCGATCGACACGACGAAGACCTTCGCGGACATCCAGACGGAGGTCGAGCAGTTCGCGTTCGTCCCGGGTACGCACTTCCAGTCGAGCTTCGGCCACCTCATCGAGTACGACGCCGCCTACTACGGCTACCAGTGGGCGGCCTCGCTGGCGCGCGACGTGCTGACGCGCTTCCAGGCCGAGGGGCTCACGAACCCGAAGACCGCCGCGGACTGGCGCGCGGCGGTGCTCGCACGCGGCGGCGCCGACGACGAGCGCGAGATGGTGCGGCGCTTCCTCGGGCGCGAGACCAACGAGCAGGCCTACATCGCGTTCCTGAGTGGCAAGTGAGGCCGCTCGCGCTCGTCGTGGCGCTCTCGGTGCTCGGGCTCGCGCGCGTCACGCGCGCCGAGGTCGAGGTGGACGCCGGCACGCACCCCTGCGTCGGGCGCTGGCTCGGCATCGGCAACAACGGCAACTCGGACTGGACGATCGACATGGTGGTCGCGGCGCCGGGCGGAGCGCGCTGCGGCACGATCGAGTACCCGTCGCTGCGCTGCGGCGGGTACCTTGAGCGCTGCGAGGCGTCGGGACCCGACGCACTCGGGCTCGTCGAGCTCTACACGCACAACCCCGGGACTTGCGCGCCGGCCGGGCGGCTCGAGGTGAGCTGCACGGGCGACGAGATGAAGTGGCGCTGGATCGGCATCGAGGTGGTCACGACGACCCTGCGCCGCGCGCCCGGCTCGGGCCCGCCCCCGCCCGCGCCGTCGGAGCGAGATGCGGGGCCCGGGGACGCGGGGGCGGCGGAGCGCCAGCACCCCGACGAGCGCGTGCCGCCGCCGCCGGTCTCGACGGCGGCTCCGCCGGAGCGCGAGGCGCGCGGGTGCAGCTGCCGCCTGGCGGGCAGTCCGGCAGGAGCTCACCCGTGGTGGGCCGCGAGCCTCGCGCTCGGCGGGTGCTGCGCGCTTCGGCGCGCGCGGCGCCGTTCAGCGTGAGCTGCTCCCCGTCGCCGCCGAGGACGTGCCGGGCCCGGGTACCGCGTTCGCGTTCGACTTGTTGCGCTCGCTGAGCGCATACGCGCCGGCCGTGATCGCGGCGAGGACGACGGCCGCGGCGACGATGGTGCGCACGCGCGTGCGAGCGGCGCGCGCGAACCCGGCCATCAGCTCGGCGAACTCCGACTCGAGCGGCTCGAGCTGCTCGAGCAGCGAGCGCTCGCCGGCGGCCATGCGGCGAATCCCCTCGATGTTCCGGCTCACGACCGCCGTGAGCTTGTCGTAGTCCCCGCGCTGGAACTCGGCCGCAGGCTTGGGCCGCCGCCAGAACAACGCCACGATGCCGGCCGTGGGCAGGACGCAGTACCACCAGAGCACGATGGTCACCGCGTACCTCGCGCTCGGCCGCGGCAGCTCGCGCAGGGCGTCGAGGTTGTTCTCGATGAGCTCGCGCTGCCGCTCCCAGGTGCCGGCCGGGTCGAAGGTGCGCACGCGGTTCGTCGCGAGCGTGCCGCAGTAGGCACAGGCGAAGCGCAGCGCCGGCAGCGCGGCGCCGCACCGGTGGCACGCGTCGTCGGCAAGGTCGCGCTCGGTCGCCTCGGCCGCGGCGCCGCCGCGGGCCGGGGGCGCTGCTCCGGCGCCACGCGGACGAGCGGGGGCGGAGCCGAGCGCTACCACGGCCCGAGGCGCACCGCAGTGCGGGCACGCCTCGTCCTCGTCGGAGATCTCTTCCTGGCACCCCGCACACGAGATCAGCGCCATGTCGTGCGATCCTCCCAGGGCGGCGAGCCCTCGGGCCCGTCCGCCGGCCGACACGGCTGCGTCGGCTCGATGGGCTGCATAGGCTTCCTCGGACGGGGATGCCACTCTCCCGGCTCGGGTGCGCGCGGGTGCGCGCGGGTGCGGCGCCGCCGCGCTCTACCGGGCCTGCTCGCGCGCCCGCCGGCGCCCGGTGCGGCACGCGAGCGCGAGCGCACCGAGCCACAGCAGCAGATCGGCCGCCGGAAGGCGCCGCGCGCCCGACCCGGCCCGCACCGAGCAGCCGTCGCAACTGCGCGTCACGTACTGGATGTCCGTCGCGCGGAAGTCGCCCGGGGCGGGCTCGACGGCGAAGGCGAGATCGTCGGCGAGCCACGAGGGTTCGATGGTGAGCCGCAGCCGCGTCACGTGATCTCCGGCGACGGCGAGGGTCGCCACCTCGGGCAGGTCCGCGAGGTCGGCGGCGGCGAGACCCCAGGCATAGCGCAGCTCCGACGAGAGGATTCCCGGGTCGGGGAGCGCGCGTTGCTGCTCGGCCGTGAGGGTGTACACGTCCCACACGAGGCTCCCCATGGCGCCGGCCGCGGTGATGCGCGCCGGGACCACGGGCTCGGGGGTGGGGAACTCGAGCGCGAACGGGCCGAGGTCGCCGCAGACTTCGGAACCGGGCGGGGGCGCCGAGAGCGTCGTGGCGAACTTGAATGCGACGAAGTACCAACCCTTGCCGACGTAGTGGTCGAACACCGCCGTGGCGCCGGCCGGGTAGGGATAGCCGTTCGCGTCGAGCCAGTCGGTGAACGCCGCCTGGGTGTCGGCCTGGACCTGCACCCAGTCGAAGTCACCGACCCGGCCCGCGTCGATGACGTTCACGCCCTGGTTGCCTCCCGCGAGGGCCTTGTCCGACGCGGCCGTGCCGCAGCCGAGCCCCTCGCCCGACTCGTCGGCGCACACGTACTCGATCTGGACGGTCGGCGCGGAGAGCGCGTCGAGCTCGTGGAAGAGCTCGGGCGCGGCGAGCGCGGGGCTCGCGGACAGCGGCGTCGGCACGGGCAGGACGAGGCCGAAGGCGCTCGCCTTGCCGCAGAAGCGCGGCCCGAAGACGTAGGTCTCGATGCCCGCGTGGTAGCCGACGACGATCTTCTGATCCGGCTCCACCCGGATCTCGTCGCCGAACGGGGCGCCGCAGGGCAAGGCCGTGGCCGCGGACGACAGCACGAGGACGAATGCGACGAAGCTCGCCAGGGCGCGCATGGTCACCTGCCCTCCGCGTAGGCGCAGCGGAAGCCGATGTTGTGGGCCGTCGTGCTCGGCAGCTCCGCCTTGCGACACGACACCCGGAGGCTGTCGGCACCGCTCTCCCAGCAGCCACCGCGCGCCACCTTGAGTCGGCCCTCGGCGGGCCCCGTCGGATCGGCGCCGCGCGCGGAGGCATAGGCCCGCGCGTCGTACCAGTCGGCGACCCACTCCCAGACGTTGCCGGCCATGTCGTGCGCGCCGTAGGGGCTCGCGCCGAGCAGGCGGCGGCCGACTCGATCGGTGTCGTCGGCACAGCTGCCCGGTCCTCCCATGTTCGCGCGGCTGCAGTCCGCGGGCGCGTCGCCCCAGGGGAACGAGCGCGGGGCGTCCTCGGCGCCGCGCGCCGCCTTCTCCCACTCCGCCTCGGTCGGCAGCCGGCCGCCGGCGTGGCGGCAGAACGCGTCGGCCTGTTGCCACGTGACGAAGATGACCGGGTACTGCGCGAAGCGCGCGTCATCGAAGTAGCTCGCGCGCCGGTGCGACGAGGCGAGGGCGGGCGGGGTGCAGGCGCCCGCTCGGGCGCACGCCGCGTAGCGCTCGTTCGTGACCTCGTAGCGGTCGATCGCGTACGTGCCGAGGCGCACCGCGTGCACCGGGAGCTCGTCCGCCGCCCCGGTGTCGCTCCCCATGCGGAAGCTCCCCGCCGGGACCCCGACCGTCGGCGTGTCGAGCGCCGGCGCGCGGCAGCCCGGCGCGTCGTCGACGACGCCGTTGCAGTCGTGGTCGCGGAAGTCGCAGCGCTCGGGCGCGCCGGGGTGCACGGTGCCGTCGCGGTCGTTGCAGTCGAGCCCCGCCGCGCAGTCGAGGCCGAAGCCGTCGCCGTCGCCATCCTGGCAGGCCCGCGCGGTGCGTGGCGTGCCGGGCGCCGCGCTCGCCGCCGAGGCCTTGGCCTGCTCGATCCCGACGGCGCCGACGGCGATCGCCAGGGCCGCGAGCGGTAGTGCGATTGCGAGTGTCCCTGTCCAACGCATCTTCGTGCCTCCTCGGCTCGGACCACCGTGTCGGTCGCGCCGCCCAGCCTAGCAAGGCGCATACCCTACACCCGCCGCCTGCCGATGCGTTGGGCCACGCCGCCCGGTTGGCCAAGGCAGACGCTCGGGGCTGGGGCCCGTCGTGTGCGCATGTTTCGCCTTTCGGGCGAGTATCTCGCGGCTGCGGGGATCGGGCTTCGGACTTCAGGCACTGCGCGGCGCGACCATGATCCTGCGATCGCGATCGCCCGGCACAGTCGGCCGCCGTGGCCTCGATGCGCCAGCCGGCTCGCGGGCGGCTACGGCTCGGGCTGCTCGGGGGGGCTCGGGGCAGCCGGGGGCTCGTGCGAGGCGTCGCTCGGTGCGGGACGGAGCACCGAGAGCACGCCCCGTCGCACCGCGAGCAGCGGCGCGGCCGCGAAGCCTCCCGCCAGCAGGGTCACGAGCACGGTCACCGCGACCCAGCGCTCGCGCGGCAGCAGGTCCTCGAACCCGCGCAGGTCCGCGGCGTGCCGCGTGCTCGGGCCGAGGAAGGTGCGCTTGTAGGCGCGCACCAGGGTCACGCCGTTGACCGCCGTCACGACGAGCAGCGTGGCGGCCACGGCGGCGTGGCGCTGCAACAGGCCCTGGACGAGCAGATCTTCGGACACGAAGAGGACCGTGCCCGGGAAGCCCACGGCGGCGAGCGCGAACACGAGGAAGAGCGATGCCATGAACGGAGCCTGCCGCACGATGCCGCCGAGGCGCCGCATGTCGACGGTGGCCGCCCGCGCCTCGATCGCCGCGGCGAGCAGCACGAGACCGGAGCAGGCGACCGACACGGCCGCCGCCTGCAAGAGCGAGCCCGCGACCGAGGGCTCGTTCAGGCTGGCGATGCCGGCGAGCACGAAGCCCGACAGGCTGACGAGCACGAAGCCGAGCAGGCGCCGCAGATCGTGCTGGCCGACGGCGAGGAGCGCGCCGTAGAGCGCCGTCACGACGCCGAGACCGAGCAGCAACGGTGCCGCGCGTACGACCACCTCGGGGAACAGCGGGAGCGCCAGGCGCGCCAGGAGGAACGAGCCGATGGGTGTCAGGACCGCGACGACCACGAGGTGCACCGGCCCGCGCTCCACGGCGAGCGGCACCCAGGCGTGGAGCGGGAACACGCCCATGCGCAGGAGCGCCGCGAGCAGCACGAGGACGCCGACCCACGTCGGGGCAGGGTGTGCCTCTGCGAGCGCGGCGTGCGCCGCGAGGTCGAGCGGCGCGACGAGGCCGGCCCGCGCCCCGTGGACACCGAGCGCCACGGTCGCCGCCACGAGCAGCGCGGTCGAGCCGCCGACGGCGAGGTCGATCACCGCGGCGAGGACGCGGTCCTTGCCGCGGCGCACCGAGAGGGCGACGGGCACGAGCGCCGCGACCCAGAACAGCGTGAGCAGGCCGAGGTCGAGCGACACGAGGCAGCCGAGCAGGCCCGCATCGGTCACGAGGACCCGGGCCGCCGCGCGCCCGTCGAGATCCGCGCGCGGTGCGGCGAGCAGGGCTCCGAACGCGAGCGCCGCCGTCACCGGGAGCAAGACCCACGAGAGCCCGTCGACCCCCACGTGGTACTGGAAGCCGGCCACGACCGGGGCGGCGACGAGCTCGATGCTCGCGAAGCCGGAGCCGACCCCCACGACGAACAGCCCGACGGCGACGGCGAACGCGACCCCCGCGCCCGCGAGCGCCACGAGCCGCGCGCGCGCGCGATCCGCGAGGCGCGCCGAGAGCAGCGCGGCGCAGAGCGGTGCGAGCCACACGACCGAGAGCGCGTTCTTCATGGCTGCGTCTCGGTGGCGGGGCGCTCGGTGGCGTCACGCCTCGACCGCTTGGTCCGCCGGGGGCGCGCCAGGCGACCGAGCGCCCGCGACTCGAGCCGGTCGAGCCAGGCGGAGGCCCCGAGCACCGGGCGCACGAGCCAGCGCTCGAGCGCCGGCTCCACCGCGAAGCGCTCGAGCGCGAGGCGGTACAGGAAGCGCCGGAGCCCGAGCCCGAGCCCCTCCCAGCGCGCCGCGGCCTCGTCGGGCTCCGTCCGGCCGAGCGCAGCCCGGCGGGCGAGCGCGTCCTTCAGGGTCGAGGGGGTGCGCAGGAACTGGTAGTAACGCAGCGTCGCGTGGGCCACGAGGTGGACGAGCGCGATGCGGTGGAGCCCGAGGCCGCACTCCACGAACATGAGCCCGACCTGGCTGATCGTGGCGTGCGCGAGGGCGGTCTTGGCGTCGGCGCTCACCTGACCGCTGAGCGCGCCCATGGCCGCGGTCACGGCGCCCACGACGATGAGCACGGTCCGCGCCACCGGCGACGCATCGAGCAGGGGCGCGGTACGGAGCAACAGGTAGACGCCCGCATGCACCGACAGCCCGCCGTAGAACACGGCGCTCGAGGCCGTCGGACCCTCCATCGCGCGCGGGAGCCAGCCGCCCACGGGAAACTGCGCCGATTTGCCCATGGCGGCGACGATGAGCGCGAGGCCGACGGCGGTGGTCGGCACGAGCGCCGCCGTCGCGGGCGCGGCCGCGAGGCGACCGAGCTCGGCGAAGCTCGTGGTGTGGACCGCGAGGTGCAGCCACACCGCGCCGAGCACGAGCCCCACGTCGCAGATGCGGTACGTGACGAGCACGCGGATGGCGGCCCGCACCGGTCCGGAGCGCTCGCGGAAGAACGCGACCAGCAGCACCGACGTCATGCCGACGACCTCCCAGCCCGCGAACACGAGCTCGAGCCGCGCGCCGAGCACGAGCACGAGCATGCCCGCGCCGAAGACGAGCACGAGCAGGAAGAAGCGCGCGAAGCCCGGCTCGCGGTGGAGGTAGTTCACCGAGAACCTGCTCGTCGCGAGCAGCAGCACGCCCACGAGCAGCGCGACCGGGACGGAGGTCTCGTCGACCAGAAAGCCGAGCTCGAAGCCGTAGTCGCCGGCGTGGAACCAGTGCCCGAGATCGACCTCGAGCGCACCCGGCCCCGCGAGCAGCCACGCGGCGGTCGCGGCGAGCATGCTGGCGAAGGACAGCCACAGGCTGCCGAGCGCGATGCGCGCCACCCAGCGCTCGGCGGGCGGTCGGGGCAGGAGCACCAGCGCGCCGAGCACGAGCGCGCCGAGCGCGGGCCACGCCGGTGCCGTCACGCCCACGAGCGCGAGCGGCGACGGATCAGCGGACATCGCTGCCGTCCTCCAGGCGGTGTCGGTTGCGTCGCACGGGTGAGCGCCCCACGAGGCGCGCCGGGGCGACGTACCCGAGCTTGCCGGCGTACCAGCTCGCCGCCTCGTCGACCTCCTCGAGCGTGCGCTCGGGTGGCGACCACGAGCGGAAGCCCCGTCCCGGCTCGTAGGTCGCGAACGAGCGGCCGTCCGGCGCGATGACCGAGACGCGGACCCACTCGTGGTCGACGAGCCGGGCGAGCGACGGCTGGCGTGCGACGATCGCGGCCAGGCGCTCGGTCTCGGTCTCGATGACGAGCTGCAGGCGGAGCGGCTCGTGGATCTCGATCATCTGCGTCGGCAGTCCGGTGCGCAGATCGCTGGAAGCGCCGTCGACCACGCCGAACAGTCCGGTCACGTTGTGCGGCAGCTTGGTGCCGGCACCGAGGCGCGGGTTGTCGACGGTCGAGAAGAAGTACTCGAGGTTGATGCCGGCACCGACGGGCGCCACCGCCAGGAGCACGCGCTCGAGGGTGCTGCCGTCCGCGTCGAGGGTCGGGTCGTAGGACACGAGGAAGGCGCGCCGATCGAGGAACAGGCCGCGCGAGATCAGGCGGCGTCCGACCACGCACGACGCGTTGGTCGCATGTCCGAGCTCCGGCCGCGCCTGGCTGAGGTCGAAGGCGCGCCCCTCGACGTGGCGCAGCGCCTGCGCCGGCGTGGCGTCGCGCGGCGCGGACTCGAACTTGCGGCAGCGCTCGTGGGCGTTTCGGCGGCACGCCTCGGCGAGGGCGTCGCGCAGGGCGTCGAGGGCGGGCAGCCGCTCCGCCGGCAGCGCCTCGACGTCGAAGAACGTGACGGTGTCGGTCGAGGTGTCCTGCACGGCGCCCACGAACACCGTGGCATCGGGGACGTCGATCCCGCGCTCGCGCAGCCGCTCGCGCACCTCGCTGCGATTGGCCATGCGCGCGAACAGACGCGCGTTCGGTCCGCCGCTCCGGCCGCCGCAGGCGCCGCAGGAGTAGGCCGCGAAGTGCGGGTTGTTCACGCTCGACGAGTCGTGCCCCACGATGGCGACGAGCGGCGCGAAGCGCGTGGTGAGCCCGAGGCTCTCGAGCAGATCGCCCACGCGCGCCGCCTTCTCGTCGAGCTCGAAGCCGTCGAAGAGCTCGTCCGAGCGCTCGTCCGCGCTCGGTCGGACCGCGCCGGACGGACGGCCCGCGGTGAGGCGCGTGCGCGGGCTCGGCAAGAGGCGCCGCGCCAGCGAGCGCCGGAGCCGCCCGGCGACCCACGGTGCGAAGACGCTCGCGAGCAGCGGCAAGGCCGCGAGCAGACCGGAGGCCGCGGTCACGAGCGGCCCCCAGAGGAGCGAGCGCGAAGCGCGCGCGAAGGCCGCGTTCACCCGACCCCAGCGGCGCAGTCGTCGCTGGCGACGCAGCGCGAGCACGCGATGCTCCGAGGCCGGCTCCTCCTCGATGCGGTGGCGCGGCTCGATCACCACCGGACACAGGGGGAACGTGGTCGGATCGTCGATCCCCCGGTAGGCGATCGCGAGGTTGAAGAACCCCGCTGCGCCGAGCGTCTCGTGCGCCTCGGATAGCGCCTCGAAGTGCCGCCGCAGCGACTCGCTGCGGTCGTCGATGCAGGTCACGATCTGGAAGCGCGGGGTGGGCTCGGGCCGACGGTGCGGCACGTTGACCGCGAGGGCGTGGAGCACCTCGTCGCGGTAGTGGCGCTCGTAGGCCTCGTGCCAGATGCGCAGCCGCGCGGGCTCGTCGAACGCGTCGAGCACGCGCACGACCTCGGCCACGCCGGCGCGCCCGGCGCGCCGCAGCACCGGGGCGGACACGCCGGCGAGCTGGGCGACGCGGAACAGGGGCCAGGCCGTGTCGTGATCGCCGCGCGCGGCGGGCGGCGCGACGAGCGGCAAGGTGGCGCAGTGCGCGCCGAGCTCCGCGAGCGGGCCGCGGTGCCCGAGGCGGCGGCCCACGTCCGCCCACGCGAGCACGTCGAGGGTGAGCCGCACCGCGAGGAAATCGACGAGCCGCACGCGCGCGCTCGTGCGCCCGATCGAGCCCGCACCGTGCTCGAGCCGATGGAACATCCCGGCCCACCCCGGCAGGCGCAAGAGCGTGTGCTCGACGAAGGCGTCGAGATCGACGTCGGTGAGGCCGAGCTCGTCGACGAGCTCGAGCACGGCCCCCTCGGCGTCCACGCCGCGCCGCAGCCCGTCGCGCAGCCGCGCGCCCAGCCGCGACAGCCACGCGGCGCGGACGGCGTGGCCGCTCGTGAGCACGCGCCGCCACGCGTCGAAGAAGCCGGCCTCGCGGTCGGGCATGGACCACTGCGACTGGCCGCGATCCAGGAACGCGCCCGACAGGTGGATGAGCACCGGGTGCACGAGATCGTCCGGATCCTCGTGGCTCACGGCGGCGAGCTGCTCGGCGAGGCGCGAGGGGGCGCCACGCGGCGCGGCCGTCGCGGCCCCGGGGCTCGTGAGCTCGCGACAGGCGGTCCACAGCGCGCGCACGGCCACCCGCTCGGCCCGGTCCTCGAGCGCCTCGAGCAGGGCCGCGCGCTTCGGCTTGATGCCGAGGATGGCGCCGAGCCGCGCCACCGGATCGCCGTCGGCGTCGCCGCAGACGAGGTGCGCGATGTTCCGGACGCCGTCGTCGCCGTAGACTTGCTCGCGCAGCCACCGGTACGTCTCGACCACGATGCGCTCCTGCGCGAGCGGCGAGCTGTCGGCCGCGAAGGCGTCGGCGGCGCCCCGCTCCGTGGTCGACCAGCGCACGCTGGCGGGCGTCTCGGCGCGCACGCCGTGCAGCAGCACCAGGCGCGCGAGCGCCGTGGCCGACGGGAAGCCCTCGACCGAGAGGCGGCAGGGCGGCGCGAGATCCGCGAGGGCGGCCGCGACCTCGGCCTCCGTGATGCGGCCCGTGGCGAACGCCTCGCGGTAGCGCTCCTCGGGCAAGTAGCCCCGACTGCCGAGCTTGCGCCCGGCCTCGCCGAGCGCCTCGTGGAAGGGCAGGTGCTCGAAGGCGTGCAGGGTGTTGTGATGGACGAACACCTCGAGCGGCGCCTGCGCCGGCAGGTAGTGGGCGGCGTGCTCGAGCGCCCGCCGCAGGCGCGCACGTCTTGGCTCCGGATCCGGGTGGTCGTCGGGCTCCACCACGGCGGCGGCGGTCGGCTCCGGCGGGGGCGCGTGGCGTGCGCTCATGCGGACCCCACCTCCGAGCTCTCGACGGCGCCGCGGGGCGCGAGCAGGCGCTCGGCCGCGAGCAGCTCCTCGTGGATGGCGCCCGCGTCGGGCGCGTCGAGCAGCCGGCCCACGGCGTTCGGCTGCAGGAGCATGTGCACGAGCTTGGCGAGCCACGGCAGGTGCAGCTCGTCGTACTTGAGGCCGAGCACGAAGAAGAGGTGGGTCGGCTGGCCGTCGAGGGCATCGAAGTCGATGCCCTCGCGCGAGCGGCCGAGCAGCATGAACGGTGTGAGCACCTGCTCGGGGCTCCGCCGCAGGGTGTGGAGGAAGGCGACGCCGTTGCCGAGTGCGCTCGGCATGACGTTCTCGCGCTGGATGAGCGCTCCCACGAACCAGGTCTCGTCGCGCACGAGGCCGAGGCGCGCCGCGAGCCCAGCCAGCTCGACGAGGACGGCGGACTTCGTCTTGCCCGCGAGCTCCGGGATCACGTGGGTCGGGGCGAAGCAGCTCGCCAGCGCGAGCACCCGCTGGGGGGCCGCGTGTCGCGAGGCATCGACGTAGCGCGGGGTCACGCCGAGGGCCTGATCGTCGAGCCAGGTATCGATCATCGCCTTACGGAACCGCCACTGCGAGCCGACCTTCACGCCGGGGATGGCGCCTTCTTGCACGAGCTTGAGCACGGTTCGATCGTTGACGTTCAGGTAGCCCGCCAGCTGCTTCACCGTCATCAGGCGATCTTCCACGACGTTCCCTTACGTTCGGTTGCGCAGAACGGCGTTCCTTTACGTTGAAATACGTCGTCTGTCAAACGAGCGGCGCGCCCGCCAGCGCTCGCCGAGGAGGCCACGGCCGACGCCGGTCGCGGCCCCCAACGCCGGGCGGGCGCGACGTCTACGGCCGCAACATTGCGATTATACGTGACTTTCTGCAACCACGTGGGCCGCGAGCGCGAGGCTCGCGGTCGTCGGAACGGCGTGCAGGGTCAGCGCAGGAGCAGGAAGTACGCCGCCGCACCACCGCCACCGAGCACCACGAGGGCGCCGAGGACGATCCACAGCACCATCGACCCGCTCCGGCCGCCGCCGGTCACCTGCAGGGTGGCGGCCGAGAACGCTGCGTGCGCGGCCGCGTCGCTGCTCGACGGGCCGGCGGCGGAGCCGGGGACCGATGCGCCGGGCACGATCGACTCCGGCTGGGCGCTCGCGACCGGCGCAGGCGCGGTCGCGGGCTGGTTCACGATGATCCCACGCGGCTCGGCACTGCCCCCGCCGACCGGCGCGCGCGACGCGATCGGCGCCGCCACGACGGCCTGGGCGGCGAAATTGGCGCCGCCCGAGACCATGAGTCCGCGCTGCGAAGCGGGGGCCGCGTCGAGCGCGGGGCCCGCGGCGGGGGATGGCGCCGGGCCCGGTGACGACGCACGTGGCGGCGCGCCGGGCGCGGACGCGCGTGCGGGTGCGGCGGGCGGGCCCGAGCGCTGCGGCGGGACCGGAGGCTGCGGCCGACCGGACGCGGGGGCCTGGGCCTGCGAGCCCTGCGCGGCGACCGCGGGCGCTGCGGCCGCGGGCTGGCCCTGCAACTGCTGCTGGGCGTAGGCCTGCTGCTGCTGCACGTAGGCTTGCTGCTGGGCGTAGGCCTGCTGCTGCTGGGCGTAGGCCTGTTGCTGCTGGGCGTAGGCCTGTTGCTGCTGGGCGTAGGCCTGCTGCTGCGCGTGAGCCCGCTGCGCGCCCTGGGCTTGCGGCTGGGCCCCCGCCTGGGGCTGCGACGGCCGCGTGGAGGTCGGGCCCGGCTGCGCCGCTGGCGTGGGCCGCGTCGAGGACGGCGGCGCCTTGTCCGCGATCTTGTTGAACGCCTGGCGCAGGCGCATCGCCTGCTCGTTCGGCTTGGCGGCCGCGAAGGGATTCATCTGTCCCACGAACTGCGTCGCCTCGAGGTCGGCCTCGCCCGGATCGGCCGCCCCGGCGCCGAGGCGTGCGTTGATCGCGTTCACGTCGGCGAGCATCTGGCTGGCGAGCCGGTAGCGCACCTCGAGCGGCTTCGCGACGGCGCGCTCGATCACGGCCGCGAAGGGCGAGGTCTTGATCGCGTCGGGCAGCACGTGCGGGCGGTCCGAGCCCTGCGCCACGAACAGGTCGAGCTCCTTGCCACCCTGCACGAGCGGGTGCCCGAGCAGCATCTCGGCCATCACGAGGCCGAACGCGTACACGTCGGCCGGGGGCCCCACCGCCTCGCTGCGCACCTGCTCCGGGGCCATGTAGCGCGGCGTGCCCACGAGCGCGCCGGCGCGCGTCACGTCCATGCGCTCGTTCGGGTTGTGGGCGATCTTGGCCGTGCCAAAGTCGAGGATCTGCACGATCTCGCCGATGGGTGTGCGGCACAGGTAGATGTTGGCCGGCTTGATGTCGCGGTGCGCGATGTCCATGCCGTGCGCCTTGTCGAGCGCGGACAGGACCTGCGCCGCGAAGCGGCCCGTGGTCGCGTAGTCGAGCGGACCCTCGGCGCGCAGCCGTTGCTCGAGCGTGCGACCCTCGAGCAGCGGAAACACGAGGAAGGGCAGGGCGCCCTCGTGGCCGTAATCGATGAGCCGCACCACGTGCGGGTGCTCGAGGCGCTTGACCACCTCGGCCTCGCGCGCGAAGCGCTGCTTCTCGCTGTCGCTGTCGAGGTGCTCGGCGTTCATCACCTTGAGGGCGACCACGAGCTGCATGCCGACCTTCTGCGCGCGGTAGACGCTGCCGCTGCCGCCCGCCCCCAGCAGGCCGACGATCCGGTAGCCGCCGACCACGGTGCCCGGTCGGAGCTCGCCCTCGAAATCGTCCTCTTCCTCGACGCTCACGGGCCGGATTGTGCTCTCAAGCGGTGCCCACGTCACCCCCGCGCTTGCGCCGGCTCCGCCCGAGGCCGCTGGCACCCGCAAGCACCGGCGTCATCGACCGAAGAGCCACGCGAGGCCGGCGGCCGAGAGCGAAAGGACGCCGAGCGCGAGCACGAGCGCGAGCACCTCGATCGGGCCGAAGCCGCTGCGGCGCGCGGTCTCGCGCTCCTCGGCGCGCTCCTCGCGGAGCGCCTCGGCCTCGTCGGGGTCGGGCGCGCTCGCCTCGTCCGGGGCCTCGACGCGCGGGGCGGCCTCGGCGGCGAGCCACGGCGGCGAGGCGTCGAGCTCGCGCGCGTTCATGCGCACGTCCGCCGCGGCGAGCGCCTGCGCGAGCGCGTCGGCGAGCGGTGTCGCGAGCGCGAAGGTGTCGCCGGCGGCGCCGATCTCGCGCGGCGCGCGCCACTCGGTCTCGCTCGTGCCGAGCGGCTCGCCGTCGAGGCGCGAGCCCGGCTTCGAGCCGAGGTCGCGCGCGCGCACGCCGCCGCCGTCCCATGTCACGCCCACGTGGCGGCGCGAGGCGTTGGGGTCCGACAGCACGAGGTCCGCTTCGCGCCCGCGGCCGAGCACGTACTCGCGCCCGGGCTCGGCGAGCCGGAGCGTGCGGCCCGTGTCGGGACCGGCGACGACGCGCACCTCCGGCGCCATGTCCTCGCCCGCGGCGCGCAGGCTCCGCTCGAGCCAGCGCGCCGCCACCTCCTCGGCGCTCACGCGCGCCGCGCCGACCGTGGCGCGCGCCACCCCGAGCTCGATCTCGAGCCAGACGCGGCCCACGCGCACGATCTCGCCGTGGCGCAGCACGCGCGGGGTGTGTGCCGGCAAGCGCACGTTGCCCACCTGGATGCCGTTCGTGCTCCCCTCGTCGACCACGATGTACTCGGTGCCGCGCTGGCGGATCGAGGCGTGGCGCGCGGACACGCTGGCGTCGGGCAGGAGCACCTCGGCGCTACGCGCGCGCCCGATCACGATGCGCGGCGAGTCGAAGCCGAGCGCGAGGCGCTCGTCGCGCTCCGGATCGTCGTTGCGCAGGTGGACGGTGATGGGCATGCGGCGGCCGGTCGGGTCGCATTCTGGGCCGTCTCGTCGGGACGTCAAATAAGCTTGCCGCCCCGGGCGCCCAGGTCGAAACCGCGCCTCGTGAAGACGCTCGCAGGCAAGACGTTGTTCATCACCGGCGCGAGCCGTGGCATCGGGCTCGCGATCGGTCTCGCTGCCGCGAAGGACGGCGCCAACGTGGTCATCGCGGCCAAGACGACCGAGCCGCACCCGAAGCTGCCCGGAACGATCTACACCGCGGCGCAGGCGATCGAGGCGGCCGGCGGGCGTGCGCTCGCGTGCGTCGTCGACATCCGCTTCGAGGAGCAGGTCGAGGCGGCGGTGGCGCAGGCGGTCGCGACCTTCGGCGGCATCGACGTGCTCGTCAACAACGCGAGCGCGATCAGCCTCACCGGCACGCTGGCGACGCCGATGAAGCGCTACGACCTCATGCACGCCGTCAACACGCGCGGCACCTTCCTCTGCTCGCAGAAGTGCATCCCGCACCTCGCCCGTGCGGCGAGTCCGCACATCCTCAACATCTCGCCGCCCCTCTCGATGGAGGCGCGCTGGTTCGCGCCGCACGTCGCCTACACGATGGCGAAGTTCGGGATGAGCATGTGCGTGCTCGGCATGGCCGAGGAGCTGCGGCCCCAGGGTATCGCCGTGAACGCGCTGTGGCCGCGCGCCGTCATCGACACGTCGGCCGTGCGCAACTTGCTCGGCGGCCCGGCCATCGCCTCGCGCGCGCGCACCGCCGAGATCATGGCCGACGCCGCGCGCGCCATCCTGCTCGAGGACAGCCGCACCTGCACCGGCAATTTCTTCGTCGACGAGGACCTCTTGCGCGCCAGGGGCGTGACCGACTTCGCGCGCTACAACGTCACGCCGGGCACCGAGCCCCTGCCCGACTTCTTCGTGTGAGCACGAGCGGAGCGCTGCCGCATCCGTCCCGCCTGCTCGTGCTCGGCACGGGCTACGTGGGCACGGCCGTCGCGCGCCTCGGCCGCGCCCGCGGCATGGCGGTGACGGCGAGCGCGCGCCGCTCGGACCATGCGGCGCGCCTTCGCGCCGACGGCTTCGAGGTGCACGAGGCGGCGCGCCTGGGCGCCGAGGTCGGCGCGCTCGTCGACGCGCGCACCCACGTGGTGGTCGCCTTCCCGCCCGACGGCGAGACCGACCTCCGTGTGACCGCGGTGCTCGGCGCGGCGGCCGCGGTGAGCTACGTGTCGACCACGGGCGTGTACGGCGCGACACGGGGCGTCGTCGATGACGCGACGCCCGTGCCCCCACCCGCCGACGAGCGCAGCGCCTCGGTGCTCGCGGCCGAGCGCGCTTACCGGGCCGTCGGCGGCACGGTGCTGCGCTGCCCGGGCATCTACGGGCCCGACCGCGGGCTGCACGTGCGCGTGGTGTCGGGCGTGCACCGCATCCCGGGCGACGGCAGCCTCTACCTGTCGCGCATCCACGTCGCGGATCTCGCCGCGCTCTTGCTCGCGAGCGCGCGCGTGCGCGGCGAGTGCTTCGTCGTCGGCGACCTCGCCCCGGCCCCTCAGCTCGAGGTCGTGCGCGTCATCGCGGAGCACCACGGCGTGCCGCTGCCGCCGTCGGTGCCGCTCGACGAAGTGCACCCTTCGCTCCGCACCGATCGGCGCATCGACGGCCGCCGCGCGCTCGCCGTGCTCGGCGTCGAGCTCGCGTTCCCGACCTACCGCGAGGGCATGGCGCCCGCGGGTCGCCGGCCGCCATGACGAGGCGACACCGCGTGTCCTAGGCCTGCCGGAGCGGCTCGCAGTGCCGCGCGATGCGCCACAGCACGGCCACGAGGTAGGGCAGGTGGGTGTCGAAGAGGATCTTGCCGGTGGTCATCAGCGACACGGCGATGTCGCGCTCGGGGTCGGCGTAGCAGAAGACGTTCATGAACCCGATGTGACCGAAGGCACGCCCGAGCCCGGGCCCGAACGGGCTGACGAGCGGGGCTCCGAGGATCAGGCCCTGTCCGTAGCGCACCGGCCACACGAGCACGCGGTCGGGCTCGAGGTAGGCGGTCTCGACGCGCGCCCGCTCGAGGGTGCGCGCCGCGAGGATGCGCTTGCCGTCGAGCTCGCCGCCGCGCAGCAGCAGCTCGAAGAAGCGGCTCGCCTCGTTCGCCGTGCCGATGACGTTCGCGGACGGGATGACCCGCCGGTAGAAGCGCGGGTCGTTCGAGAGGCGCGTCGCCTGCTCCCACGTGAGCCCGAGCGCGCGCCGCGTCATGAACGCGACGGGGAGCGGCATCTTGCGCCCCGTGACGTAGTTGACGGCCACGTCGTCCTCGCGCTCGCGCGGGACGCCGTACCCCATGAGGTCGAAGCCGAGCGGATCCAGGATCTCCCGGCGCAGGACCTCCTCGAGCGTGCGTCCCGTGATCCCCTTCACGATGGCGCCGAGCAGGTAGCCGCCGGCGAGCGCGTGGTACGCGAGCGTGCGCCCGGGCGCGTGCGTCGGCTTGGCGTCGCACAGGCGCGCGACGCACGCCTCGGGGTCGAGCAGGATGTCCGGCTCGGTGAGCGAGCCCGGCACGCGCGGCACGCCCGCCCGGTGCGTGAGCAGGTGCGCGATCGTCACCGCGCCCTTGCCGTGCCGCTCGAAGCCGGGCACGTGGTCGGCGACGCGATCCTCGAGCCCGAGCACGCCGCGCTCCGCGAGCAGGTGGATGGCGATCGCGGTCACCGCCTTCGAGGCCGAGAAGAGCCCGAAGGGCGTCCTTGGCGTGGCGAGCACGGCCCGCTCGGAGGCCCGCTCGTCGGGCCCGTGCCCGCGTGCGTGGCCGATGGCGCCGTCGACGACGACGTGCCCGCGCCGCCGGATGCAGAGCGCGATCGCGGGGTGGACGCCGGTGCGGTAGAGCCGCTCCACGCTGCGCCAGATGGCATCGCACCCCCGGCGCGTGACGCCTGCGTCGCGCAGGGTCGCCTCGTCGATCGTCCGTCGCGTGGTCACCGCCGCCAGATCCGGCGGCACCTCGATTCGCCCGTGCGGCATGCTCCTCCTCTTCTGGCCTCGCGCGGCGCGATGCTACCCCCTCCGTGACGCGGCGCTGACATGGTGTGACGCAACGCTGACGTAGCGAAACGTGACCCGATGCTACGCAACTGCGTCGGGCGGGGCGGCGAGGCGGGAGCAGTCATGGCGATTCGGTATCGGCGCGCGGCGGACGAGCGGGTGAGCTGGTGGAAGACGATCCCTTTCATGCTCCTGCACGTGGCGCCGATCGGCATCGTGTGGACGGGCTTCGGCTGGCGCGAGGCGGCGCTCTGCGCGGCGCTCTACTTCGTGCGCATGTTCTTCATCACCGCCGGCTACCACCGCTACTTCGCGCACCGGAGCTTCCGCGCCGGGCGCGTCGTGCAGTTCCTGCTCGCCTTCGGGGGTGGGACCGCGGCGCAGAAGGGCGCGCTCTGGTGGGCGGGCCACCACCGCCATCACCACCGTCACTCGGACGACGAGCTCGACATCCACTCGCCGCGGCGCGGCTTCTGGTGGAGTCACGTGGGCTGGATCGTGTGCGCCAAGTACGACGCCACCCCGACGGCGGCCATCGAGGACATGGCGCGCTACCCCGAGCTCCGCTGGCTCGACCGCTACCACCTCGTGCCGCCCGTCCTGCTCGGCGCGGCCTGCCTGCTCTGCTTCGGCTGGAGCGGGCTCTTCGGCGGCTTCTTCCTCTCGACCGTGATCCTCTACCACGGCACCTTCGTCATCAACTCGCTATCCCACGTGTTCGGCCGGCGCCGCTACGCGACGACCGACACGAGTCGCAACTCGCTCTTGCTCGCGCTCGTCACGCTCGGGGAGGGCTGGCACAACAACCACCACTACTACCAGCGCTCGACGAGCCAGGGCTTCTTCTGGTGGGAGATCGACATCACCTTCTACGTCCTCAAGGTGCTGAGCTGGGTCGGCCTCGTGCGCGGTCTGCACACGCCGCCGAAGCGCGTGCTCGACGCGAACCGCCTCGCCGCCGGGACCGAGGACCCGGGCCTCTCTGCGTCCGGGGTCGTGCTCGCGAGCCGGGCCGCGGTCGCACCGGAGGCCGGCGGCTGACGGCGACTCGCTGGCCGAGCCGCGGCCTTTCGCGGTACGCTGCGCGCCCGTGGAGAAGCGCCACTTCCAGCGCTACCGCCTGTGGCTGCCCGCGCGCATCGACGCCGGTGCCGGTCAGGTGCAGCTCGCCGTCGGCCACGACCTGAGCAAGGGCGGCGTGTCGCTCGTCACGGCCGAGAAGCTCGAGGTGGGCGTCGAGGTGACGGTCACCTTCGCCCTGCCGCCGGATGGAGCGGTCGAGCGCAGCGTGCGGGCGCGCATCGTGCGCGTGGAGGCGAACGAGGACGATCCGGAGGGCTTCTGGCCCTTCCGCGTGAGCGTGGAGTTCCTCGTGGAGGACGCGACCGTCGACGAGCTCTTGCGCGAGCACCCCAACCTCGTCGAGGGACGTCGCGACTCGGGCGACGGGGAGAGCTGACGTGCCTTCGACCTCGCTCGCCGCCGAGCTCGCGCTGCTGCCCGCCGGGCTCCGCTCGCGCCTTGCCGCGCGCGGCTTCTCGGCGGAAAAGCTCGTCACCTGGGCGCACACGCTCGGCCCGGGCAGCGACGCGCGCAACCGCCTCGCGGGGCGCGTCGAGCCCGTCGCCGCGAGCGACGTCGGGAGCCCTCCCGTCGCCGGCGAGGCGCTCGAGCGCGCGCGTGCGGTCGGCGAGGCTGCGCTCGCGCGGGGCGAGCTCGCCATCTGCGTGCTCGCGGGCGGCATGGCGACGCGCATGGGCGGCGTCGTGAAGGCGCTCGTCGAGGTGCTCCCGGGCACGACCTTCCTCGACGTGCGCCTCGCCGAGCGGCGCGCCTTGGCGGAGCGCTACGGTCGCGAGGCTCCGCTCTGGCTCATGACGAGCGAGCCCACCGAGCCCGGCATCGCCGAGCGGCTCGGCGGCGCGCGCGACGGCTACGCCGTGGCGACCTTCGAGCAGTTCGTGTCGCTGCGCCTGCGCCCCGACGGCGCCCTGTTCCGCGACGGCGCCGGCGAGCCGAGCGTCTACGCCACCGGGCACGGCGATCTGCCGGACGCCCTCCGCGCGAGCGGGCTCCTCGCGAGCTTCCTCGCGCGCGGCGGCCGCCACGTGTGGATCTCGAACCTCGACAACCTCGGGGCGCGGGTGGATCCGGCCATCCTCGGCTGGCACATCGGCCACGGCGGCCCGCTGACGGTCGAGCTCGTCGACAAGCGCGCGGGTGACGTCGGCGGAGGCCCGGTGCGCCACGAGGGCCGCCCGATCGTGTGCGAGCACTTCCGCCTGCCCGTCGGCTTCGACGCGGCCTCCGTGCCGGTGTTCAACACCAACACCTTCCTCGTGTCCGCCGCGGCCCTGGCGGCGCTCGTCTTCGAGTGGACCTACGTGGAGGTCCACAAGAAGGTCGGCGAGCTCGAGGCCGTGCAGTTCGAGCGCCTGCTCGGCGAGCTCAGCGTACCCCTCACCCCGTCGTTCCTGCGGGTACCCCGCGACGGCGCCGCGAGTCGCTTCGTGCCGGTCAAGGACGTGCGCGACCTCGCCGCGGCCGCCGCCTTCGTGGAGGCCTCCGGCGGGGGCTGACGTCGCCGCGCCTCCCGTCGCCGCTTCTGTTCTGCTCCTCCCAGGGCTCCCCGGACCCCGCTCTGCCGTGCGCTTCCAGCTCCACCACGACTTCGACGCGCCGCTCGGACAGGTCGAGCGCGCCCTGTGCGATCCGGCGCTAGGGCCGGCCGTGGCGCTCGGCACGCCCTCGATCGAGTCCGTGACCGTGGTGCGCCACGAGCTCGGCCCGGACGCGCTCGAGCGCGTGTGGCGCTTCCAGGCGCGCGCGCCCTTCGGCATCCTGCGCGGCTACGGCTCGGCCCGCGAGATGCTCTGCTGGGAGGAGCACTGGCGCTACGCCTTCGCCGAGCACGCCGGCGCGTGGACGGTCGTGCCGCGCGGCGAGCTCGCGCCCGACGCGCCGTGGCGACGCTACTTCGCCTGCGAGGGCAGCTACACGCTCGAGGCGCTGGCCGGCGACGGCACGCGCCGCCGCGTCGGCGGGACCGTCGAGGTACGCCTGCCTCTGGTCGGCGCCGTGGTCGAGCGCCTCGGCCTGCGCGAAATCCGCAAGGCATATGCCGCCGAGGCGGCTAGGCTGCGCACGTCGTGCACCCCCCCATGAAACGTTCCCTCGGTCCTCGGCTGCTCGCGCTTGCGGCGCTCGCGCTCCTGCCGGCCACGGCCGGCACCGTGCGCGCCGACCCGCCTCCGCCACGGCCCTCCGACGGCGGCGCGCTGCCGGCCAAGGGCATCGCGTCCACGGACGACGCCTCGAGCATCCTCGTGAACCCCGCGAACCTCGCCTTCGGCCCCGGGCTCGAGGCGCGCTTTCTCTGGATGCACACGCCCGAGAGCTCGCCGCGCGCCATGCGCGGCTACACCCTCGATCTCGCCGCGCCCTTCTGGCTGTTCGGCACGGGCCTCGAGCTCGAGTGGCTGCGGGCCCCGTCGGCCGCCCCCGCGCCCTACGGCGGGCACCTGCAGCAGTGGGTGCGCTGGGCGCTGGCGGCCAAGGCGGGCGACTGGCTCGGCGTGGGCACGACCCTCGCGTGGTCGACCTCGCGCGAGGACGCCCTCGACCGGCAGTTCTCGGTGACGAGCGGTCTCACCTTCCGGCCGATCTCGTACCTGTCGCTCGCCGTCGTGGCGCGCGACTGGAACGACCCCGAGAACGACGCCGGGGAGCGCATCGAGCCCTCGGTCGACCTCGGCCTCGCGCTGCGGCCCGTCTTCGGCCACCGCATGCTCGAGTGGGGCCTCGGCGCCTCGTACCGGGGCTCGGGCGAGTCGTGGGTGCCGAGCACCACGCTCGCGGTCGACATCCCGTACGTCGGCCGCCTGCGCGCCGGCGCCGAGGTGGTCGATCCGAAGCACTTCGGCGTGAGCGCCTCGGCCGGCCTCGACGTGCACGTCGACGCCTTCGAGCTCGCGGCCGGCGCCCTGTTCGGCAGCGCGCACACGCTCGCGGGCACCGGCCTCTACGCGGGGGCTGCGTTCCGCTCGTTCCGCGAGCGGCCCGACATCCCGCTGCCGGCGCGCGTGGTGCGGCTGCGCATCGAGTCGGTGCCCGATGCGCGCGGGCACACCGCGCTGCTGCGCAAGCTCTGGCGCCTCTCCGAGGACCCCGAGGTGGACGGCGTGCTGTTCGCGATGCGCGCCGCGCCGGCCGAGAGCGTCGCCCACGCCGAGGAGCTCGTCGACGCGGTCGAGCTCCTGCGGCGGCGCGGCAAGAAGGTCCTGTGTCACCTCGAGGACGCGACCGGGCGCGCGCTCTTCGTGTGCTCGGCCGCCGACCGGGTGGCCGTCAACCCCGCGGGCGGCGTGCGCTTCGCGGGCCTCTCGAGTCGCTACTTCTACTTCGGCGGTCTGCTCGACAAGCTCGGCGTGCGCGCGGACTTCGTGCGCATCGGCCTCAGCAAGACCGCACCCGAGCAGTTCACGCTCGAGGGCGGCAGCGAGCAGGCGCACCACGACCATGGCGACATCCTGCGGCAGATCGAGGACGTGTACCTCGACCAGCTGGCGCCCGGGCGCGGCCTCGAGCGCGAGGTGGTGCGCCAGCGCATCGCGGCCGGCCCCTACATCGCGAGCGAGGCGCGCGAGGCCGGCTTCGTGGACGAGCTCGTCTACGAGGACGAGATCCCGCGCTTCGCCGAGGACGTGCTCGGGCGCCCGGTGCGCATCGAGCCTGCCAGCCGCCCGAAGGAGGCGCGCGCGTACTGGCGCGACGGTCCGAGCGTGGCGGTCGTGTACCTCGACGGCGACATGATCGACGGCGAGAGCCGCACCATCCCGCTCATCGGCATGAAGCTCGCGGGGTCCTACACCGTGGCGCGGGCCCTGAAGCGCGCCCGCGAGGACAGCTCCATCCGCGCGGTCGTGTTCCGCATCGAGACGGGCGGCGGGTCGTCCCTCGCCAGCGACGTCATCCTGCGCGAGGCGACCCTCACCGCCAAGGTCAAGCCGCTCATCGTGTCGATGGGCAGCAAGGCGGCGAGCGGCGGCTACTACGCCTCGGTCGGCGGGCGCGAGATCTTCGCCAACCGCGCCACCGTGACCGGCTCGATCGGCATCTTCTACGGCAAGGTCGACGTCTCCGGTCTGCTCGCCAAGCTCGGCGTGCGCAGCGAGTCGATCGAGAGCGCGCCGCGCGCCGATTCGGAGAGCCTGTTCCGGGCCTTCACCGACGACGAGCGCGCGACCCTCGGAGCGAAGGTCAAGCAGTTCTACGACCTGTTCGTGGGTCGCGTGGCCGACGGGCGAGCGCTCGGCGTCGCCGAGGTCGACGCCGTCGGCCGCGGGCGCGTGTGGAGCGGCGCGCAGGCGCTCGACCGCCACCTCGTCGACCGGCTGGGGGGCCTGCGCCAGGCCCTGGCGCGGGCGCGCGCGCTCGCAGGTCTCTCGGCCGACGCCGAGGTCGTCGAGCTGCCGGAGCAGCAGCAGGCGCTGCTCGACATCGTGCTCGAGCTCGTCGGCGTGCCGCCGCTCTTCCAGGTGTCGAGCGAAGAGGCGAGCGCGCCCGGCTGGATCCCACCGATGCTGGTCGACGCGGCGCGCGCCCTCGCGCCCTTCATGGTCTACGACAGCGGCCGGCCGCTGGCGCGCATCGAGCTGTCGGTCGACGGGCCGTGAGCGCCGCGGAGTGCATGTACGGCGGCGATCGGCGCTAGACTCACCGATCATGAGCTTCCGTCTCGCGGGAATCGCCGGTGGCTGCGGCGCGGGTGTGGCCCTCGTCGCCGGTCTGGGCGGCTGCAACCTGGTGGCCGGCCTCAACGACTACCAGGTCGGCTCCGGCAGCGGCGGCTCGACCGCGTCGCAGTCGACGAGCTCGAGCACGAGCGCGGGCGGCGGTGGGAGCTGCGGCTCGCCGGTCGTCGTGCCGATCGACGCCAACGCCGACGTGAAGTCGCTCCTGCCGAACCAGAACGGTGGCAGCGACCAGACGTTCTCGGTGCACCTCGTGGGAGGCACGAGCGAGGTGCACGCGCTCTTCCTGGCGAGCGGCCTCCACGAGGCGGCCCTGGGCAAGAATCGAGCGGAGCTCTGCGTGCAGCACGCGTCGCCCGCGGCGGGCGTGGGAACCGGCGTCGTCGGCGCCTTCGAGGTCTCGCTGGCGTGGAACGAGGCCGAGGTGACCTGGAACGTCGCCTCGGGCGGCGTTTCCTGGACGCTGCCGGGCGGGGACTACGAGGCCACGCCGCTCGACGCCGTGTCCATCGACGGGCAGGCGGACGCCGAGACCGAGAAGTGCTGGGACGTCACGTCGTACGCGGAGAAGGTCGCGGGAGCGGGCACCTCGGACCGCGGCATCATCCTCGTGCCCACGGGCACCAACTTCACGGCCGTGTTCTTCGCCGACGACGCGACCAACCCGATCGTACGCCCCGTCTTCAAGCTCTGGGCCTGCCCGTGACGCCTGCGGCGCGCACTTGACCGACGACATCTACCGGCGGCCCCGAGGCGAGCCCCCCGGCGGCGGCTCTGCTATGAGCAACGTGTGACCGCCCTCTGGTCCAAGCCCGTTCGCGACTACATGAGCAAGGGGCTCGTCGCCGTGCACCCGACGATGCCGCTCGCGGAGCTGCAGCAGGTGCTCGAGGACCGCAACATCTCGGCCGTGCCCGTCGTCGACGACGGCGCGCGCCTCCTCGGCATCGTGTCGACGACCGATCTCTTGCGCGTCGCCCACGTCGAGATCTCCTACCGCGGGGCGCGCCCGCGCGTGGCCATGCCGGCCTCGACGGCGCGCGACGTGATGCGCCCCGAGGTGGCGACCGTCGACGAGGCGGCGCCGCTCAGCGCGGCGGCGCAGACGATGGTCGAGCGGCGGATCCATCGCCTGATCGTGCTGCACGAGGGCCGCGCGGCGGCCGTGGTCTCGACGCGCGACGCGATGCGTGCCGTGCTCGAGCACCATGTCGCGTTGCCGCTCTCGGTCGTGATGTCGCACCCCGTCGAGACCATCGAGCTCGGCGAGACCATCCGGAGCGCCGTCGATCGGCTGCGCGGCGCCAACGTGCGCGGCCTCGTCGTCGTCGACGGCACCTGGCCGATCGGCGTCTTCACCCACAGCGAGGCGATCCGCGCGCGTGCGCTGCCCCAGGGGCTGCTCGACATGCCGGTCGAGGATCTCATGAGCTACGAGATGTACTGCCTCGACGTCGAGACGCCGCTCTACCGCGTCGCGGGCCACGCCATCCAGACCGGCGTGCGCCGCATTCTCGCCGTGCGCGACCGGCGCGTGCACGGCATCGTCACGGGCTTCGATCTCGTGCGCGTGATGACGATGGCCGAGGCGTGAGCTCCGCTTTCCCGCTCATCCTCGCCGAGGCGCTCACCGTCCACGCCGACGGCCGGCCCGTGCTCGAGGGGCTCGACCTCGAGACGTGCGGCGACCGCGTCGTCCTCACCGGCGCCGCGGGGGCGTTCGTCGCGACGCTCATGGGCTTCGCGCTGGGCGCGCCCGATGCGACCGCCGAGCCGCCGCGCGTGGCGTCGGGGTCGCTCCGCCTGGGTGGCCGCGACGTCGCGAGCGGCGCGCACCTCGCGAGCCTCGGCGTGGCGCCCTTCGAGCCGCCGCTGCCCGCGGGCGACACGGTGCGCGAGGTGGTCGCGTGGGCGGCGCGGCTCGCCGGGGTCGCGGGGCCGTTGCCCTTCCGCGGGCGCGCCGCGCAGGTCGCCGCGACGGCGGTCCTCGAGCGGCTCGGCGGCGCACACCTCGCGGCGCGCAAGGTCGGCGGGCTCGGGACGCTCGAGCGCCGCGCGGTCGTGCTCGCGCGCGCGCTCGTGGGCGCGCCCGAGGTCCTGCTCGTCGCCGACCCGCTCGCCGGGCTCGACGGCGCGGCCACGCGCTACCTGCTCGACGCCCTCCGCACGGCCGGGGAGGGGCGCCGCACGATCGTGTGGCTCTCTCGCCCCGAGCTCGGTGGGCCGGAGGGCACGCTGCTCCGCGAGGCGAGCGACCTCGTCGTGTTCGGCGAGGGACGCCTCGTGGCCGCGGGCCCGCCCGACGAGGTCCTCGCCGGCGCGCACCTCTACGAGCTCACGGTGCGAGCCGGCGCCGAGGCCCTGTGCGACGCGCTCGTGGCCCGCGGCGGGGTCGTGCGCGGCGGACCCGAGCACTTCTGTCTCGGCCTGCCGGCCGGCCTCGGTCCAAGCGACGTCCTGCGGGAGGCGCTGCGCGTCGAGGCGTCCGTGGTGCGCTGCGCGCCGCTGCTCGGCTGAGCGGTGGACGGGCTCAGCGCGCGGGGCGGCGGCGGCGGCGCCAGGTGAGGCCGAGCCCGAGGAGGCCGGCGGTCGCCGCGACGGCGAGGCCGCCCTCGGGCGCGCCCCCGGACAGGTTGCAGCTGAAGCTGCCGTGGGCCTCGCCGGAGGCCTCGAAGCTCACCTCGAAGTTGGAGATGAGATAGTCGATGCACGCCGGCAGGTCCGAGGCGGCGACGTACTGACCGTCGCAGAAGAGAGCGCCCGTCGGCGCCTCGCAGTCGATCTGGCAGCCGCCCTCGAGGCTCGCCGTGCACTCGAGCTCGCAGCCGAGGTTCGCGTCGACCTCGCACGAGGCGCTGCACGCCGCGTCGCACTGCGCCTCGCAGCTCGCGCTCGGAGGCACGACCTCGCACGAGGCGCTGCACTCGCTGTTGCAGCTCGCCTGCGCGTAGGCCTCGCACGACGAGTCGCCGCCGCACTGGGCGTGCGCGTCGGCCTGACACGAGGCCTCGCAGCTCGCCCGGCAGTCGAAGCTTCCGGGGTCGGCCTGGCACGAGGCCTGGCAGCTGCCGCTGCACGAGGCGCTACAGGTCGCGTCGATCGACGCCTGGCACTGCCCGGAGCACTCGGCGACGAAGGAGAGCGGCTCGCACTGCGCGACGCAGCCGCCGTCGAACTCGAAGTGGCACTCGCCGACGGCGAGCAGCTCGATGTGGCCGCAGGCCTCCGCCCCCGTCGCGGCGGAGGCCTGGGCGGGCACGAGCGCGAACGCGAAGAGACCGAGCGAGGCGAGCGAAGGAACGACGGCGCGACGGGACATGGGGGACCTCCAGGCGAGGGGGCAAAAGGTTGTGCTGTTCTCCGAAGCACGCTCCGTGCCGCAGCTCCGGGAAGGCATCGGCCTCGGTGTCGGTTCCGGTGGCGCGGCGCCAGGCGCAGTGATTTCGTGCCTCGCCGGGCCGACGAGGCGTGCGGGTGCGCGCGCTCGGGGCGCACGGTCGCGCGACAGGTCTGTCGCGAGTGCGGCATGCGCTCCGCAGGCGGCGCGGGCCGTCGCCGCCCTCGTCGACGTCACCGCCACCGAGCGGCGTGCGGCGAGCCCCGTTGCGCTCGACCCTAGCCCACCAAGGACTACACTCGCCGCGTGTCCGCCCGTTGCCGCCTTGCACGAGTCGCGCTCCTGGCTCTCGCCCTGCTCTTCACCGCCTGTCGAGCGAGCACCGAGGTCGCCTTACCGCCGAGCAACACCGTGGTCCCGCCGACCGTCGTGGCGAGCGGCCACGCTCCCGCGGCGGCGAGCGCGCCCGCGGTCCCCGAGCCGCCCGCCATCGCGCCCCTGTCCCCGAACGCGCGCACCGAGGACGAGCGCAACACCATCGCCGTGTTCCGTGACGCGGCGCCGTCCACCGTGTTCGTCACGCAGACGCGCGTCGTCGTCGACTGGTACGCGGGGGTCGCACAGGAGGTGCCCGCGGGCTCCGGCTCCGGCTTCGTGTGGGACACCGCCGGCCACATCGTGACGAACTACCACGTCATCGAGGGGGCGCGCTCCCTCACGGTCACCTTCCAGGAGCAGAAGAGCTTCGAGGCGAAGGTCGTCGGCGTCGAGCCGCGCAAGGACATCGCCGTGCTCCGCGTCGACGCGCCGGCCGAGCTCCTCAAGCCCGTGCGCGTGCCGAAGAGCTTCGAGCTCGAGGTCGGCCAGAAGACCATCGCCATCGGCAACCCCTTCGGCCTCGACCACACGCTGACGACCGGCGTCATCAGCGCGCTCGGCCGCGAGATGCAGGGCATCGGCGGCGTGGCCATCCGCGACATGATCCAGACGGACGCCGCCATCAACCCCGGCAACTCGGGCGGGCCCTTGCTCGACT
Organism: Polyangiaceae bacterium; assembly: GCA_020848455.1. Taxonomy (GTDB): domain Bacteria; phylum Myxococcota_A; class Polyangia; order Polyangiales; family Polyangiaceae; genus JACRDA01. Next base: position 30,451 of record JADLAB010000403.1, read on the forward strand.
CCGCGGGGCAGCTCATCGGCATGAACACCATGATCTTCTCGAAGAGCGGCGGCTCCGCGGGCATCGGCTTCGCCGTGCCGGTGTCGAGCATCGCGCGCGTCGTGCCGCAGATCGTGCGGACCGGGCGCGCCGAGCAGGTCGGCTTCGGCGTCAACGTGGATCCGAACCAGCGCATCGAGCGCCGCCTCGGCCTGCGTGGCGTCATCGTCATCTCGGTCAAGCCTGGCAGCCCGGCCGAGGCGGCGGGGCTGCGGGGGCTCGTGGCGACACCCCAGGGCGTGGAGCTGGGCGACGTCCTCGTCGGCATCGACGACGCGCGCATCGAGAGCTACGACGACCTCTACACGGCGCTCGATCGGCGCGCCGCCGGTCAGAAGGTAAAGCTCAAGGTCGCGCGGGGCGACGGCATCCTGACGCTCGACGTCGAGCTCGTGCGAGTGGACTGACGTGGCGCAACGGCCCGCCAGCGCGGCCGGAACGGAGCGTGAGATCGTCGCGCCGGTCGCGCTCTGCCGCGCCGACGGCAGCTTCGACCCCGCGGCGCGCGGCTTCTCGCGCGGGCCGCTCTCGGCATGCGAGGTCCCGGGGCACTGGGGCCGGCGCAAGCGCTGGCACTACTGGGGCGTGACCTCGCCCCGCGAGATCGTGTCGCTCACCTTCGTCGACCTCGACTACGTCGGTCTCGCGATCGCGGTCGTCGTCGACCGCGCGAGCGGGCGTCGCTTTCGGGGGGGCGCGCTCGCGCCGCTCGGGTGGCGCATGCCCCTGCCGGTGCGCGACGGCGAGGGGGAGGTCGCGGTCCGGCGCCGCCGCTTCGGGCTCTCGTTCCGCGACCTCGGCCGCGAGGTCGCGCTCGTCGTGCGGGCACCCGGGCTCGCGGTCGACGTGACCGTGACGCGCCCCCCGGGGCACGAGACGCTGGGGGTCGGGGTCGGCTGGGACGAGCAGCACTTCGCCTACAGTGCCAAGCACACGGCTCTGCCTGCCCGGGGCTCGCTCGCCCTCGACGGCGTGCGGCGCCGCCTCGCCGAGGGGGCCTTCGCGTGTCTCGACTTCGGTCGCGGCGTATGGCCCTGGCGGAGCGCGTGGAACTGGGCCTCGGCCGCGGGGGTCGCGGGCGGTCGCACGCTCGGGCTCAACCTCGGCGCACGGTGGACGGCCGGCGCGGGCCCGAGCGAGAACGCGCTCGTGGTCGACGGGCGCATCCACAAGCTCCCGGGCGAGCTCCGCTTCGACCTCGACCGCCGTGCGCCCCGGCGACCTTGGCGCATCGAAGGGCGGGGCGTCACGCTCCGCTTCCGGCCCGAGCTGTGCGAGCACCCCCGCCTGCCGCTCGGCGTCCTCGCCGCGGAGCTCGTGCTCGGCTTCGGGCACTTCGAGGGACGCGTGCTCGACCACGACCTCACGGGCCTGTTCGGCTGGGCGGAGGACTTCCGCGCGCGCTGGTGAGCCGGCCCTCGGGCCGTGGCCTTCGCGCTCGCGCGCGATCGAGGCTAAGAACGCCTCGTGGCCACCTTCTACCTGCGGCAGCTCCTCGTGGGGCGCGACATCGGCGAGGACGACGTCGCCGGCGCCCAGATGCAGAACTTCGTCTACCTCGTGGGCGATCGCGACGCCGGCACTTGCCTCGTCGTCGACCCGGCGTGGGACGTGGCAGGGGCGCTCGACCGAGCGCGCGAGGACGGCATGCGCGTCACCGGCGCGCTCGTCACGCACTACCACCCCGACCACGTGGGCGGCTCCATCTTCGGCCTGCGCATCGAGGGGCTCGCGAAGCTCATGGATCTCGCGCCGGGCAAGGTGCACGTGCACGAGCTCGAGGCCGACGGCGTGAAGCAGGTGACGGGGCTGTCGGAGAGCGATCTCGCGCGCCACCGCGGCGGCGATCGCGTCGGCATCGGGGGCATCGAGATCGAGCTGCTGCACACGCCCGGGCACACGCCGGGCTCGCAGTGCTTCCGCGTGAAGGACGCGCTCGTCGCGGGCGACACGCTGTTCCTCGAGGGGTGCGGGCGCGTGGATCTGCCGGGCGGGAGCCCCGAGGAGATGGAGCGCACGCTGTCGCAGCGGCTCTCGACGCTGCCCGACGACATGGTGCTCTACCCGGGCCACGCCTACGGCGGCGAGAGCGCGCCGCTCGCCGTCGTGCGGCGCGTGAACCCCTACCTGCGCGCCGCGATGGCGAAGGCGCGCGGCGCCCGGCCGAGCTGAGCGACGCGCCCGGTCGGCTCAGCGCCCGAGGTAGTGGAGCACGAGCTCGGGGCGGTCGGTCTGCGCGATGTCGATGCCGTCGGCGAACACCGGCGCGTAGTCCGAGGGGTCGTTCGAGAACTTCGCGAGCAGATCGAACGCGAACACGTCGATGAGCGCGCGGTGGCCCGCGGCGTGCACCTCGTCGGTGAGCGCCTGCGGCGACGGCACGTCGGAGAGCTCGACGATGACGGGTGGGTGGGCGGCGAAGAGCGCCAGCGCGGCCGCGAGCTCGGCCGAGGTGCCGACGCGCACCATGGTGTGCAGTGCGGGCTCGAGCACGAGCGCCTCCTCGATCTTGGCGGTGCTGCTCGTGTCGAAGATCGCCCAGTCGAGCGTGTCGGTGGCCTGGATCGCCGCGACGAGCAGATCCACGCGGTCGGTCTTGTTCGCGTCGACGAGCACGTGCACCTTGCCGCGCGCCGTCGCGAGCACGTCTGCGAGCGTCGGGATGCGCTCGCAGGCGTAGTCGCCCGGGAAGGCCCCGGCGTCGATGTGGAGCGCCTGGAGCTCGGCGAGCGTCAGGTCCGCGGCCGCGCCCGTGCCGTCGGTCGTGCGGTCGACGGTGGTGTCGTGCAGGTTCACGAGCACCCCGTCCGCGGTGGGTCGCGGATCGGTCTCCACGAAGTCGAGGCCGATGGCGATCGCGGCTCGCACGCTCGCAAGCGTGTCCTCCGGGGCGAGGACGCCGAGCTGCCCGCCCGCGCCGCGGTGCCCGGACACGAGCTTGTCCGGGCACGTCCGGTCCGTGGCGCAGCTCGGGTCGATCGGCGTCACCCGGTCCGGTGGCCCTGCGGCCGTGCAGTCGTACACGCCCGGGTCGGGGAGCACGATGCCGTTGCCGCTGCCGCCCGCGCCGCCCGCCCCCGGCTCCACGGGGCTCGCGCTCGTGCAGGCGGCGTGCAGGGCGAAGAGCGGCGCGAGAGCCGCGATGCGTGCGACGGTGGGGTGGGTGCGCGAGGAGGTGCTCACGCGTCCATGATGCCAAAAAAAAACCGTGCCGTCGGGTTGGCCGACGGCACGGGCCTCCCCCCGTCCCGCCGCGTCAGCGGCGCCGCCTCGCGCGCGCTTGCCGGACGGGGGGTGTCGTGCGGTAGCATGGCGGGCATGGGTATCCGGCAGGGGTGGGGCCGAGCGTGCGCCCTCGGCGGCGCGCTCGTGGGGCTGTGGGCGTGCTCGAGCAGCGGCAGCGACGCGGGCGCAGGCGCGACGGGGGGCACCACCACGACGAGCACCTCTACCGGTTCGGGCGGGACCGGCACGGGTGGAGACGCGACGGGTGGTACCGGGACCGGTGGTACCGGGACGGGTGGCACCGGCACGGGCGGCACGGGCACGGGCGGCACGGGCACGGGCGGCACGGGCACGGGCGCGACCGGTGGCGCGGGCGGCAGTGCGGGCGCTCCGACCGGTGCCTACTTCCCGGCGGGCGCGTGGATGTACCAGGACATCTCGCAGGCGGCGGTGCGCGCCGACTCGGCCGCCATCACGCAGTGGCTCGAGAACAACGGCTCCTGGGGCACGGGCGAGATCCGCATCGACTACTCCATCGAGGTGCTTCAGAAGACGCCGCAGACCCCCTACCAGAGCTTCATACAGACCGCGGAATTCTACTCGCCGGACTGCGACGCCGTCGACGTGCCCGTGCCGCCGGGCGGCGCGCTCGAGGGCGAGACCGGCTACGAGTGCACGAGCGGCGGCGACTGCCACCTCATCGTGGTCGACAACGACCTGCACCGGCTGTTCGAGATGTGGCGCGCCGACATCCAGGGCGGCACGTTCTACGGCGGCTGCCTGGCCGCCTGGGACATGACGCGCGTGTACGGTGTCGAGGGGCGCGGCGAGCAGTGCACCAGCGCCGACGCGGCGGGCTTCCCCATCGCGCCGCTGCTCTTCAGCGCGGACGAGGTCGCCGCGGGCGAGATCGCGCACGCGATCCGCTTCATCCTCCCGAACGCGCGCATGCGCGGCGGCTGGTACTCCCATCCGGGGACGCACGCGGGCGGACCGAGCGGCCCGGCACCCGCGCCCGTCTATGGCTCGCGCTGGCGGCTGCGCGCGAATTTCGACCTCGCTTCGCTTCCGAACGACGGCGCGCGGGTCGTGGCGCGCGCCCTGCAGCGCTACGGCATGGCCCTCGCCGACGGCGGCAACATCGCGCTCACGGCCCAGAGCGACCGCTTCACGGTCGCGAAGTGGGCCGGCCTGCTCGGCACCTTCGATCTGGCCTCGATCCAGCCGACCGACTTCGAGGTGCTCGACGGCGGCCCCGCGATCCAGCTCACCTACGACTGCGTGCGCAGCGCGTACTGACCCTGCCGCGACGCATGAGCCGAGCGCCCGTCGTCCTCGTCACCGGCGCCACCGACGGCATCGGCCGCGAGACGGCCCGCGTGCTCGCGGCGCGCGGCGCGCGGGTCGTGCTCCACGGCCGCAGCGCCTCGAAGCTCGCCGCCACCCGCGAGGCCATCGAGCAGGCGACCGGCCGTCGCTTGCCCGAGCCCGTGCTCTGCGACCTGGCCTCGCTCGCCGCCGTGCGCGAGCTCGCGGCGGCGCTCGCGGCGCAGCCCGAGCGCCCGACCGTGCTCCTGCACAACGCGGGCGTGTACATGCGCCGCTTCGCGACGAGCCCGGACGGCTTCGAGCTCACCATGGCCGTGAACCACCTCGCGCCGTTCCTGCTCACGCACCTCCTGCTCGGGAGCGCCGGGCAGACCATCGGGCGCGTGGTCAACGTGAGCTCCGTCGCGCACCAGCGCGGCGCGGTCGATCCGGACGACGTCGGCCTCGTGCGGCGCAGCTTCGAGCCCTACGGCCACTACGCCGCCTCGAAGCTCGCCAACGTGCTCTTCACGGTGGAGCTCGCGCGGCGCGTGCGCGCGCGCGGTGTGGCGGTCAACGCTCTGCATCCGGGCGTCGTGTCGACGAAGCTCCTCACCGAGGGCTTCGGCATGCAGGGCGGCGACTCGCTCGAGGAGGGTGCGGCGACGAGCGTCCTGCTCGCGCTCGAGCCCGTCGGCGCGAGCGCGCACGGCCGCTACTTCGCCGCCGGGCGCGAGGCGCCGATGAGCCCGCTCGCGGCCGACGCGCGCCTCGCCCGGCGCTTCTACGAGGCGAGTGCCGAGGCGGTCGGTGTCGCGCCGCTGCCGGTGGCCTGAGGGGCCGCCGGCACGACTCCGACGCCGGCGCTATTGCATTGCTGGAATATTGTCCTTAAACTGGAATCCTTCGGTGGCGACGTGTGGCTCCAGACTCGGCCGCCGTCGCCTTCGTCGTTGGGGGATGGCTTCTGCTTGCTGCTAGCTAGGGCACCGCGCGTGTCCTCTTAGCGTTTGCAGATGGCGAGCCCCGCGGCCGCGCGGTCACTCCGACGCGGCGGCGGCTCGCTTCGAGCGGCCAGTCCAACGGCTGCGCGTCGATCGAGCGGCGACCGACACGGCACGCGTGCGCCCGGCGCACGGCGCCCGAGTCGCCGCACGACGGCGTCGCGGCACCCGTGTGCGCCGCGCGTGGCTCTCCGCGCACGGCGCGCGCGGCTCTTCCGGCACGGCCGGGCTCTAGGGCCCGGTGTGGGTGCCCGTCCATGGAGCGTCCGATGCACAGACACGGGTGGTGGCGATGGGTGGCGGGTCTCGCGGGGCTCGCCGTGGTCGTGTCGAGCGCGCTCGCACGGGCCGAGGACGCGTGCGTCCCGGAGACGCTGCGCCGTGCCGCGTGGGATTGCGCGGACGGCAGCACGGGGACGGGCGCCGCGCCGCGGCCCTCGCTTCCGGTGAGCGCCGCGCCCGAGCCGAAGGCTGCGCCGCGACCCGGGCGCCCGGGTGACGGCCCGTCCCGCGAGACGCGCCCCGCGGTCCTGCACCCGCGCGACAAGGCGCTGCTGCTCGCGCAGATCGCGGGGCTCGAGCGGCTCCTCTCCGACACGCCGGCCCTCGCGAGCGACCACCCGAAGGTGCTGCGGCAGCTCGCCGACGCCTATGCCGAGCTCGAGGCGGCGGCGTCCAACGAGAAGCTCGACGCCGAGCTCAAGGCAAGCGCCGTCGCGACCGCGCAGCCGGAAGCGGCGCGCGAGCTCCGGGCCGCGGCCCGCAAGGCGGGCCGGGTGCGCGACGAGGCGCAGAAGGGCGCCGTCCGGCACTACGCCGCGCTCGCGACGACCCACCCGAGCTTCTGCCTCGAGCCCGCGCAGCAGCGCGGCTGCGCCGACGAAGCGCTCTACTTCTGGGCCTACGAGCTCGAGCAGGCCGGCGACCGCTCGGGCGCGCGCGACGTGTACCTCGCGATCGTGTCGGAGTGGCCGAGCTCGTCCTTCGTGCCGCGCGCCTACCTCGCGTTCGGCGAGGAGCTCTACGACGAGGCGCTCGGCGAGCCCGAGAAGTGGCGCGCGGCCGAGCAGGCCTATCGCGAGGTCCTGCAGCGCGCCCCGGCGGACGGCGCGCTGTGGGCGCACGCGCAGAACAAGCTCGCCTACGTGCACTGGAACCAGGGGGCACTCGACCGAGCCATCGACGACTTCGCGGCGCTCGTGGCCGCGGTCGAGCGACGGCCGCACGGCGACGCCACGGGTATCGCGGAGCACGCGCGCCGCGATCTCGGCGCCGTGTACGCGGCAGCTGGCGACGTCGGCCGCGCCTTCGACTTCATCGCGCCGCTCGCTGGCGACGCGCCGGGGTCGAGCAGCAAGGCCTTCTTGTGGCTCGAGCGGCTCGGCACGGGCCTCGTCGACCGCGGGCGCTACGCCGATGCCGTCGCGCTCCACCGCGAGCTGCTGCGGCGCAATCCGGGTGACTCGAGCTGCGCCTACCAGAGCGCCGTGACGCGCGCGACGCTCGCGTGGAAGAGCGGGGACAAGGACGCCGTCGGCGCCGAGCTCGAGCAGCAGCTCCGGAGCTGGCAGCGCTTCGACGCCGGGCGGCACCCCGACGCCCTGCGCGCGAGCTGCGCCAACGCCACGGCCGAGCTCCTGCTCGACGTCGCCACCGCGTGGCACCTCGAGGCCGTGGGCTCGGGCGGCGTGCGCGGCACCGGCGACGCGCACGCGCTCGCCGGCGCGGCGCGCTGGTACGCGGCCGTCGTCGCGAGCTTCGGCCGCGACGCCTTCGGCGGCTTCACCTTCCCGCGCCTGGTGAAGGAGGACTGGCCGACGCTCGCGAAGGTGCGCTACTGGCAGGCGGATCTCGCCTACGCGCAGAAGGACTGGAAGACGTGCGGGCCCGCCTTCGACGCCGCCTACGCCGAGGATCCGAGCGGGCGCGACGCCTCGGCGGCGTCGTTCGGCGCGGCGGTGTGCCACCAGAAGGCGGCCGACGCCGAGCGCGGACGCGGGGTCGCGGCGACCCCGTCGGAGGGGGAGCGCGGGCCGCGCGCGTTCGGGGCCGAGGAGCGTGCGACCGTCGGCGCGTTCCAGCGCTATCTCTGCCGCTTCGCGCCGACCGCGGGCGACCCCGAGAGCACCGAGCGCCATGTCGAGGTCGCCTTCGCGCTCGGCCGGAGCTTCTACGACGCGCGCCACTTCGCCGAGGCGGCGGAGGTGTTCGGGGCCATCCTGCGCGATCACGCGGGCGCCGAGGCCGCGCCCTACGCTGCCAACTACCACCTGGCGGCCCTGCGTGCGCTCGCGCTCGCCGAGGGCGCCACACCCGGACCCTGCAGCGGCGCCCTGGAGCGCGCGGTGGGGCCGCTCTACGCGAGCTACTGCGAGGGTGAGCACCCGCGCGGCGACGGCGAGAGCTGCGCGCTGCTGCACCGCACCTACGTCGACGTCCTGCGCCTCGGCGCCGAACGAAGCGTGCGCGCCTGCGATGCCGGGGGCGCGGGCGCGCTCGCGGCGTGCGAGGCGGGCGGTGATGCGTACCTCGAGCTGTGGAAGACGCACCTGCGCCAGCCCTGCGAGAAGCAGGAGGCCCTGTGCGCCCGCGCCGACGAGGTGCTCTACGACGCGGCGCGCGCCTACCAGGCCGCGCGGCTCGTCGGGCGCGCCATCGGCGTGCGCACGCTCCTGCTCGATCCGCGCTACCACCTCGACGGCGGCGCGGTCGCGCGGCGGGCGACCTACGAGATCGGCGCCGCCTACCAGGCGATCGCGGTCTACGACGAGGCTGCCAGGTGGTACGAGCGCTACGCCGCGGACGACCCCGCGGGCGAGCGTGCGCCCGACGCGCTCGCCGACGCGGTGGTGCTGCGCCTCGGGCTCGGCGAGCCTGCCGCCGCCGTGGCCTCCGCGCGGCTCTTCGAGCGGCGCTTCGGCTCGCAGCAGGGCGCGCGCGCCGCGCAGCTCGCGCTCGCCATCGCGGCGCACTACGCCGAGAAGTCCGCCTTCGCCGAGGCGGAGCGCGAGCTCGCGAGCGCCCTGCCGACCCTCGACGCTCGGGCCAGCGAGGACCTGCGCATCCAGGCTCACGCGCTGATGGGCCGCATCGCACGCGCGCGCGGCAAGAGCGCCGTGGCGGACGCCGAGTACGACAGGGTGCGGGGCGCGTGGCGCGACCCGGAGGCCGTCGCGACCCGGCTCGCGGCGCTCGGCGGCAGCGAGGAGGACCGGGCGCGGCGCCTGACGCGCGTGCTCGCCGCGGTGGGGGAGGCGCTCGTCGCGGCGGCGGAGCAGAAGCGCCGCGTGGCCGATGCGCTGCCGATCCCGGTGTATCGCGGCGCCGGCGGCGCTCGGGACGTCGACGCCTTCGTGCGCACCAAGGTCAAGGACTGGATGGCGAAGAAGGAGCTCGCGATCCGCGAGGCCGAGGGGGCCTACCTCGCCGTGAAGGCGCTCCGCCCCGTGGCACCGCCGCGCTGGGTGGTCGTGGCCGCCGAGGCGTCGGGGGGCCTCTGGGCGCGCTACGTGGCCGAGATCCTGCGCGCGCCCTACCCGAAGGACTGGGACCGGCCGGGCTACGTGCCCGACGTCGAGCCGCCGCTGCTCTGGGCCGAGCTCAAGGCCACGTTCCAGAACGAGCTCGGTCGCAGCGCCTCGCCGCAGCGCGAGCGAGCCCGGCGAGCGTACGAGGGCTGCCTCGCGACGAGCGCCGCCGAGCAGTTCTTCGACGAGCACACGCGCGCCTGCGAGCACTGGCTCTCCCGGGAGTACCCGAACGAGTACCACCTCATCGACGAGCTCCGGCCCGCCGCCTCGCGCTCGAACACGGGGCTCGACGAGCGGTCCGCCATGCTCGACGCGCAAGGGGAGTCGCTCTTCGACGAACGACGACCCTGAGCCCGGCCGGCGGTCGCCGTGTCGCGGGTACCTCGCGTCCGGGCATGGTGGCGCCGGTGCGCGTGTCGGCCCGACCCTGCGCGGCGCGTGAACGGCTCCGATGGACCCACCCGCGGTCGCCTGCGCTATCGTGCCGCGGTGGGTACGGCAGACGAGCGAGCCCAGCAGGAGCCTGCCGCGGGCGACGGCGAGGCGGCCTTCCGGACCGTCTTCGACGCGGCGCTCGACGGTATGGTGCTCACGGACGACGCTGGCGTCGTTCGCGACGCGAACGCTGCTGCCGTGGCGATCGTGGGGGGTCGCGCCGGCGGAGCTCGTCGGGCGGAGCGCGCTCGCGCTGCTCGCGCCCGGCTTCGATCTCGAACGCGCCAAGACGCAGGTCGACGAGCATGGCAACCTGCGCACCGACCTCGACGTCGTGCGGCCCGATGGCGAGCGGCGCACGGTGTCGACCGCGACGCGCGTGCGCGCGCTCCGCGGGCTGCACCTCACCGTCTTTCGCGACGTGACGGGGCGGCGAGCCGCCGAGCTCGCCCTCCGGTGCTCGGAGGAGCGCTTCGCGAAGGCGTTCCGCGCGGGTCCCGTCGCGAGCTGCATCGTCACCGAGGTCGAGGGGCGCGTGGTCGAGGCGAACGACGCCTTCCTCGCCCTCACGGGCCACGAGCGCGCCGAGGCCGTCGGGCGCACCTGTTCCGAGCTCGGCTTGTGGGTCGACCCGTCCGAGCGCGCGCGGCTCGACGCTGCGGTCGCAGAGCGCGGCTCGGCCCGACAGGTCCCGGTGCGCGTGCGCCGCCGGAGCGGCGCGCTGCGGGCAACCCTCCTGTCGGCCGAGCGCATCGAGGGCGCCGGCGAGTCCTGCGTGCTCACCGTCTTCGAGGACGTGACCGAGCGCGACGGCGCCCTCGACGCCCTGCGGCGCGAGCAGGCCCGGCTGCGGGCCCTGCTCGAGGATAGCGCGGACGCGATCGTGCTCGTCGATGCCAGCGGCGTCATGACGTACGTCTCGCCGTCGATCCGCAACGTGCTCGGGCGTACCCCCGAGCAAGTCGTGGGCGGGCACGCGCTCGGGCGCATCCACCCGGACGACCTTCCGGCCGCGCGGGCGGCGCTCGGCCGGGTCCTCGCGGCGCCTGGCGGGCGCGTGCGGCTGGAGTGTCGCGGTCTGCACGCCGACGGCTCGTGGATCGACCTCGAGGTCATCGCCGCCAATCACCTCGACGACCCCGACGTCGCCTCCATCGTCGGCAACTTCCGCGACATCACCGAGCGGCGGCGCGGCGAGCGCGCGCGCGATCTGCTCGCGTCCATCGTCGAGTCCTCGGACGACGCCATCATCAGCGCCTCGCCCGACGGTCGCTTCCTCAGCTGGAACGCCGCGGCCGAGCGCCTCTACGGCTACCGCGCCGAGGAGGTGGTGGGGCACGACCTACGGATCATCGACGCGGTGAGCACGCCCGGCGACGCTCGCGAGCTCTTGCTGCGCGCCGCCGCGGGGGAGCGCGTGGTGCACCACGAGACGCGACGGCGCCGCAGGGACGGGGTCGAGATCGACGTCTCGGTCACGGTCTCGCCGGTGCGCGACGCGAGCGGCCGGGTCGTCGGCGGCTCGGCGATCGTGCGCGACGTGAGCGAGCGGCGGCGCGCGGAGGTGGAGCGCGCGCGGCTCACCGCCGATCTGCAGCGCGAGCTCGAGGACCGCGAGAAGGCGGAGCGCGCCCTGCGCCGCCGCGAGGAGGAGCTCCGCCAGGTGCAGAAGATGGAGGCCGTCGGCAGCCTCGCGGGTGGTCTCGCTCACGACTTCAACAACCTGCTGTCGGTCATCATGAGCTACGCCGAGATCGTCCTCGCCGAGCTCGCGCCCGGCGAGCCCTATCACACGGAGATCTCGGCCATCCACGGCGCCGGCATGCGCGCCGGCGAGCTCACGCGGCAGCTGCTCGCGTTCAGCCGCCGACAGATCCTGCAGCCCCGCGTCGTCGATGCCAACGAGCTCTGCGCCGGCCTCGCGCGGATCCTGCGCCGGCTGGTGGGCGAGCACGTCGAGCTCGTGCTCGCGCCGGCGGCCGATCTCGGTCGCGTGCTCATCGATCCGAGCCAGCTCGAGAACGTGATGCTGAACCTCGCGTCGAACGCACGCGACGCCATGCCCCGCGGCGGACAGCTCCTCATCTCGACCCAGAACGCCAGCCTCGACGCCGACGCCGCGGCGGCGCGCGGGGCCGTGCGCCCCGGCCGCTACGTGTGCATCTCCGTTCGCGACACGGGGGTCGGGATGGACGAGGCGACCCGGGAGCGCATGTTCGAGCCCTTCTTCACGACCAAAGGCCTCGGGCACGGGACGGGGCTGGGGCTCGCCACCGTGTTCGGCGTCGTGCAACAGAGCGCCGGACACCTCGTGGTCGACAGCGCACCGGGCGAGGGGACCACGGTCGGCATCTGGCTGCCCCGCACGGACGAGCCGCCCGAGGCGCCGCCGTCGGGGCCGGTCCCCTCGGACCGGCTGCGCGGTGTCGAGACCATCCTGCTCGTCGAGGACGACAGCGGCGTCCGCGAGGTGGTGCGACACATCCTTCGGCGGCAGGGCTACCAGGTGCTCGAGGCGGCGAATGCGGGCGAGGCGCTGCTCATCTGCGAGCAGCACACCTCGGAGATCCACCTTATGCTGACCGACGTCGTGATGCCTCGCATGAGCGGGCGCTCGCTCGCCGCTCGGCTCGCGCCCCTGCGCCCGCACATGAAGGTGCTCTACATGTCCGGCTACACCCACGGCGGCATCGACCAGCAGGGCGTGCTCGATCCGGGCATCACCTTCATCCCGAAGCCCATCCGTCCCGAAGCGCTGGCGCGGCGCGTGCGCGCGCTGCTGGACCAGTAGGCGCGTTGCCGTTACGTAACATGCGTGCTAAGCCGAAGGCTAGCTGGACGACCGTCGAGGCACCGGCTAGACGTGGGTCACGCGGGCTCCGCACCCGGCAGGGTGTCCGCGCTCCGAGGTACCGACCATGTTGACGGCGTATGCGATGGTGGGGGTCTTCTTCATCGTGGCGATAGGCTTCGTCGTCGGAGCCCTGCTGCTCGGGCGGCTCATCCGCCCGAACCGCATGTACCCCGAGAAGCTGCAGACCTACGAGTGCGGCGAGGAGCCGGTAGGTCCCGCCTGGTTCAACTTCAACCCGCGTTTTTACATCGTCGCGCTCATCTACATCGTCTTCGACGTCGAGATCGCGTTCATCTACCCGGTGGCGAGGGTGTTCCGGTCGTGGGTGAACCAGGGCCTGGGCTGGTTCGCTTTCGTCGAGATCTTCTCGTTCATCGCCGTCTTGCTCGTCGGTCTCGCGTACGTGTGGCTGAAGGGCGACCTCGACTGGATCCGGGCCATCAAGGGCGACCCGCGTGGCGCCCAGGGCGTGAGCGCACGAGCGCGCGCGGCGGCACCGGCACCGATGGACGAAGCTGCCTAGGCGGACCCCGCCCGGCGGTCTGGAGCGAACATGGAAGGCAAGTTGAACTTGATGGCGCGCCCCGCGGGGTACGGCGCCGCCGACGTCGGCAAGGAGGGGGGCACCGTCATCCAGACCCGGGTCGACGAGGCGATCAACTGGGTCGTCAACTGGAGCCGCGCCAACAGCATCTGGTACATGCTCTTCGGCCTGGCGTGCTGTGCCATCGAGCTCATGCAGACCGGCGGTCCGCGCGGCGACTTCGAGCGCTTCGGCGCGCCGCCGCGACCGAGCCCGCGCTCGAGCGACCTCTTCATCATCGCCGGCACGCTCACGTACAAGATGGCCCTGCGCGTGCGGCGCCTCTACGACCAGATGAGCGAGCCGCGCTACGTGATCTCGATGGGGAGCTGCGCGAACTGCGGCGGGCTCTTCCAGTACGCCTACTCGGTGTGCAAGGGCGTCGACCAGATCATCCCGGTCGACGTGTACATCCCCGGTTGCCCGCCGCGACCCGAGGCGCTGCTCGAGGGGCTGCTCAAGATCCAGGAGAAGATCAAGCACGAGCGCTACCTCCAGAACCGCTACGGCGTGGCGTGACGGACGGCGCGCGCGTCGAGCGCGCTGCGGGTGCGGGGGACGAGGGACGAGCGACAACGGAGCGGTGCGCGGTCTCGGACCCGCCCGGCGAGAGGACATGCAGGCGCAGGAGATCTTCCAGAAGCTCGAGAGCCAGTTCGGCGCCGAGGTGGTGAGCGACTTCCACGAGGCCAAGGGCGGCGACAAGGACGCCTGGTTCCAGGTGGCGCCGTCGCGCGTGGCCGACGTGGGGCGCTTCCTGCGCGACGAGCCGGAGCTCCATTGCGAGTACCTCGAGTGCGTGACCGGCGTCGACTGGCCCAAGGAGAACCGCATCTCGGTCGTCTACCACGTGTACTCGCTGCGCCACCGGCACCGCATCGTGATGAAGGCGCTCTGCGACCGCGACGCCCCGACGCTGCCCACCGTGGTCGACGTGTGGTCGGTCGCCAACTGGCAGGAGCGCGAGTGCTACGACCTGCTCGGCGTCGTCTTCGAGGGCCACCCCGATCTCCGGCGGCTGCTCATGCCCGAGGACTGGGAGGGTCACCCGCTGCGCAAGGACTACGTCGAGAAGGACCACTACCACGGGATCCCTACCGTGCGGCCGAACCCGGTGGAGCTCTTCGGCATGAAGGCGGCGGCGAACGCCGCGGCTGCGGCGGCCAGCGCGGCGGCGACCGCGGCCGCGGGCAAGGACAAGGAGCCCGAGGCGGCCAAGGCCTGATCGGCGGCGAGGCGAAGTCATGACCGAAGTCGTGCTGCAGAACGAGAACGAGATGGACGAGGAGATGACCCTCAACATGGGTCCTCACCACCCCTCGACCCACGGCGTCTTGCGCTTCGTGCTGAAGTCGGACGGCGAGATCCTGCGCAAGGCGACGCCCGAGGTGGGCTACCTGCACCGCGCCATCGAGAAGATCGGCGAGCGCAACAGCTACCCGGGCTTCATGCCCTACACCGATCGCGTGGACTACGTGGCGGCGATGTTCGCCAACGAATGCTGGGCGACGGCGTGCGAGAAGCTCATGGACGTCGAGGTGCCGAAGCGCGCCCAGTACCTGCGCGCCATCTCCTGCGAGCTGAACCGCATCGCGAGCCACATGGTCGCGCTCGGCTGCACCGCGATGGACATCGGCGCCATCACGCCCTTCCCGTGGGCGCTGCGCGAGCGCGAGCGCGCGAACGACCTCGTCGAGGAGCTGTGCGGCGCGCGCCTGACCTTCAACTACCACCGCATCGGCGGCGTCAGCTTCGATCTGCCGAAGGGCTGGCGCGACAAGGCGCTCGCGTGGCTCGACCGCTTCGACCCGGCCATGGAGGAGTTCGACCGGCTCATCACCTACAACGAGATCTTCGTCCGGCGCCTCGCGAACGTGGCGATCATCACCGGCGAGGAGGCCGTCGACTGGGGCCTCGTCGGCCCGAACCTGCGCGCCAGCGGGGTCGCGTGGGACCTGCGCAAGGAGGATCGCTACGGCGTCTACCCCGAGCTCGAGTTCGACGTGCCGGTGGGCAAGGGCGAGGTCGGCACCGTGGGCGACTGCTGGGACCGCTTCTGGGTGCGCGTCGTCGAGTGCCGCGAGTCGAGCCGCCTGCTGCGCCAGTGCCTCGACAAGATCGACGAGCACCCCGAGGACGACATCGTCGGCAAGCTGCCGAAGAAGATGAAGCCCGACGGCGAGGCCTACGCGCGCGTCGAGAGCGCGCGCGGCGACATGGGCTGCTACGTCATCGGCAAGGGCGCGACCGAGCCCTACCGCGTGCGCTTCCGCACCGGGAGCTTCAACGCCATGAGCATCATCGAGGCCAAGAGCCCGGGCCTGTTCGTGGCCGACCTCGTGGCGCTCATCGCGAGCCTCGACGTGGTCGCGCCCGAGATCGATCGCTGAGGGCGGCGCCGGCGCGGGGTGGGCTGGTCCTGGCCTGGCGGCGCGCTAGGCTTTCCCGATGACCGACCCCCACGAGCGCCAGCGCCGCATCGCCGCCTCGCCCGCCTGGAACGGCAAGGCCTTCCAGAACCGCGAGCCCACGCCGATGATGGTGAAGGGCGGCGGGCGGCTCATGGCGCGCTTCCTGTTCGAGCGCGCCCAGCGCGAGCCGCCCGGGCCGCTGCCGAGCGTGGCGGTCGATCCCGCCGTCCTGCACGGCGCGGCCCTGCGCGGGCTGCGTGTGACGTGGCTCGGACACTCGACGACGCTGGTGGAGATCGGCGGGTTCCGCGTGCTCTTCGACCCGGTGTGGTCGGAGCGCCTGTCGCCCATCGGCGTCGGCGGTCCGAGGCGCTTCCAGCCCGTGCCCGTGGCCCTCGAGGGCGTGCCGCTGCCGGACGTCGTCGTCGTGTCCCACGATCACTACGACCACCTCGATCGGCCCACGGTGGAGGCGCTCGCGGCGCGCGGCGCCCGCTTCGTGACCGCGCTCGGGGTCGGCGCGCACCTCGAGCGCTGGGGCATCGCGCCCGGACGCGTGCGCGAGCTCGACTGGCACGAGAGCACGGAGCCGGTGCCCGGTCTCGTCGTGCGCGCGCTCCCCGCGCGGCACTTCTCCGGTCGCGGCCTCTTCGACCGCAACCGCACGCTCTGGGCCTCGTTCGCGCTCGAGGCCGGCGGGCGGCGCCTCTACTTCGGTGGCGACGGCGGCTTCGACGCGCCGGCCTTCGCCGAGATCGGCGCGCGCTTTGGACCCTTCGATCTGACGCTGCTCGAGATCGGTGCCTTCGACCCGGCGTGGGGTGCCATCCACCTCGGGCCCGACAACGCCGTCCGCGCGCACGTCCTGCTCCGCGGGCGCGCGCTCCTGCCCGTGCACTGGGGCACCTTCAACCTCGGCCTGCACGCCTGGGACGCGCCGATCGAGGAGCTGTGCGTGGCCGCGCGCGCGGCCGAGGTCGAGCTCGCCCTGCCGGCGATCGGCGCGAGCGTCGTGGTCGGCGAGGCGTTGCCGGTCGCACCCTGGTGGCGCGTCTTGCGCGCAGCCGCCCCGCGTGAGCAGGCGCAGGTGGTGCCACGGTCGGCGAGCGCGCGCGCCGCCGGAGCCCCGCGACCTCGGCCCGCACCCGAGCCGGCCGAGTGACGCCCTGCCGCGGAGCGCCCGGCCCAGGCTCGTCGCTCGCGCGTCAGGGCGGCGCGGTCGCGAGGTAGATGCCGAGCGCTCCGGTCAGCAGCGTCAGCACGATCACCGTCCCGACGGCGACCTGGAGCGCGCGGCTCGGCACCGGGCTCGCGCCGCGCTGCGGAGCGAGCGCTCGCGTGGCCTCCACGGTCGGGGCCGGGGCGGGCGGCAGTGCCTCGGGCGCGACGGGCAGCACCAGTGGTGGTGGCGTCGGCGCCGCGACGGGTAGCACCGGGGGTGGCTCGGGTACCGCGCCGGGCTCTGCCGCGCTGGGCGCGGCGGCGGGCGGCGGGTGCGATACCGGCGGGCGCTCGGATGGCGCCCCGGGGAAGGCCTTCTCGGTGGCCGACTTCTTCGCCAGGACGTTGAACGCGTCGCGCAGCTTCTGGCTCGTCGGACTCTGCAGGCTGAGCCGCAGCGGGCTGTTCAGATCGAGCAGCTGGGTGGCGTCGAGCTCCGGATCGTCGGGATCGACCTCGCCCTCGTCGAGGCGATCGTGGACGGCCTGCACGTCGGCGAGCATCTGACTCGCGAGCCGGTAGCGCTGCTCGAGGGGCTTGGCCACCGCGCGCAGGACGACGCCGGCGTAGGGCGAGCTCAGCACCTGCTCGGGCAGGGTCAACGGTTCGTCGGAGCCCTGCGCCACGTAGATCTCCATGTCGGACGCGCCGCTCACGAGCGGCGTTCCGCACAGCATCTCGCCGAGGACGAGCCCGAAGGAGTAGATGTCGGCGCACGCGCCGACCTCCTCGCCGCGGGCCTGCTCGGGCGCCATGTAGCGCGGCGTGCCCTCCACCAGGCCGCTGTGCAGGGTGGCGGGAGCGGCGCCGGCGGCGAGCTTCGCGAGGCCGAAGTCGAGCACGCGCACCACCTCCCCGGCCGCCGTCCGCTGCAGGAAGATGTTGCCGGGCTTGATGTCGCGGTGCACGAACCCGCGCCCGTGGGCCCGCTCGAGCGCCTTCAGCACCTGCAGCGACAGCCAGCCCACCTCGCCCCAGTCGAGCGCGCCCTCGTCGCGCAGCCGCTTGTCGAGCGTGCGGCCCTCGAGCAGGTTGAAGGCGAGGAACGGGACCCCGTCGGCGGTGTGGCCGTAGTCGAGCAGCCGCACGATGTGCGGGTGCTGGAGCGACATCAGGGTGGAAGCCTCACGGGCGAAGCTCTCCGGATCCGTCGCGCGCTGCGCCGCGTCGGCGTGCATGACCTTCAGCGCGAACACGTCGCGCGAGCTCACGCTGCGGGCGCGGTACACGGTGCCGCTCGCGCCCGCGCCGATCTCCGCGACGATGGTGTACTTGCCGGCGACGACGGCACCGGGCGACAGCGGCATGGACACGTCGGCAAGTGTAATCCAACCGCGCCCGGTGCGTCGCGCGCCGTCGGCCGTGAGTCGTCGGTCGGCCGCCCCGGCGCGGCCGAGCGGCTGCCGCGCCCGCTACAGGACCGACCGCAGCTCGCTCTCGAGCGCGCGCTCGGCCGTCACGCCCTCGTGGACGGCTGCGACCGTGCCCGTCTTGTCGACGACGACGAGGGTCGGCAGGCGCGTCACCCCGTAGCCCTGGCCCGTGTCGCCGTTCTCGTCGCTCACCATCGGGTAGCCGAGGCCGTGGTCGTGGACGTAGGCGGCCACGTCGTCGCTCGTGTCCACGAGGTTCACGCCGACCACCGTCAGGTCGCTCGGGTACTTGCGCGCCAGCCGGTCGAGGATCGACGCCTGCGTCGTGCAGGGGCCGCAGCTCGTGGTCCAGAAGTCGAGCACCACCACGCGGTCGCGCAGATCGCTCAACCGCACGCGCGCACCGGGGTCGCCGTTCGCGACGACGGGCAGCGTGAAGTCGGGCGCGGTCCTGGACACGAGCGGGTGCTGCGGGCCGAGGCGCGGCAGCACGAACAGGCCGAACAGCGCGGACAGGATCGCGAGGACGCCGATCGCCGGGTAGAGCAGCTTGCCCGAGTAGTACTCCCGCGCCATGAGCCCGTGCCTTAGCACCCCGTGCCCGCCTGGGCACACCCGGTCCGCGGGCGAGGACGGGGGCCCTCGTCGGGAAGACCGGCACTCGGCCGGAATTTCGCTACCATGAGCGGAGGTGAAAGCGCTCGTCAAAGTCGGCTACGGGTGCAACGAGCACTGCACCTTCTGCCACACGGCCGACGTGCGCGAGCTCGACGACACCGATGCCCGGGTGCGCAGGAAGATCGAGCGCGCCGCGGAGCTCGGCTACACGATGACGGTGCTGTCGGGCGGCGAGCCCACGCGCCGGCCCGAGCTCCGGGCCTGGGCGCGCCTCGTCGCCGCGTGCGGCATGGACCTCGGGCTCGTGACCAACGGCCTGTTGCTGTCGTACCCCGAGATCGTGGACGAGCTCGTCGAGCAGAGCCGCCTGCGCTACGTGTACATGTCGCTCCACGGCGGCACGGCACGCGTCCACGCCTCGCTCACGCGCGCCGACACCTTCGACCGCGCGGTCGCCGCCGTCGGGCTCGTGCACGGGCGCGTGCCCGACTTCACCGTGAACTGCGTGGTCACGCGCCAGAACGTCGCGCACCTCGTGCCGCTCGTGGACCGGCTCGCGGGGTACCCCGAGCTCACGCTCAAGTTCTCCATGACCCAGCCGAAGGGGGCGGCCGCGGCGGCCTTCGAGACGGTCGTGCCCGACGTGGAAACGTGCGCGCGTGCCGTGGCGGCGGCCATCGCTCACGGGCACGCCCGGCGAGCGGCCGAGGGCTCCGGCCCGCGCTTCGCGCACGACGGCATCCCCTTCTGCCTCATGCCCGGTCTCGAGGAGCTCTACGACGACCTCAAGACGCACGACTTCGCTACCATGGTCGAGGTGGACGAGGACGACTTCGTCCCGGTGGACGACGTGGACAAGGTGCACCTCGAGCCGTGTCAGGGCTGCGCGCTTCGCGGGCCGTGTCCGGGCCTCTACCGCGGCTACCACGAGCGCCGCGGCGCGCCCGCGCTCGCGCCGTGCACGAACCGACCGCGCCCGAACTCCTTCCACTACGTGCCCGAGCGAGACCTCGCGTGGGCGCGGGGGGCGCCGTGCCCGGTAGAGCTCGCCGGCACGAGTCCCTACGATCACGGCCGTACGCTGTTCCTGCGCCTGCGCGACCGGCTGCGCCTGGTGCGCACGAAGAGCCGCGACTTCACCGATCGCGAGATCACCGCCACGAAGGCGCTCGGGCAGGTGTACCTCGACGTGTCGAGCAAGGTCGCGCCCGACGACTTCGCGCGCGACTTCGCGGCGCTGCGCCCGGCGCGCGAGTGCACGGGCTGCGCGGTGCGCGGCGCCTGCACCGGCGCCTTCGAGCTCGAGCGCGGCGACGTGTTCGCGCGCGACGACGCGCGGCTCGTGGCGATCCTGGGCGAGCTCGCGGGCCAGGTGCTCGACCTCGGCTGCGGCGAGGGGCGTTACCTCGAGGCCCTGCGGCCGCGCGCGGAGCGGGGCGAGGTCGCCTACACCGGCGTCGACCCCGACCCGGCGCGGCTCGCGGCGCTCGGGCGGCGCTTCGCCTTCGCGCGCTTCGTCGTGGGCAGCGGCGAGGAGCTCGATCCGGCGCTGGGACCCTTCGATCACGTGCTCGTCCTGCGCAGCTGGAACCACCTCGCGAGCCCGGCGCGGGCGCTCGCGCGGGCGCTCGCCCTCTTGCGCCCGGGCGGCACCCTCACCCTCGTCGACAACGTCGCCTTCGGGCTCGTGCGGCAGCGCGACGCCGCGGAGCGCGCCGAGCGCGCGCCGGCGGTCGGCTTCGAGCACTACCGCAACGACGGCGCCGAGGCCGCGAGCGCGCTCTGCACCCGACTGCCGCTGCGGCTGTGCGAGCGACGCGACGTCGCGCCGGGCAGCTCGAACCAGTGGCTGTTGCGCTACGAGCGCCTCGCCGGGCCGGTGGTCGCGGCGGGCCCGAGCGCGAGCCGTGAGGACCGGGAGCACGAACGCGCGCTCTCCGACGGAGCCCCGCGCGGGGTCGAGGTGACGGCATGACGGACCACGGAGCCGTGCGCGCCTCGGGAGCGGCGCGCCGACTGCGCGTCCTCTCGCACGAGGAGGCCGCGCACGAGAAGCGCAACTGGGTGCGCCTCACGCACGACTGCAACAACCACTGCATCTTCTGCCTCGACACCGAGGCGCACAACGGGACGATGCGCGCGGTCGATGCCATCAAGGCGCAGATCGTCGCGGGGCGGAGGCGCGGCGCCGAGCGGCTCATCCTGTCGGGCGGCGAGCCCACCATGCACCCCAACTTCCTCGATTTCGTGCGGCTCGGGCAGCGGGCGGGCTACCCCAAGATCCAGACCGTGACGAACGGTCGCATGTTCGCCTATCCGGAGTTCCTCGCCGGGGCGGCCGAGGCGGGCCTGCACGAGATCACCTTCTCCGTGCACGGACACACCGCAAAGCTCCACGACGCGCTCGTCGGCACGCCGGGCGCCTTCGAGGAAGAGACGGCGGGGCTGCGCGCGGCGCTCGCCTCCGCGCGCTTCATCGTCAACGTCGACATCGTCATCAACAAGCTCAACGTCGCGCACCTCGCCGACATGCTCGAGACCTTCATCGGCTGGGGCGTGAAGGAGTTCGATCTGCTGCAGGTCATTCCCTTCGGCGCCGCCTGGGGCAGCGCGCGCGAGCACCTGTTCTACGACCTCGAGGGCAACCTCGAGCACCTGCAGCGCGCCTTCGCCTACTCGCTGCGGCCCGACGTGCACCTGTGGCTGAACCGCTTTCCGCCGGCCTTCGCCGAGGGCTTCGAGGAGCTCATCCAGGACCCCTACAAGCTCCACGACGAGGTGCGCGGGCGGCGCGAGGAGTTCGACCGCTACCTCGCGTTCGGCAAGAAGCTCGACTGCCGCGAGCCCGAGCGCTGCCGGCGCTGCTACCTCGAGGAGCTGTGCGACGGGCTCGAGGGCGTGGTGCTCGAGGCGCGCGCCCCGCAGCTCGAGCGCGTGCGCGTGGTGGCGCCGCTGTCGAGGGCGATGCCGCTCCCGAAGGCGGTGCGCGCGTGGATCGTCGCGCCGGACGTGGACCAGGCGGTCGCGGTGGCGCGCGAGCTAGGCGTCGAGGAGCTCGAGCTCGAGCTCGAGCGCACGGCCGGGCTCGCCGCGCGGCTCGAGCGCGACGTCGCGGGCGAGGTGCGCCTCGCGGGCCGGCCGGTGCGGCGGGTGCACGCGCGCGACGCCGCGCGTGCCCGGGAGCTCCTGGCGATCGACGCTCCCTTCGAGGTCCTGCTCGAGCTGCGGCGCGACACCGCGCCCTTCGCCCTCGAGCTCGCGCGGGCGGGAGGCGCCGCGCTCGGGCGGCTCGCGCTGCGGCAGCCGAACCACGTGCTCGTGACCGAGGCGCGCGCGCACGACGTGGACCTCGAGGCCTTCGCAGCCGAGCTCGACGCGGCGTGCGGGGACCGCGCGCCCGCCGGGAGCCCCGCCATCGAGAACGCGCCTCGCTGTCTCGTGGGCGCGCGCGCCCGGCCGATGCGCGCCACCCTCGACGCGGCGATGCTCGGGTCGGACGGGCGGGTCGACATGGGGCGGTACACCGAGCGCTTCGTGGCGGAGCGCTCCTACGGTCACGCGCTCCGCTGCGGAGGCTGCGCCGCGCGCTCCCAGTGCGCGGGCGTGCACATCAACTGGGTGCGGGCGCACGGCTTCGCGGCGCTCGATCCGGCCGCCTGCGCGCGCTCGACCTGAGGCCCGTTCGAGCCCGAGCGGCCGCCGCCCCTACTTGGTGGGGCTGACCTTGCAGTCCGAGAGCTGGCCGACGGGCCAGCCGCTGCCTGGCAACCAGCCGTCGCGCTGGTGCCAGCGGATGAAGGTGTCCTGGCTCATGCCCTTGACCTCGAACTTGCAGTCCACGCTGAAGCGCGGGCTCTGCGTCGCCCCCTTCTCCTTGTCGAGCTTCTCCTTGAGCGCCGGCTGCGCCCACAGCCCGGCTCCGAGGATCTGGCCCGCCTGATCCACGGTCGTGTAGGGCTGCAGCAGGGTCGCGTCCTCGAGGGGCTTCTGGCCCTTCGGCGAGGGCTTGTTCGCCTGCGACTCGAAGGCGCAGTGCAGGTCGCCGACGTCGGCGGGCATGGCGCAGCCGAGCTCGCGCAGATCGTCCACCGTCAGCGTGAGGGCGATGTCGTAGGTCTTGCCCGCGACGTAGCGTGCGCTCGGCGCCCCGCCCCCGCCGCTGCCCATCTGACCCACGATGGCGAACGCGGCGGCGAGCCCGCCCACGAGGCCGATGAAGATGACGATGTTGCGGGTGGAGGTCCCGCCACCCTTCGGAGCCGCGGCGGCCGGGGGGCGTCGCCGGGGCCGCGACGCGGCTCGCTCGGGAGCAGGCGGCGGCTCCGCAGGCTCGTCGCCGGACGCGCCCTCGTCGTCGGGCCCGTCGTGGGCCTCGTCCTCGTCGTCGGAACCGGCGTCGTCCTCGACGTCGTCCTTGCCCTCGTCCTCGTCCTTCGTGTCGTCCGCTTCTCGTGCCATGTCGTCGGCCCTCGTCGCGGGCGGGCCCGCGAGGCGGCTCACCTATAGCCCAGCCCGGCAGGGAGGGGAAAGGCGGGCGTGCGCCCCTGATCCGGCGGCGAGGTTCTTGCGCGCACTGGGCGCCAGGCCCCCGGCGTCCGACGCCGACTCCGGGGACCGGAGGTCGGCTCGGGAAGGACTCGCTCGGGCACGGGGCTCGGCGGGGCCTCAGTCCGGGGGCCAGACCGCGAGCTCCGCCAGGCGCTCGCAGATCGTGCGCACGCACCCCTGCTCGCGGGGCGAGGCGCTGTCGAGCGGGTGAGCGTGCTCGTAGAGGCCGATGCGCAGCCGCACCTCGACGGGCTCGTCGCCCACCTGTTCGGGGCGCGACGAGTACGGGTTGCAGAGCACGGCCGGGCACGGGCCCGCCAGCACGTGTCCGGCGATCCGCAGGAGGGCGGCGCGCACCATGTCGACGGCGGCGAGCCCGCCGTACCAGCTCTGCAGGAGCGGCAGCGCGCGGCCGCTCAGCTCGATCTCGTAGCCCATCGTGTGGAACCGCGCCTCGGCGTCGAGCTCCTCGGCGACGAACACGCTCGCGCGCACACCGTAGGCGCGCGCCAGCGTCCGGAGCTCGTCCTGGAGCCGCTCGGAGCGCAGGCGCGCCGCGTGCACCGACGGCCCCGTGAGCGGCGTCGGCGGCGGCGCGATCGGGTGCAGCGTCGCCACATTGTCGTGCCTCGGCGGGGGCGGCGTCGTGCGCGGCACGCCCAGGGTGCGGCGCACGCCCTTCGGTCCCTTGGCGACCCAGGGCAACGTGCGCACGACGCCGCGCACGACGCTGACGTTGGAGCGGCGCAAGGGCGACCCCGAGACCGCCGAACGCGTGCGGACCGCTGGGAGTTCGATCCGGATGCGCAGCGACCTCGCGTGCGGTGTCGCGGACCAGCGTTTGGCGTGGGCGGCCATGGTTCACCTCTTTCCGGCGCGGCCCGTGGGCAGGACCAGCGTCAGTGGTATTCCAGCCCCGCGCTCTCCTTCGCACCATCCTCGAAATCCATGAGTCGCTGGGCTGCGATCCAGGAGACCGGCAGCGCGATCCGGGGTGGGCGCGCGCGGGGCTCGCCGCGGGCCCTCTCGCACTGCCGTGCTTTCGCTCGTGGTTACGAGGGTCTACCATGAGGACCCGATGAAGGTTCTCCTGGCCGACGACCACGCCATCCTGCGCCACGGTCTGCGCGCCATCCTCGAGCGCGCCGGGCTCGAGGTCGTCGGCGAGGCGGCGAACGGCCGGGACGTGCTCGCCGTGGCGCAGCGCCTGCGTCCGGACATCGTCGTCATGGACATCTCGATGCCCGAGCTCAACGGCATCGACGCCACGCGCCAGCTCGTCGCCGAGATGCCGCACGTGAAGGTGCTCGGCCTGTCGATGCACTGCGACCGGCGCTACGTGCTCGCGATGTTCCACGCCGGCGCGGCGGGCTACCTCTTAAAGGACTCCGCCTCGGACGAGCTCATCACCGCCGTCCAGGCGCTCGGGCGCGATCAGAAGTACGTGAGCCCCGCCATCGCCGACGTCCTCGTCGAGGCCTCCGCGGAGGGCAAGGCCGCGCGGGCCGTGACGCACCGGCCGCTCTCGGCCCGCGAGCGCGAGGTCCTGCAGCTGCTCGCCGAGGGGCACGGCTCGAAGGAGATCGCCTCGCACCTCGCGATCTCGGTGCCCACCGTCGAGACCCACCGGCGCCAGATCATGCAGAAGCTGGGGCTGCACACGATCGCCGAGCTGACGAAGTACGCCATCCGCGAGGGGCTCACCTCGGTGGACAAGTAGGCTAGATCTCGCTCAGCATCACCGCGAGCGCCGCATCGTCGGCGAGCTCTGGCGCCGCCCGCGCAGCGACGACGAAGTGGCGCTTCTCGACGTCGACGGTGCCCGCGTAGGGCCCGGACTTGGTCTTCTCGGGGAGGCCGAGCTTCGCCAGCGCCTCGGCGTTCACGTCGGGCGTGACGGGCGCGCCGAACGCCCCGTCGCCCTTGGCGATGAAGACGTAGACGAGCGGGATGGCGCGGTTCTGGCCCTCTTGCTCCTTCGTGAGCTCGCGGCGCGCGTCGTCCTCGAGGAAGCGCGCGTAGAGGCGCAGGGACCAGCCGGACACGAAGCTGCCGCGCAGCTCCCCGTTGGCCACGACCGGGTGGCCGACGACCCACTCGAGATCCGGCCCGACGTTGACGCCGCGCAGCGCGTCCCAGTGCCCGAAGGTCTCGCTCAGGCCCGAGGTGGCGACGGCGAACTTCTTCGCCTCCGGCACCGCGTCGGTGAGGGACTTGCCGGCCGCGAGATCGGGATCGCCTTCGCTGCGCTGCACCACGCCCTTCGCGTCGACGAAGAGAAAGAAGGTGCTCTTCGCGTAGCTCAGGTCGCGGATGGAGCCGCGCGTCTTTTGCAGCGCACGCCGCAGGCCCTCGAGGTCCGCGCCCGGGTCGGAGGGCAGCAGCCGCGCCAGCTCGGCGGCGCCCTGGGGTAGCCCGTCGCGCACCTGCTTGGTGTCGCGCTCGACGAGCGGCAGGAGGCGCTCGACGATGCTGTCGGCCTTGGCCGTGGCCTTCTTGTCGTCCCCCTTGCAGCCGAGGCCCGCGGCGAGCGCGGCGACGGTCAGGCCGACCACGATGACGGCTCTCGCGTTCACGACACACCTCTCTCGGCGGTGGGCGCCGGGTTCATGCGTTGGCGAGACCGTTCTACCACGGCCGGGGCCCGCCGCCCGAGGCCTGAAGCCACGTCACGCCGGAGCCGAGCTTTCTTTCAGAGCAGGGCGGGTGCCACGAACACGATCTCGACGCGCTCGTTGCGCGCGTGGTGGGCGCTCGCGGGGTCCACGAGCGGCGCCGCGGTGCCGGCCACCTCCACGCGCCCGGCGGGCACCCCGAGCGCGCCCAGCACGAGGGCGCCCCGCGTCCGCCACGCCTCGAGGTCACGGTCGGCCGGCGCGCGGTCCTGGTGCAGCACGACCAGCACCGGGCCCGGGTGCGCCGCCGCGACCGTCGCGAGGTCGGCGAGGGCGGCGCGGCCCCCGGGGCTCAGGGCGTCGCCGGTGAAGAGGCTCTCGAGCGTCACCACCACGCCGCGCTCGTCCCGGCGCGGCGCCCCGCGCCGCAGCGCCGACAGCGCGGGGAGGAGCCGGTCCGCTGCGCCGCTCGTGGCCGCGCCGGTGGTGGCGTCGGCGCTCGCGTGGCGCACCGCCGAGAGCGCGCCGAGGCACGCCGCGCGGACCCGCGTCGCCTGATCGATCGGTGCGGCGGGCGGCGGGCTCGCGAGCAGCGCGTCGAGCGCCGCGAGCGCCGCCTCCGCGCTCCCGAGCTCCGCGGGCGCGGCGGCTCCGGCAGGAGCGGCCGCCTGCAGCATGCGGGCGGAGGTGCACAGCAGGCGCGCCTGCAGCCGCAGCGTGGCCGTGGCGCGCGCGCGTGCCGCTTCGCGCTCGCCGGACGCCGGCCCCGACGGGACGATGCTCTCGGCCTCGCGCAGGGCCTCGAGCCGCGCCTCGAGGGCGGTGACGTCCGCCGCGAGCGCCTGCTCCTCGGCGTGGAGCTTCGCGAGCTCCGCGGTGCCGCGGCGCTCGTCCTCCTCGGCCGCGACGCGCTGCTCCTCGGCGCGCGCCGCCCGCGCGAGCGCGACGGCCTGCTCGTAGGCCGCGAGCGCCTGCTCGCCCAGGATCTGCGCGCCGGCGAAATCGTCGTCGGCGAGGGCCTGCTCGGCCGCGGCGAAGAGCTGGTCCGCGTGGGCCCGTGCCGTCGGGGCGCGCTCGGCGGCCTGCGCCGCGGCGGGCGAGTGCTTCACGCGCTCGAGCTCGGCGAGCACGTCGGGGGGCGGGATCGGCGCGCAGCCGGCGACGAGGCACGCCCCCACGAGCCCGAGGATGCGGCGGGCTCGGCGCGGCTCAGGGAGCGTGGCCACCGTTCGCGCCTCTCGGTCCGGGCTGCTTCGGTGCCGGCGGCGGTGCGCCCGGCGCCGGTCGCTTGGGTGGCGGGGCGCCCTTGCCCGCCGCCTTGTCGAGCCGGGCGCGCTCGGCGTCCGCCGCCGCTCCGCTGCGCGCCCGGGCGGTCTCCTCGGCTCGGGCGATCTCCGTGAGCAGGCTCAGCTTGTGCGCCTGGTGCTGCGTCAGCACGTCGCGCGTGCGCTCGAGCTTCTGCTGGAGCGCCGATGCGCGCTCCGCCGCCTCGCGCGACGCGCGCTCGGAGCGCACGGCGCCGACGAGCGCGCGGCCCGTCGCGCGCCACTCGTCGACGAGCCGCCAGCGCATGGGGGCATGCCGGCCGTCGCCGCTCGCTCCGGCGCCCCGTGCGCGCTCGATGGCGCGGCGTCCCTCGCCGACGGGGCGCGCGAGCACGGCGGGCGTCAGGCCCTCCGCTCGTGCCTGTCGCT
Organism: Polyangiaceae bacterium; assembly: GCA_020848455.1. Taxonomy (GTDB): domain Bacteria; phylum Myxococcota_A; class Polyangia; order Polyangiales; family Polyangiaceae; genus JACRDA01. Next base: position 57,909 of record JADLAB010000403.1, read on the forward strand.
CGAGCTCCGCGAGCGAGCCCTCGAGCGCCGCCGCGTGCGCGCCGACGTCGGCAGCCTCCTCGACCGCCTGCGACGCGGGAGCCGGCTGCGGCTCCGCGGCCCAGGCCGCCGGGCCGAGCGCCGTGAGGCAGAGCAGCGTCGCGAGGGGGCGGACCATGATGGGGGGCGAGCCTGCGACCGCCGCGCTCGTGGTCGACGGCCCGATCGTGCGAGGCGTAGCAGCGGACGCCCGGGGGCGCACCGAAAAGCGTGGCCCCGGCGCCGGCGCGCCGTGCGGGGGCGCGGGGGCACCACCTGCCTCGAACTCGGCCCGCGCGCGCGGCCCGCCCTAGGATCGCCGCACCGTGAGCAACGACGAGCGACGCGAGGGAGCGGGGGCAGGCGCGGAGCCCCTCCCGCCCGAGGGCCTCCGGGCCACGATCACGCAGTGCTTCGGGGCTGGACGCCCCCCGCGCGAGCCGCGTCCGGTGCTGCCCCTCGAGGGCGAGGTCGTGGGCGGCCACTACCGCCTCGTCGAGCTGCTCGGCGAGGGCGCCTTCGGGCGCGTGTACCGCGCCGAGCGCACCGACGTGCCCGAGCACCGGGTCGCGCTCAAGGTGACGACGCGCGCCGCGCTCGCGGGCCGCAACGTCGAGCGCGAGCTCGTCATGCTCGCGGCCGCCGGGCACCCGAACGTCGTCCAGCTGAAGGATCACGGGCTCGCCGACGGGTACGTGTGGTTCACGATGCCCCTGCTCGAGGGCGAGACCCTGAGCGCGCGGCTCGCGCGCGGCCCGCTCGGCCTGCGCGAGGCCCACGCCGTCTTCCTGCCCATCGCGCGGGGCCTCGAGGCCCTGCACGCCGCGGGCCTCCGCCACCAGGATCTGAAGCCCGACAACGTCTTCCTCGCGCGCTTCGCCGGCCGCGTGCACCCGGTGATCCTCGACCTCGGGGTCGCCGTGGAGTGCGATTCCTCCTTCGTCGCGGGCACGGTGCTGTTCGGCGCGCCCGAGCAGGTCGTGGCGCTGCTCGGCACGCCGGGCGGGCTTCCGCTCTCCGACCGCATGGACGTCTACTGCCTCGCGGCGACCCTGCTCTACGCCCTCGTCGGGCCCGCCAACTTCCCGGGCGAGGACGCGAGCGGGCGCGACGAGCTCGCCGCCGCGTTCCGCGAGCGCGAGCAGGCGCCGCTGCGCGCGGACGCGCTGCCGGCGTTGAAGGGCGCGCCCCGCGCGCGGCTCGCGGCGGCACTCGGGCGCTGGCTGCGGCACGCGCCGGGCGAGCGACCGAGCGCCGGCGAGCTCGCCCTCGAGCTCGGCGTGCTGCTCGCGCAGGACGAGGAGCGCGAGCTCGGTCGCCAGCGCGCCCTCGAGCGGCAGCGCGTGGCGCTCGTGCGCCTGCGCTTCGGCGCGGCGGCGATGCTCGCGGCCGCGCTCGGCGTCGGGGCCTACGCGTACTCGAAGCGCGAGACCCTGCGGCTCGCGGACGAGCTCGCGGCGGCGCGCCGCGAAGGTGCGCGCTCCTTCGGCGAGCTCGACACGTGCACCGCGGCCCACGCGCTCGCGGCGCGCGATCTCGGAACGTGCGCCGCGGCCCGCGACGCCGAGGCGACTGCCCACGCGAGCGCGCTCGCCGAGCTCGGCGCCAGCCACGACCGCGCCGAGGCGCTCGCCGCACGCAAGCTCGCCGACGCCGTCGCGGGTACCGCGAGCTGCGAGGACTCGGCCGAGCGCGCCCGCAAGGCTGCCGCCAAGGACAAGGAGGCGCTCGTCGCGGACCTGGAACGGGCGCGCCGCGAGGCGGACGAGCGCGAGCAGGCGCAGGCGGCGCTCTCGGCCGAGCGCGACGAGGCGCGGCGCGCGGCCGAGCGTGCCCTCGGGTCTCTCGCCGACGCCGAGCGCGCGCGCGCGAGCTGCGATGCCGAGCGCACGGGCTGCGGCCTGGAGCTCGCCAGCTGCTCGTCCGCGCGCGAGCGCTGCGCCCACGCCGCCGAGGCCGCGGCCGTGGCCGCGCGGGCCGGCGCGGCCCCGCCCGTCGCGCCCCCGGCGAGCGCCGGGCACGGTGCCGCCCCCGCGAGCGCGTCCGCCGGCGCGCCCGGGACCCTGCCGCCGGCCCCCACGGCTCCGGCGCAGCCGGGGGACGTCACGCCTGCCGCGTACGCCCCCGGCGCTCCCGGAGCGAGCGCGGCGCACGGGCGCTGAGCGCGTGACTCGAGCTCGTGTTGCGCCCTTTCGGGCGAAACACTCGTGGCTTCGGGCTACCGGCTCCGGGGCTTCGGGCTACAGTGGGTCGCGGTAGGAGCCGCGACGCCGCGCGCGCGAATTTTCCGGTCGAGGCGCGGTGCTCCCCGGGTTTGACGTGGCGCTTCGGGTCGGATGGAGTGGCCGCGCCCGCCAACAGAAGGTAACCTAACGTCACTTTCATGAACCGGCTCTCGCGACGCGACGCGCTCCTGCGCTTCGGGAAGGTGGCGGCCGTGCTCGGCGGTGCGTCCGCGGCGACCGCGCTCGCCTTCGACCGCGGCGGCCCGGGCGTCGTGCGCCCCGGGGCCGGGCAGCAGACGCGCGACTACCGGCCCGACGACCCCGGTCCCGAGGGTGCGCCGGCGGAGCTCGCGATCGCGCGCGGCGACACCGACGCGGCCCTGCTCGTGCGCCGTGCCGTCGAGGCGCTCGGCGGCATGCGGCGCTTCGTCTCGAACCGCGACGTCGTCGCCATCAAGCCGAACATCGGGTGGGACCGCGCGCCGGTGCACGCCGCCAACACGAATCCGTTCGTCGTGGCCGAGCTCGTCCGGCAGTGCCTCGACGCCGGCGCGGCGCGCGTGGTCGTCACCGACGCCTCGTGCAACGAGCCGGGGCGCTGCTTCACGCGCAGCGGCATCTGGCAGGCCGCCTACGACGCGGGCGCGGAGGTCGTGCTGCCGACGACCCACCGCTTCCGCAACATGCGCATGGGCGGCGAGGTGCTCGACGAGTGGCCGATCTACCGGCCCATCATCGAGTCCGACAAGGTCATCAACGTGCCGGTGGCCAAGCACCACAACCTCGCGCGCTTCACGGGCGCGATGAAGAACTGGTACGGCCTGCTCGGCGGGCGCCGCAACCGCCTGCACCAGAACATCGACGTCTCCATCGCCGATCTGGCGACCTTCCTGCGCCCGACGCTCACCGTGCTCGACGCGACGCGCGTGCTCGTGCGCAACGGACCGCAAGGCGGCAACATCAGCGACGCCAAGGATCTGTTCACCATCGTCGCGTCGACCGACCAGGTGGCCGCGGACGCCTACGGCTGCGGGCTCATCGGCGTGCGCCGCGAGGACCTGCCGTACCTGCGCATGGGGCAGGAGCGCGGGCTCGGCACGACGAGCTGGGAGACCCTGCGCACGGTGGAGGTCTGATGGCCTGCGCGGCGTCC
>JADLAB010000404.1 GCA_020848455.1 Polyangiaceae bacterium
ACGGCGCCCCAGCCCGTCAGCGCCAGCTCCGCCGCCATCGCGAGCTTGACCGGTAGCGGGTGGTAGAGCGTGCCGTCGAGATCGACGAGCCAGGCGTCGTGGGTGCGGGTGCCGGTGGCGGTCATGGAGGGCTCGATTTCGGCCGGAAAAGTCCTTTACGTCGACGGGCGAGAGGAGTATCGCACACTGTAAGTTTTCCTGCGCGCCCATCCGCGCAGGCACTACCCCCAAAGAGGTTCCCATGCGCAAGCCCCTCGGCGTGCTGTCGGCGCTGTCCGCTTTGCTCGCCAGCGTCTCTTTCCTCTACTGCGGTCGCGGCGTCACGGGGGACGACGCCCTTGCCGGAAGCTGTGGCGACGGGGTGCGCGACGGCGACGAGGCGTGCGACGGCGACGATCTCGGGGGGCTCACCTGCGCCGACTTCGGCGCGCCGGGCGCGGCGGGGCTCGCGTGCCACGCGTGCGTCGTCGATGCGTCGGGCTGTGCGACCTGCGGCAACGGCACCCTCGAGGGCGGCGAGGCCTGCGACGACGGCAACGTCGCCGACGGCGACGGCTGCGAGAGCGACTGCACGCGGCCCTCGACCGCGACCGTGGTGGTGTGTCAGGACCTCGCCCCGCTGCCGAGCGGCGCCTGCGCGGTCACGGCCGGCGACGGCGGCCGGGTCCTCGTCGGCACGGTGCTCGCGCCGAACACCATCTACCGCGGCGGGCAGGTGGTGGTCGACACCTCGGGGCGCATCACCTTCGTGGGCTGCAAGGCCGACTGCGACGCCGACCCGGCGTGCGCTGCCTCGGCCGCGAGCGCGACCGCGATCACCTGCCCCGCGGGTGTCGTGTCGCCGGGGCTCATCAACACCCACGACCACATCACCTTCACGCAGAACGACCCCTACACCGACACGGGCGAGCGCTACGAGCACCGGCACGAGTGGCGCAAGCACCAGAACGGCCACGCCTCGATCCCGACGAGCGCCGTGGGCGGAACGAACGCCGAGGAGCTCGTGAGCTGGGGCGAGCTGCGCTTCCTCCTCGGCGGCGCGACCTCGACGGTGGGCTCGGGTGGGCAGGCGGGCCTGCTGCGCAACCTCGACCGGGCGAGCCTCGAGGAGGGCCTCGGCAAGCCGGAGGTGAACTTCGACACCTTCCCGCTCGACGACAACGACGGCCAGCCCGTCACGCCCGGCAGCTGCGCCACCGATTACCCGACCGCCGTGACCCCGGGCGCGATCGCCGCGGACGACGCCTACCTGCCGCACGTCGCCGAGGGCATCGACGCGCGCGCGCGACACGAGTTCGAGTGCCTGAGCTCGCAGACGCCGGCTCACGACATCGTCCTCGACAAGACGGCGCTCATCCACGGCGTCGGCCTCACCGCGCCGGAGCTCGCCGAGATGGCGCAGAAGGGCACGGCGCTCATCTGGTCGCCGCGCTCGAACGTCGCCCTGTACGGCAACACCGCGGCCGTGACGGCGGCGGCGCGCCTCGGCGTGCTCATCGCGCTCGGCACCGACTGGATCGCGACGGGCTCCATGAACGTCCTGCGCGAGCTGCGCTGCGCCGACGAGCTCAACCAGGCGCACTTCGGCTCCTACTTCAGCGACCAGGACCTCTGGGAGATGGTGACCGAGAACGCCGCGCGCGTGACCGCGGGCGAGGACACCATCGGCGTGCTCGCCGCCGGCCGCGTGGCGGACATCGCGATCTTCGACGGCGCCGTCCACCCCGACTACCGCGCCATCCTCGACGCCGACCCCGAGGACGTCCTCGTCGTGATGCGCGCCGGCAAGGTGCTCTACGGCGAGGCGACGGTCGTGGCGGACGTGCCCGGCACGGGCACCTGCGACACCGTCGACGTGTGCGGCCGCCCGAAGCGCCTGTGCCTCACGGCCGAGCTCGGCATGAGCTACGCGACGTTGCGCGGTCTCGTCGGCGGGACCTACGACGTCTTCTTCTGCGACGGCGCCCCGCCGGGCGAGCCCAGCTGCGTGCCCACGCGGCCGGCCTCGGTCGCCGGCTCGACCGTCTACGACGGCACCCTGTCGGCCGACGACGGCGACGGCGACGGCATCCCGAACGCCTCCGACGCCTGCCCGACGATCTTCGACCCGGTGCGCCCGATGGACGGCGGCGCGCAGGCCGACTTCGACACGGACGGCGTCGGCGACGCCTGCGACCCCTGCCCGCTCGACGCCGACACGACCGTGTGCTCCACCTTCGACCCGGACGATCTCGACGGCGACGGCGCCCCGAACGCGACCGACAACTGCCCGGGCATCGGCAACGGCGACCAGCTCGACACGGACGGCGACGACAAGGGCGACGCCTGCGACCCCTGTCCGACGGAGCCGAACCCGGGCGTGCAGGCGTGCCCGGGAAGCGCGAGCACGGGCCTCGTCCTCAACGAGGTCGACTACGACCAGGTCGGCACGGACGCCGGCGAGTACGTCGAGATCTACAACGCCGGCTCGACCCCGATCCCGCTCGCGGGCATCCACCTCGTCGCCGTGAACGGCGCCAACGGCGAGAGCTACAGCGACGTCGATCTCGGGCCGGCGGGCACGCTCCAGCCGGGCGAGTACCTCGTGGTCGGCGCGACCTCGGTCGTCTCGGCCTTGCCGCCGAGCGTGCGCACGCTCGACCTCGGGAGCGCCGGCAACCTCGTGCAGAACGGGTCGCCGGACGGCCTCGCGCTCGTCGACGTCACGGGCCAGGCGCTGCTCGACACGCTCTCGTACGGCGGCGCGCTCACCGCCGTCACGCTCTCGGGCCTGCCGGGCACGCACAGCCTCGTCGAGGGCACCGTCCTGCCGGGCGCCGTCTCGGACAGCAACACCGTCCTGCGCTCGCTCTGCCGCTCGCCGAATGGCTCGGACACGGGCGACGCCGCGACCGACTGGCGCGTGTGCGCCACCCCGACGCCCGGCGCCGCGAACGTGCTCTGACACCCGCGCGCGCCCGGGCGCGGTTTCACCGCGCCGCCATCTCCGTCACGAGCTCTTGCCACGACAGGGCCTGCACGCCCGGCGCGACGGCCCGCGAAGGGACCGGCGTGCGGGGCGCCTCGTGGACGAGGAGCATCTCCACCTCGCCGCGCGTCCCCGGCTGCTTGCGCCACGCCGTCCCGAGGCGGCGCATCGGCTCGGCCATCGACGGCGTCACGGTGCGCGAGGCCTTCGCCTCGACGAGGCGCAAGCCGCCGCCCGGTCGCGGCACGACGAAGTCGACCTCGAGCCCCTGCTGGTCCCGGAAGTAGTAGAGCTCGCGGCGTTGCCCCGCGTTTGTGTGGATTTTTAACTACCAGTTAAAAATACTCAACGCAACGAGGCGCCCATCGAAGCGCCGTTCGCGCTTCAGCCCGCGCGCGCGGCGGCGACGATGCGCGCCGCGCGGCGCGCGACCTCGTCGCGGAGCGCGACGAAGGTCGGGCTCGACCGGAGCTCGGCGAGCAGCGGGCAGCGGTCCACCCAGGCGAGGTCGATGAGCCCGGCGTCGACCGCGCGCCCGAGCGCCGCCAGGGAGGCCTCGGGGCGGCCGACGTAGGCCGTGACCTCCGCCTCGAGCTGGCAGAAGAAGGCGCGGCGCCGCGCGCTGCCCTCGCCGTCCTTCGGCACGAGCAGCGCCGCGACCTCGGGCGAGATGCTGCCCGCGGCCACGATGCGCAGCAGCGTGAGGGGGACGACGAGCGCGAAGTCGGCGCGCAGCTCGAGCTCGCGCGCGAGCACCTCGGCGCGCGCGGCGTCGCGGCGCCACATGAGCAGGCGCGCGCGGATCACCCACACCGAGAACTCGCTCTCGGTCGCGAGCATGCGGAGGACGAGCTCGTCCGAGCGCGCGACGTCGCCGGCTAGCGCCGTGGCGCGCGCGAGCGCGCTGGCCGCGAGCGGCACCTCGGGGTCGAGCTCGAGCGCGCGGAGGAGTAGCTCGGTGCCCTCGCGCGTCTCGCCCGCCTCGACGAGCACGCGCCCGAGCGCCGCGAGCGCCTCGGCCAGGCGCGGGCCGCGCTCTACGGCGCGCCCGAGCTCGCGCGCCGCGAGCTCGTGGTCGCCAACCTGCAACGCCACCGAGCCGAGCGCGAGGTGGGGCTCCGGCAGCTCGTCCGCCGCGGCCACGGCCTCGGCCGCGATCTCGCGGGCGCGCGCCTCGCCTTCGCCGGTGAAGAAGAAGTTGCGCGCGAGCGCGAGCGCGAGGCCCGACAGGACGAGCGGATCCCGCGGCGCGAGCGCGAGCGCCTGGTCGAAGAGCTCGAGCGCGCGGCGCTGGTGCTCGGGCCAGAATTTCCGGTACTCGTGGCGCGCGCGCAGGTAGAGCTCGACCGCGCGCGGGTCGCTCGGCGCGTCGCGCTCGGCCCCGTGGTGCTCGACGGTGAGCGCCGCGGCGATGGCGGCCGCTGCCTCGTCGTTGACGGCGAGCGCATCCTCGGCGGGCCGGTCGAAGCGCTTGGCCCAGAGCTGGAAGCCGTCGGCGACGCTCACGAGCCGCGCCGTGACGCGCAGGCCGCCGCGCGTGCGCCGCACGGACCCCTCGACGACGACGCGCACGCCGAGGTCGCGGCCGATCTCGCGCGGATCGCCGTCGGCACCGCGGTAGCGCGCGACGGCGCCCCGGGCGGTCACGCGCAGGCCCGGCGTCATCGAGAGGTTGTCGATGAGGTCGTCGGTGAGCTCGTCGGCGAGGTAGGCGTCCTCGGGGCCGCCGGTGTTGCGGAAGGGCAGCACGGCGACCGTCTTGTCGGGCTGGCGCGGTCGCGGCCCCGCCGCGAGCGTCGCGCCCGCCGCGCCCGGTACGCCCGTCGCGCCCGGGCCGCGCACCTCGCCGCCGCCGGCGAGCGCAGGGAGCACCACCGCCGCGAGGCGGCGCTCGACCTCGGCCATGCTCGCGATCCGGTCCTCGGGCCGCCGCGCGAGACAGCCGAGCACGAGCTCGGCGCAGGCCGCCGGCAGCTCCGGCCGAACCGCGCGCGGATCGGGAGGCTCCGCCACGAGCCGCGCCGCCGCGACGGCGAAGGGCGCGTCGCCGGGCCAGGCGCGCTCGCCGACCAGGAGCTCGTAGAAGAGCGCGCCGAAGGCGTAGATGTCGGCGCGGTGATCGACGTCGGGCCGCCCCTCGACCTGCTCGGGCGCCATGTAGGCGGGCGTCCCGACCACGCTGCCCATCGTCTCGGCCGCAGCGCCGACGACGAGCGCGCGCGCGATGCCGAAGTCGCTCACGACCACGCGCCCGTCGCGCGCGAGGAGCACGTTGTCGGGCTTGAGGTCCCGGTGCACGACGCCGGCCGCGTGGGCGCTCGCCAGGCCCGCGCAGATGCCGCGGGCGATCTCGACCGCACGCCCGAGCGGCCACCGGCCCTCGCGGTCGAGCAGGGCGCCGAGCGAGTCGCCCTCGACGAGCTCCATCGTGAGGAACTTCTCGCCGGCGTGCTCGCCGATGTCGAACACGCGGGCGACGTTGCGGTGGGTGACGCGGCGGGCGAGCTTCACCTCGCGGCGGAAGCGCTCGAGCATCTCCGGGGTGCTCGCGAGCTCGCGGCGCAGCACCTTCAGCGCCACGAGCTCGTCGAGCTCGCGGTCGCGCGCGCGGTAGACGGTGCCCATGCCGCCGGAGCCGATGAGCCCGAGGATCTCGTAGCGGCCGGCCACGAGCTCGTGCGAGCTCGGCGCGAGCGATGGCGCGCTCGCGGTCGCCGGCGCGAGGCTCGTGCCGGCGACGAGGCCGCTCGGCGCGACCAGCGTCGCGCCGTCGTGGTCGAGCGCGCCGGCCGCGGCGCTCGTGGGCGCGGCGCCGTCGGTCTTCGCCTTCGCGTGCTCGTCCGACATGGCGCAGGAGCGTACCCCAGCGCGGGCGCGCACGCGAAGCGCGACGCGGCGCACGGCGGGCCTTGCGGCAGGTCGTGCCGTGCGGGACGCTGGGGCATGGGCGGAGCGCTGGGCCGGTGCCGATGACGGAGCGGGGGGCCTTGCGGGTGGCGGTCGTGACGGGCGCGAACCGCGGTATCGGCCTCGAGATCGCGCGCGGCCTCGCGGCGCGCGGCCTCGCGGTGGTCGTCGCGAGCCGGGCGCTCGCCGCGGCCGAGCAGGCCGTCGCGGAGCTCGCCGCGCCCGACCGCGTGCTCGAGCCCTGTCGGCTCGACGTGACGAGCGCCGCGGAGCGCGCGGCGCTCGCCGACGGACTGCGCACACGGCACGGGGGCCTCGACGTGCTCGTCCACAACGCAGGCGTAAGCTTCCACGGCTTCGACGCGCGCGTGGCGCGCGACACGCTCGCGACGAACTTCTTCGGCGCGCTCGAGCTCACCCGGCTCCTCTTGCCGCTCGTGCGCCCCGGCGGGCGCATCGTCATGGTGTCGAGCGGGCTCGCGGAGCGCAGCGGCTGGGCGCCCGAGCTCGCGGCGCGCTTCTCCGACCCCGCGCTCGACCTGCCGACCCTCACCGGGCTCCTCGAGCGCTTCGTCGAGGACGTGCGCCTCCGGCGCCACGGCGAGGCCGGCTGGCCCACGTCGGCCTACGGTGTGTCGAAGGCGGGCATGAACGCGCTCGCAGCCGTGCTCGCGCGGGAGCTCGCCTCCGACGACCGGCACATCCTCGTCAACGCGGCTTGCCCTGGCTGGGTGCGCACGCGCATGGGCGGGCCGGGTGCCCCGCGCTCCGCCGAGGAGGGCGCGCGGACGCCGCTCTGGCTCGCGCTCCTACCGGAGGGCGGCCCGAGCGGCGGCTTCTTCCGCGACGAGGCACCCGCCGACTGGTGAGCGCCACGTGCTACGCTCGACGGCGATGCGCCGCCTCTCGCTCCTGCTCCTCGCCGTGCCGTTCGTCGCCGCGCTCGCCGCGAGCGGCGCGCGGGCCGAGACGCCGCTCGTGTCGAGCGCCGACGGCGAGGTCACGATGTACGCGGCCTCGTGGTGCTCGGCGTGCGCGGCGCTCGCGCGCGAGCTGCACCTGCGCAAGGTCCCCTTCGCCGAGGTCGACATCGAAGCGAGCCCGCGGGCCTTCGAGCGCGCACGACAGGCGACCGGCACGAACGCCATCCCGCAGACCTCGGTCGCGACGCGCTCGGGGCTCGAGTGGATCGTCGGCGCGGACGGCGACGCGGTCGAGCGAGCCTACCACCGGCGCTGACGCGCCGACGCGCACCGACACAGCGGCCAGCCCCATTTGCGCCCTTGACATGGGCGCCACCGAGCGCATGCTTGCCCGGCTGCCGGCAAGACGGGGAAAGCCCGGCTCGTCAGCGACTTCGCGACGAAGCCCCGGTAGCCTGCCAGCGCGCATGGTGCGCAGACTGAGCCCAGGTCGCTCGGACGTTTCGTCTCATCGGGACGGTGACGACCATGGCACTCAGTTCGTACCTCAAGCTCAAGGGTCAGAAGCAGGGTGAGCTCAAGGGCTCGGTCACCCAGAAGGGTCGCGAGGGCAAGATCCTCGTCATCGCGGTGGCGCACTCCATCGTGAGCCCCCGCGACGCGGCCAGCGGCCTGCCGACCGGCAAGCGCATGCACAAGCCCTACGTCATCACCAAGGAGCTCGATAAGTCGTCGCCGCTTCTCTACAACGCGCTCGTCAACAACGAGAACATCTCCGAGTGGGAGCTGCAGTTCTGGACGCCGCAGCTCTCCGCCGCCGCCGGTGGCGGCGCCGAGAAGCAGCACTTCACGGTGAAGCTGACGAACGCGAACATCGCGTCGATCGACTTCCGGATGCTCAACAACAAGAACCCGGAGCTCACGCGCTACACCGAGTACGAGGAGGTCGCCTTCACGTACCAGAAGATCGAGTGGGTCTGGGTCGACGGCGGCATCACGGCCATGGACGACTGGGAAGCCCCCGTCGTCTGAGCGGCTGACGCGCACGCGCGCGAGAGCGATCCGGCTCGGAGCCGGGTCGCTCTTTCTTTTTTGTACCCTCACCCGCGCCGGCGTCGCGCGCGCGCGCGCGGCCTGGGCGGGCGCCCGCTCGTCGCGAGCGCGCGCTCGTAGGCCGCCTTCACGCGCCGAAAGGCGGCGGCATCTCCGCCCCGATCGGGGTGGGTCTCGAGCGCGCGCCTGCGGAAGGCTCGCTTGAGCTCCTCGGCCGTGGCGTCACGCGCGACCCCGAGGATCTGCCACGCGCTCTCGGGCGCCGCGGCGGCGGACCGCGCTCCGTCCGCGCGGGTCGCGGCGGGCGCGCTCGCCGGGGGCCACGGCGGCTCGCCGCAGAGCACCCGCGCCCACGCCCGGGCCCAGCGCCCGTCGACCTCGACGAGCGCACGCCCGGCCGCACGCTCGGCCTCGCGGAGCGCCTCCTCGCGGGTGCGAGCGCCGCCGCTCGACGCATCGGGCCGGCGGAAGGGCTCGCGCTCGGGCGGCCCGCTCCACCATGCGGCCCACAGGAACCGGCGCCGGCGCGTCGGCGCGACGGAGCAGACGGCGGCGAGGAGCTCGCTCACCCGCGCCGCGCCCGCGCGAGGGCGAGCGCCCGCCCCACCACCCGCGCGACGGCCTCGCTGACGCCGTAGCCGCCGAGCGCGCGCGGCGCGACGAGCGCGACCTCGGCCGCGTCGTCACCGGCGCGGAGCTCGCCACCGAGGACCTCGCACAGGTAGTCGAGCACCACGTAGTGGCCGGTCGCGGCGCGCGCCTGCCCCGGCTCGGGTGGCACGAAGAGCTCGACCACCTCGACGAGCGGCCCGACGCGGACCGAGAGGCCGGTCTCCTCCTCGACCTCGCGCGCGACGGCGGCCTCGAGGTGCTCGCCGTGCTCGAGGTGACCGCCCGGCAGCGACCAGCGCCCCGCGTTCGGCGGCCGACCGCGCCGCACGAGGCAGACGCGGAGCGCGCCGCGCGGGGCGCGCACGAAGACCACCGCCCCGACCCCGACGACGGGCACGCGCGCCGGATCCGCGCGCACCGACGCGCGCCCCCGAGCGGCTCGGGGCCCGGGCGCGGGCCGACCGCCGGGCGTGCGGGCGCTCATCGCCGGAGCGCACGCCCGCTCGAGAGGTGGCGCATCGCCTCGCCGAGCCCGTCGAGCGTGAGCGGGAACATGCGGAACACGGCGGCGAGCTGGCGCACCGTGCCGGCGTTCCAGTACTGCGGCGGGTCGGGGTTCAGCCACGCGGCGTGCTTGAAGTGATCGGCCAGGGTCGTGAACCAGTCGAGCGCCGACAGCCGCTCGTCGGCCTCGGCGTGCGCGCGGTACCAGGGCCCGTCGCTCAGCAGCTCGCCCGGGTGCATGGCCGCGTCGCCGACCACGATGAGGTGCCACTTGTCGCCCTCGGTGCGGCGCAGGATGTCGCCGACGGGCACCGGCTCGCGGAAGCTCTCGCTCTGGAACACCTGCCCGTAGATGGCGTTGTGGAAGTAGTAGCACTCGAGCGAGCGGAAGTTCGAGGCGCGCTTGGCGGCGCTGAAGAGCTCGCTCACGAGGCGGATGTGCGGGTCCATCGAGCCGCCGACGTCCATCAGGAGCACGACGCGCACGTTCGGGCGGCGCGGCGGACGGGTCACGATCTCGAGCTCGCCCGCGTTGCGGGCCGTCGCGTCGATGCTGCCGTCGAGATCGAGCTCCTCCTCGGCGCCCTCGCGCGTGAAGCTCCTGAGCTTGCGGAGCGCCACCTCGATCTGCCGCACGTCGAGCACCAGATCGCTGCGGTAGGGGCGGAAGAGGCGCGCGTCGGCGACCCCGATGGCGCTCCGGGCGCCGCCGTGCGCCCCGACGCGCAGCCCCGTCGGGTGCGTGCCGCCGGCGCCGAAGGGGCTCGTGCCGCCGGTGCCGATGAAGCGGCTGCCGCCGTCGTGCCGCTCGCGCTGCTCGCGCAGGCGCTCCTCGAAGAGGCGGCGCAGCTCCGCGAGATCGAGCGACTGCAACAGGGCCCGCTGCTCGGCCGAGAGGTAGGCGAGCTCGGCCGGATCGCGCAGCCAGCCCTCGAGCTCGTCGAGCACGAGCGCGTGGGCCTCCTCGACGCCGCGGAAGTGCGCCGCGAAGGCCTCGTCGAAGGCGTCGAGCTCCGTCTCGCTGTGGCAGAAGAGCGAGCGGGCGACGTAGTAGAAGCCCGTGAGCGAGCTCTCGTGCACGCCGCGCACGAGCGCGCGCCCGAGAGCGAGCAGCTCGGTCGCCCCGACGCGCAGCTTCTTGGCGCGTAGAGCGTAGACGAAGGGGACCAGGACCGCGCTCATCGCGCCTCGCCCGGTCCGCAGGTCGCGTCGCCGGGCGTGCGGATGATGAGCTCGTGATCGCCGATGGGCGTATCGGCCGGCAGCACCACCGCGCCGTCGTAGCTGCCGCCGGCGTCGGTCGACAGCGAGCCCACGCGCACCGGCGGGCTGTCGGCGACCGCCACGAGCACGTCCACGCGCAGGCGCGCGCACGGCCGGCCGTCGGACAGGACGCGCCCCTTCAGGTGCAGCGGCAGGCCGCGGAACACGTCGCGGTCGATGACGTCGAGCGTGATGGTCGAGCGCGGCAGACCGCTCGGATCGGCAGGCGCGTTGCCCGACAGCGCCGGCCCGGGCCCCTGCCCGCCCATGCCGAGGTCGAAGGGGTCGGCCTGCTTGCGCAGGTCCTCGTAGTGGCGGCGCGCGAGATCGGTGCCCGAGTCGCGCCCGGTCGGCCACTCGTAGGGGTCGGGGGGCGGCAGGTGCGGCGGCCGGTCGACGTGCGGCTCCTCCTCGGCGACGTCGAGGGCCGCGCCCCCGAGATCGACCCGGTGCCACATCGACCCGTCGTTGACCTCGACCCAGGCGTGCGCCTCGTTGTCGACGAAGCGCGTCGGGATGCCGAGGTGGAGCGCCGTGACGAGGAAGGCGAAGGCGCGGTGCCGGCACACGCCCTTCTTGGAGAGCGCGAGATCGAGGTAGATGTCGCCCGAGTTGGCGAGCGGCTCGTCGCTCGCGGTGAAGGACCGGAAGTAGGCGACCAACTTGGCGACGGCCTCCGTGGGCGACAGATCCTGGCTCACGCCGATGGCGGCGGCGACCTGCTCGTAGGCCGCGCGGTGGCTCGAGGGCTGGGTGCCCGTGAAGGGCAGGCTCTTCCAGTCGGTGGCCGCGAAGTTCGAGCCGAACACGTCGCGCACGACGGCGATCTCCATCACGAGCCGCACCCGGCCGTTGCGGTCGCTCTTCAGCGTCCAGTTGTCGGCGCCGTCGACGTGCACGCTCACGTCGGCGGACGGCAGCGTGAAGATCTTGAGCAGGCGCGCGCCCGGTCCGACCGTGGGGATGGGCACGTACTCGCCGGCGCGGAGCTCGACCGAGAGGTCGGCGAAGAACTGCTCCTCGGTGCTCGCCGCCGAGCGCTGCAGCCGGAGCTCGCGGCGCAGCGGCTCGCGCACGTAGAGTGTGTAGTCGTCGCGCACGGCGTCGAAGGCCTGCAGGCGCTTGAAGGGCGTGAGCGAGGGCGAGAAGGGGTCGTCGTAGCGCGGCACGCGCGCGCGCCCGGTCTGGCGGTCGGGCGCGAAGGTCTGGAAGGTCGAGGCCGAGGGCTGGTAGACGCGCGTCGGGCCCGGCGAGCGGCTCACGTCCGGGGCGCTCACGGGCCCGCTCGGCGTGTCGATGGCCGAGGGGAAATCGCCCGGCACGGTGCCGGGGCTGCTCACGTCGTCGGCGGCGTTCGGCGGCAGGTACTCGTGCACGAGCGGCCCGGGCTGCGCGTCGGCGCGGAGCGCGAAGCACCAGGCGCACAAGACGACGAGCGACACGCGTGCCGCCACGTACTTCGCGCGCCGGGCCCTCATCTCGCCGAGTTTGACGCGGATCGGAGCGGCTGTCATCCGGGGAGCAGCGCTAGGAGCCTGTCGGGGAGATGCTCGTCGCGAGGTGAACGAGGCGCCCCCAGATGCGAACTGGCGCGGACCGGAGCGTGGCGACTACGTACTTTCCGTACGTTGAGCCACGCGGAGGGAGCACGGTTCGCAGGTGGTGGTGCATCGTTGGCCGCAGCAGGACGCGTTTCCCGGCGCCCTGCTAGGACAGCTTGTAGATCCGCACGAGCTCGTCGCGGCCCTTCACCCGCACCGCCGGCAGCTCCTCGCCGGTCCGGTCGGAGCCGAGGTCGCGGAACACGGGCTCCGTCACGAGGATGCTCGAGTCGAGCTCCTTCGTGAGCTGCTCGACGCGCGAGGCGAGGTTCACGGTGTCGCCGATGACGGTGTACTCCTTGCGCTCGCTCGAGCCGATGGTGCCGACGACGGCCGGGCCGCTGTGGATGCCGATGCCGACGCGCGTCGCCGGGATGTCGCCGCGCTCGCTCTGCGCCGCGAGCTCGGTCACGATCTCGCGCGCCGCGGTGGTCGCGTTCTGGCTGTCGCGGCCGTCGGAGAAGGGCGCGCCGAACAGGGCCATGAAGCCGTCGCCCAGGAACTTGTTGATGAGGCCGTTGTGGCGGTTGACGGTCTCGATCATGAACCCGAAGAGGCGGTTCAGGTAGGCCACGACCTCCTCGGGCGGCTTCTTCTCCGAGAAGCGCGTGAAGCCCCGGATGTCGAGGAACATCACCGTCACCGAGCGGAGCTCGCTCCCGGTCGGCGCCTCCGCGCCGAGGAGGCGCTCGGCCACCGCCGGCGAGATGTACTGGCCGAAGGTGCTCACGATCTTCTGGCGCTCGCGCGCGAGCGCCAGGGTCGCGTCGATGCGCTTTCTGATCTGCAGGGCGA
The DNA here is from genome assembly GCA_020848455.1 of Polyangiaceae bacterium. GTDB lineage: Bacteria > Myxococcota_A > Polyangia > Polyangiales > Polyangiaceae > JACRDA01. The sequence continues at coordinate 12,627 of JADLAB010000404.1, forward strand.
CGATGCCCGCCACGGCCCCGGACAGCGCGAGGAGCACGCCCTTGCTGAGGCTGACGAGGTACCAGAACAGCCCGCTCTCGCCGGCGAGCTGCGGCCGCGCGCTCGCGAAGACGAAGGCGAGGGTCACGTACTCGACGCCCGCCGTCGCGCCGGCGAACAGGCTCATCCCGAACGAGAGCCGCAGCGTCGACAGGATGATCGGGATCGCGTAGACGACGAGCACGGGCGTCTCGAAGGCGAGCACCGGGCTGTAGACGCGCGCGAAGACGAGCAGCAGCAGCGAGACGAAGCTCACCTCGGCGAAGGTGTTGCCGTAGCGCGGCAGGTCCGGGAGCATGAGGCGGCGGCGCTCGACGTAGCGCAGGCCGAACAGGGTCAGGAGCTCGTACGCGACCACGCCGAAGGCGAACACCGCCAGGGTGATGGGCGGCGGCATGCTGCCGAGCGGAACGAGCGGGACGCCGAGGGCGCTCGCCAGCGACACGACCGAGCTGCCGAGGCACACGACGCCGAAGACGCCGATCATGACGCGCACGCGCGTGCGCTCGCTGTCGAGCACCACCGGGGCGAGCTCGCGCTCCTCGGCGGTGCCCTCCTCCAGTCGCCGCCACACTCGTCGTCGCACGGCTGCCACCTCGCGTTCTGCCGCGACGAGGGTACCCGGGGGATGGGGCGCGAGGTAGCGATCTCGGGCCTCGGACGCACCGGCCCCGCCCGGCGCAAGCGCGGCGCTAGGGGGCGCCGCGCGCCTGGGCGCCGCCACCTGGCCGTGGTACGAGCGGGGTGCAGAGAGCCGTAGAGGACCGATGCCGTCCCCGAGATCTCGCAGCGTGGGGGTACCTCGTGGTTTCCGGCGGTGGCTGGGCGCCATCGCCTGGAGCCTTGCCTTCGTCCTGACGTGGTGGCTCGTCGACTCGGCCTTCGACTCCGTCGCCTTCGGCGAGACGTTCGTGCGGGAGCTGCTCCACCCCGGCCCGCGCGAGCTCGTCCTGCGCACGGTCGTGGCCGTGGCCCTGTTCGTCTTCACGCTGATGTCGTTCCGCATCCGGGACTCCGCGCGCGAGCTCAGGCTGTTCGCCACCGTCGTGGAGCATGCCGGCGACGCCGTCCTCTGGAAGGACCGCGGCGGCCGCCTCGTCTACGCGAACGAGGCTGCGTGCCGGCTGCTCGGCTACTCCCGGCAAGAGCTGCTGACGAAGAACCTCGCGGACCTCGACCCGTCGGTCGCCTCGGCCGACATCGAGCGCGGCTGGGAGACCCTCTCCCGGCAGAAGACCCTGTGCCTCGAGAGCGTGCATCGCACGAAATCGGGGCGCGACGTCCCGGTGGAGGTCGTCGCCAGCCACGTGAAGTTCGGCGGACGGGAGTACAACTGCTCGGTCATCCGGGACGTCGGCGAGCGGAACGCCGTCCGCGAGGCGCTGCGCCGCAGCCAGGACGCCCTGCTCCGGGCGCAGCGGCTGGCCCGCCTCGGGAGCTTCGAGTGGGACATCCGGAAGAACACCAGCGAGTGGTCCGACGAGATGGTCCGTCTGCTCGGGCTCGAGCCGGGCGCGAGCCCGCCGACCCAGGAGGCGTTCTTCGAGCAAATCCATCCCGAAGACCGCGCCCGGGTAGCGGCGCGGCTCGCGGCAGACCTCGAGGCCCGGCGCCCGCACCTGAGCGTGCACCGGATCGTCCGGGTCGACGGCACCCAGATCTGGGTGCGCTGCCAGGGCGAGTTCCTGCTCGATGCCGACGGGAAGCCCGTCCGGATGGTGGGCACCCTTCACGACGTGACGAGCATCAAGCGCGCCGAGGAGGAGCTGCGCGAGCGGAATCGTCTCAAGGATCTGTTCACGGACGTCCTGCGGCACGACCTCATGAACCCGGCCTACGCCATCAAGGTCGGGGCGGGGCTCCTGGCACGGATCGAGAGCGATACCGCCAAGCTCGACATCCTGCGCGCGATCCAGCGCGACGCCACGGGCATGATGGAGCTCTGCAAGAACGCCTCGCAGTACGCGCAGGTCGCCGACGTCACCCAGATCGAGTTCGGGGACTACGATCTCGGCACGATTCTCCTCGATGTGCTGGCGAGCTTCCGGACTCAGCTAGCGGAGCGAGCGGCCACCCTCCGCTTCGACCCCGAAGAGCGCTATCCCGCGCGCGTGAACCCGCTCATCGCCGACGTGTTCGCGAACCTCGTCTCGAATGCGATCAAGTACGGCCCGGAGGGCAGCGCGATCGACGTGTCGGTCCGGGACGCGGGCGAGAGCTGGCGCGTGCTCGTGGCCGATCGCGGGCCCGGCATTCCCGACGCCGACAAGCGCGAAGTCTTCAACCGCTTCGAGCGCCTCAATGCGTCGGGCATCAAGGGCAGCGGGCTCGGCCTGGCCATCGCCCGCCAGCTCGTCGAGCTCCACCACGGACGGATCTGGGTCGAGGACCATCCGGGCGGTGGCAGCATCTTCTGCGTCGAGGTCGCGAAATCCGCGTCGGCCGAGCTCGAGGTCGCGCGGAGCGTCCGGGCGAGCCCATCCCGAGCTCCGGGCGCCGTGCCCGCGCCGAACTGAGAGCGTGAGCACGAAGCGGCGAGCGACCGAGCGCTGCCCCCGCGCTCAGGGCTCGTCGGCGGCGCTCGGGCGGTAGCCCGAACGGAGCTTCTGGATGTGGCGCGCCGGCAGGCCCTGCGCGAGGCAGTCGGCCTCGGCGACGTCGAGGATCATCGGGAAGCTCTCGCTGCGGGCGAGCCGCCCGGGCTTGCCGCCGACGATGCGCGGCAGGGCGCCGACGATGCGCCGCATGCCGTCGGCCGAGCGGCGCGTGATGGCGAGCCGCTCGATGAGCGAATCGAGGAAGTTCGCGACGGCCGTCGAGCGATCGCGCTCGCCCTCGCAGGTCTCCTTCATGGCCTCGAGCAAGAGCAGGGTCCAGAGCACGGTGTCGTCGAGCGAGTCGCCGGCCCGGTGGCGCCGGTCGATGTACGCGAGCTGACGCCACACGCGCGCCCCGGCCGTGTCGTCGCCGTCGGCGTCGTAGAGCAGCGCCGCGAGCTCGGGGATGAGCACGTCGAGCACGCCCGTCTCCCAGGCGATGTAGACGCTGCGCCGCGCCTCGCCGCCGCGCATGAGGCGCAGGATCTCCTCGGCGACGCGCGGGCGCGCGGCGAGCTTCAAGGACTCGCGGCAGTACACGATGGCGTCGTAGACGGGGCGCGCGATGCCGAGATCGAGGCGACCCGCGAACTTGATGGCGCGCAGGATGCGCACCGGGTCCTCGATGAAGCGCGTCTCGGGGTCGCCGACCGTGCGCATCACGCGGCGCTGGATGTCGCGCATGCCGCCCACCCAGTCGATGATGTGGCTGCGCTCGATGTCGTAGAACAGGCCGTTGATCGTGAAGTCGCGCCGGCGCGCGTCCTCGTCGGCCTCGCCGAACACGTTGTCGGAGCGGATGAGGGCCGCCTCGGCGGGCGTGTCCTCCTCGTTGGGGTTCTTGCGGAAGGTGGCGACCTCGATGACCTTGCCGCCGTGGAAGAGCACGTGCACGAGCCGGAAGCGGCGGCCGATGATGCGCGAGTTGCGAAACAGGGTGCGCACGTCCTCGGGGTGGGCGCTCGTCGCGACGTCGAAGTCCTTCGGCTGTCGGCCGAGGAGCAGATCGCGCACGCAGCCGCCGACGAGGTAGGCCTCGTGGCCGTTCTGGGTGAGGCGACGGATCACCTTGCGCACGTCGGGGTCGACGTACGCCGGGTCGATGATGACTTCGTAGCGCCGGCAGCCGGACGGGGTCGGGGTCTGCGTCTCGCCGTCGGCCGGGCGCCGCTCGGTGCGCGGGGCTGGCCCGCTCGCCGCGCTCGCGGCCGCTTCCGCCGGGTTGTCGGGTGGCGGATCCATGAAAGTAGAGGAATGAATGTGAGTCTTGCCTTAGGGTACGGGTCGGGTGCGCCGCGGGTGCGCGCGCCCGGCTCACCGCGCTTACCACGTTTCGCCGCGCCGTGCTTCCCCCTCTGGGGGAGCGGTCGGTGCCGGGCGGCAGGGAGCGACAATAGTCGATGAAAATCGCTAACTTGCAGAGGATCTGGCGGCGGCTGGTAGGGGCCGTCTCGGTCGGCGTCGCGGCGCTCGCGACGGGGTGCGCAGCGGCGCCGCCACCGGCCGCGGGGAGCCTCGGGGCGACGAGCTCGCTCTACCTGCCGACGGGCGATCTGTCGGTCGCCTATCGCTACGAGGCAGCCGCGGGCCGCGAGCTCGACCTCGTCGTCGAGGTCGGCGGCAGCGCGAAGGGCGCGTTCGACGGGGTGACGGTGGCCGTGTCGGGCGACGGCCTCGAGATCGTCAGCGGGGCCACGGGCGAGCTCGTGAGCGCGAGCCTGCGGGCGCGCCACGTGGCGCACCTGCGCGCGCCCGAGGGCCGGACGCAGGCGAGCGCCACCGTGACGCTCGTGCGCGCAGGCGCGGAGCTCGCGCGCGAGCGCTTCGCCTTCGCGGCCGGCAAGGCGGGGCTCCGACCGTGCAGCGCGGGCGATGCCGCCTGCGACGCGGCACCGTGAAGATCCGCCGCTTCGCCTTCGAGCCCCTCGACCTCGCGCTCCTCGAGCCCTTCGGGATCGCGGGCGGGGTGACCGAGGTCGCCGCCAATGCGCTCGTCACGGTCGAGCTCGCCTCGGGCGTGCGCGGGTACGGAGAGGCCGCGCCGCTGCCCGCCTACGACGGCCAGACGCAGGCGCAGGCCCTCGCGGCGCTCGCCCGCGTCGAGCCGCTCGTCGTCGGGGCGGACGCGCTCGGCTGGCGCGCGCTCGCGGGCGAGCTCGGCCGGCGCATCCCGGAGTCGGGCGCGGCGCGCTGCGCCGTCGAGACCGCCGTCCTCGACGCGCTGTGTCGCGCGGCCGGCCTGCCGCTCTCGGCATTCTTCGGCGGAGCCGAGCGGACGCTCGAGACCGACATGACGATCCCGACGGGCTCGGTCGAGGCAGCGGGCCCGGCGGCCGCGCGCATCGCGGCCGAGGGCTACCGCAGCATCAAGCTCAAGGTCGGCGGCGGCCCCCTCGCGCACGACGTCGCGCGCGCCTGCGCGGTCGCGCAGGCGGCCCCGGGGGTGGGGCTGCTCTTCGACGGCAACGCGGGGCTCGAGCGCGCGAGCGCGCGCGCTCTGCTCGACGCCTGCGCCGAGGCGGGCGTGACGCCGCTGCTCTTCGAGCAGCCGCTCGGCCGGGACGACCACGCCGGGCTCGCGGCCCTGCGTGCGCCGGCGCCCGGGCGTCCGGCCGTCCCCATCGCGGCCGACGAGAGCGCGCGCAGCCCCGCCGACGTCCTCGCCCTGGCGCGCGCGGGCGCGGTCGACGTCGTCAACGTGAAGCTCATGAAGGCCGGCATCGTCGCGGCGCTCGACGTCGTGGCGGTGGCACGCGCGTGCGGGCTCGGGCTCATGATCGGCGGCATGGTCGAGTCGAGCCTGGCGATGAGCACGGCGGCGTGCTTCGCGGCAGGGCTCGGGGGCTTTCGCTTCGTCGATCTCGACACGCCGGCGCTGCTCCGCGACGAGCCCTTCCGGGGCGGTTTCGTGCGGAGCGGCGGCACGCTCGATCTCGCGCCCATCCTCGCCGGCCACGGCGTCGAGCCGCGCTGAGATTGCCGCGCGAGCCGAAGCGCAGAACGGACGGGACGAGGGCGGCGCCTGGGGAGAGCGCCGCCGGGCGGGCGGAATCGCCCTTTCGCGCGCGCGCGAGCGGCCCCATCTTCTCCGGCGATGGCCCACGCCTATCCGCGCGATCTGGCGCAGTTCGTCTACGACCGGCTCGAGGGGCGCAGCGTCGCCTGCGATCTGCCGAGCCTCACCCACGTGCTCTCGGCCGCCTACCAGGCGAGCCTGCTCCGCGAGGAGGAGCGCCCGCTCACCTTCCGCCTGCTGCTCGCGCCGCCCGAGAGCCTGCCGCTCGCCGAGGGCCCGCCTTCCGGGCACCATCGCTTCCGCTTCCAGGACGCGCGCCGGCTCGACGAGCAGGAGATCCGGCGCCTCGCCCCGGCGGCGAAGATGCAGCGCGCCATGATCGGTGTCGCCGGCGCGGGCTCGGGCGGCCTGCACATCTGGGGCCTCGTGCACACTGGCCCCGGGTGGCTGCACGCGATGCAGGGCGGGCGGGGCCGCCACGCACCGCTGCCGCCGGCCCTTTCGGTGACGGTCACGGGGCCGGGCCGGCTCGCGGTGAGCCACGGCGACACGACGCTCGGCAAGCTCGCGGGCGGCTACATCGCCGAGCGGAGCCACGACGTCTTCGAGTCGCGCTGGCTTCCCGACGCGTGCGCCGAGGAGCGGCGCGAGCTGCACGACGACGCCAAGGGGGCGGTCGCGCTCGCGGCGCCGGTGGATCCGGACCTCTTGCGCCGCACGGACCAGCAGCTCGTGCGGCGGGTGGTCGCGACCATCCGGCTCGCGCGCCACGGCGGCACGCTCATCCTCTTGCCGCAGGCGCAGGCCGACGAGGTCGCCCGCACGGGCGTGCCCATCGCCATCAAGTACCGCTTCGGCGACGAGGAGCCCCGGCGCCGCTACCGCTCGCTGCAGCTGCGCCTGCTCGAGGTGCTCGCGAAGGACGCCGTGCGGCGCGGCCGCGCGCCCGACTGGGAGAGCTTCCGCACGAGCACCGAGCCCGAGGTCGCTGCCCTGGACGACGCCCTGCTCGAGCTCGCGCACACCATCGCCGGGCTCGCGGACGTCGACGGGGCGGTCGTCCTCAGCAAGCGCTTCGATGTGATGGGCTTCGGCGGCGAGATCGTGGGCGAGCTGCCCGACGTGCCGCGCGTGATGCGCGCGCTCGACCTCGAGGGCGCGACCCGCGAGGAGGAGAGCACCGACGGCGTCGGCACGCGCCACCGCTCGCTCTACCGGCTGTGCAGCGCCCTGCCCGAGGCCCTCGGCATCGTGCTGTCGCAGGACGGCGGGGTGCGCCTCGTCGCGAAGAAGGACGGCGCCGTGACCTACTGGGACGAGCTCGGCACCGGGCCGATGGAGATCTGAGCTCGATCACGCGCCGGGGCGCGCGAGCTCGATCACGCGACGCAGGATGCCGAGCGTCAGGCCCCACACGATCTGCCCGTCGAAGCGCCAGCACGGAAAGCGGATGTGCAGGCCGAGGACCGGAAACGGCACCCGGTCGTCGAGCTCGCCCCGCGCGGCGCGCTCGAGCGGCAGCCAGAACACGTGGGCGGTCTCCGCGCCTGCCACCGGCGCGACGGGCGCGCGCGCGCGGTACACGAAGGGCGCGATGGCCATCGGGCGCAGGCTCGCGTTCGCGACGGCCCGGAGCTCGTCGAGCGCCCCGAGCGGCTCGGAGGCCGCGAGATCGACGCCGACCTCCTCGAGGGTCTCGCGCGCTGCGGTCGCGGCGGGCGAGGCGTCGTCGGGGTGCTGCATGCCGCCGGGGAGCGACACGTGCGAGGACCAGCGGTCGCCGGCCCGCGCCGCCCGCTGCATGAGGAGCACACGCCCCGCGGCGTCGAAGAGGATCGCGACCGCCGCGCGCCGGGCGGGCAGCCACCTGAACACGCGCCGCGCGGGCCGCGCCCGGAGGCGCCGGGCGAGCAGATCGACGTCGACGAACGGGCTCATCGCGACACGCGTGCGCACGATACCGCGCGCCCGCGGCGCGGGCCACCGCGCGCGGCGGCGACGAGTCAGGGGCAGACGCCGTAGCTCACGCCCTCGACCACGACCGAGACGTCGGTGCAGAGCGAGCCTATGGCGCAGGTCGCCTGGACACCCGGCGGCGTGCACCAGGCGTGGCAGAGCGAGTCGTTGGTGCACACCGTGCCGGCCGCGCAGTCCTGCAAGAGGAGGCACCCCTCGCCGGCGCCCGCGCCCCCGCTCTGCCAGCAGCTGGTCGTCGCGCCGCCCCCCGGCGGGATGCAGGTGACCGGGCCGTAGCTCTGGTCGCACGGGGCGCCCGTGACGAGGTTGCAGTTCGAGAGGCACACGCCGATCCCCGCGATGGCGTTGCCGAGTGTGTCGGTCGGGGGGACGCACTGGCCGCCGTTGGCGCAGTCGGCGCCGGTGGCGCACACGTCGAGACACACGCTCGACGGCGGATCGCAGAAGGTGCCCTCCACGCAGTTCGTGTCGGCGTCGCAGCGCGCATAGGCCGGGCGCGGCCCCGCGAGCACGCACTCCGGCTGCCCGCTCACGAAGTCGACCACGCTGCACTTGCGACCGGAGCCGCACGAGCCGAGGACGCCGATCTCGCAGGGCGCCGCGCCCCCGCCGCCCGTGCCGACCCCGCCCGCGCCACCGCCACCCGGGCCGGCCGCGCCGCTCGCGCCGCTCCCACCCGCGGCGGCTGTGCCCTCGCCCGTGTCGGTGGCGAAGTCGTCACCGAGGATCTGCACGCAGCCGGCGTAGCCGAGCGCGGCCAGCGCGGCCCGAGCGAGCACCCGCCCCATCTTCATGGCGTCGCATGGTACCACGCGCGCAGAATTTGGCCCGCGAGCCCGCCGCGTGCGAAGGCCTTCGCCTGGGAAGATCGCGCCGGCGAACCCGTCGCCGGCCGTGGACGGAGGTGCGTGATGGCCCGGAACGTCGACGAGCGAGAACGACCCTCGGAGTGGCTGCGCAGGGTGCGCGAGACGCGGTGCTACGCCGCGCTCGTGGAGGAGTCGCGCGAGCTCGCGGTCGCCGCCTACCGCGTGGCCTGCGCGGTGTGCCGCACGAGCCCGTGCGCGACCACCGTACCGACGCTGCGCGAGGTGCACGCGGCGGCGCTCGAGGTCGTGGGCGACGACCCGACCCCGCTGCCCCCGATGTCGGCACTGCGCCGCCAGTGCGCCGAGGCGGGGCTCCTCGTCATCGACGCGTCGTGACGGACCCGCCCGCGCCCGCTCACCCTCACGCGCCCGCGCCCGCGCCCGCTCCCGCACCCGCACCCGCGCCCGCGCCCGCTCGCGCGCCCGCGCCCGCTCACCTCACGCTCACGCTCCCGCTCGCGCGCCCGCTCACGCTCCCGCTCCCGCGCCCGCGCCCGCGCCCGCGCCCGCTCGCGCACTCGCGCCCGCGCCCGCGCCCGCGCCCGCGCGCGCACTCGCGCCCGCGCCCGCTCACGCTCCCGCTCGCGCGCCCGCGCCCGCTCACCCTCACGCGCCGCAGGCCTCCAACGTAACCAACCCCGGGTTGACCGAAGCGGATGTGCCACTTGGTTACGCTCCGCTCCGCCGCCTCGCCGCTCGCGCGAGTCGCGTCGACGAGCGGTCGCGCACTTGGCGCCGCGTCGGGCGCGTTCGCCGTCGCGCCGCAGGCCTC
>JADLAB010000405.1 GCA_020848455.1 Polyangiaceae bacterium
GCCTGGCGCAGGACGAGGAGCCACGCGAGCGCGCGGCGGGCGCGCGGCAAGGCGGCGGCCCGCGCGGCGAGGTCGGCCACGAGCGCCGTCACGCCGAGGCTCGAGAAGAACGACAGCCGGTCGTTCGGGAAGGTCGCGCACACCGGCACGAGCGACAGGAGCGCGCCCGCGGCGAGCAGGCGCCGTGTGGGACTCGCCTCGGCCGGGCGCAGGACCGCGAGGCACAGGCCCACGCCGAGCGCGCCTCCCACGGTGAGCACCCACGTGCGGTCGCGTGGCAGGAAGGGAAAGAGGTCCGCGAGCGGCACGAAGAGCTGGCTCGCGACGAGGACGGGCGCACGCGTCAGGACGGCGCTCGCGAAGGCGAGGGGATCGTGCGCCGGATCGAGGTAGAGCCCGGAGCCCGTCGCGCCGTAGCCGAGGGCTCGGTCGAGGAGGGCCCAGCCGAGCGCGACGAGCGCATAGGGGGCGAGCGCGAGCAGGCTGCGCCGCCGCGGCGCCGGATCGAGCCACAGGGCGTGCGCGAGGAGGTAGCCCGCGATGCCGAGCCCGTACTCGCCCGCGCCGAGGGCCGCGGCGAAGGCGAGCGGCCCGAGCGCGCCGCCCGGGCGCCAGCCCTCGCGTCGCCAGCGGTCGTGGGCCCACAGGGCGCACAGGCCGGCCGCGGTGGCGCAGAGGGCCGAGCGGTTCGCGAGCCAGCCGGCCGGCAGGGCGTGGACGTCGGCCGCCGCGTACCAGAGGGCGGCGAGGCCCGCGACCCAGCGGGGCTCGAGCAGGCGCCGGAGCCGGCGCGCCGCGAGCCACGCGACGAGCGCGTACCAGAGGATCGAGTGCAGGTGGTGGAGCGCGACGGCCTCGGGGTAGAGCGCGTGGTCGGCCCAGTGCGTGAGCGCCGTGAGCGGCCGCCAGAACTCGAGGTGCAGATCCTCGCTGGCCCACCACGGCCACATGCCGTAGCGCAGGAGCTCGGCCCGGCCCGCCGCGTCGTCCGGGAAAAAGGAGAACATGTCGAGCGGGCGGGTCGGCGTGCCCATGATGCCGACGCCCTCGGCGAAGATGCGCGCCTGGACGTGGTCGTCGACGACCCGACCGCTCGCGAGCGCCGGCAGCGCCAGCACGACGGCGAAGAGGGCCGCGACGAGCGGCAAGCGCTCGTGCTCGAGCAGGCGTCGGAGCCGCGCGAGGGCGCCGGGCGCGCCGGGCACGGTCACGGAGCCTGCCCCGGTCCGTCGGTCGTGCTCCGGGCGCGGGGTCGCTCGCGGCGCCCGACCCAGTAGGCCCAGGCGATGAGCAGGAGCTGCACGGGCAGGCGTCCCCACGCGGCGGCATCGGACAGGGGCTCGTCCCCGAGCGCGATGCGGTTCACGGCCATGTTGACGTTGGCCGGGAAGACCGCGACGTAGAGCGCGACGAGGCCCCACGAGGCGAGCGTGCGCGTGCGGGCCCACAAGAGGCCGAGCCCGCCGGCTATCTCGCAGGCGCCGCTCAGATACACGAGCACGAGCGGCGCCGGGAGCACCGCCGGCACGATGCGCACGAACGGGGTCGGATTGACGAAGTGCAAGACGCCGACCGCGACCATCGCCGCGGCGAGCAGCCAGGTGGCCGCGAGCTTCACCTTCTTCACGGGCGCTCAGGCTGGCGGTGCCCGCGCGCGTCGTCAACGTGCCCGCAGCCCACGCCGGCGCGAGCCGCGGGAACCCGGGGCCCTCGGCCGGTGTCCGTCGCTTCTAGGCCCGAGGCATTCACGCGCCACGCGAGGAGCAAAGCACATGGCCGGTGTCGACGTCGGTTCTGGCAAGGGTGGACGGGGACGCGCCCTCGACCGTGACCTCAACATGATCCCGTTCATCGACCTCTTGTTCGTCACGATCGCCTTTCTGCTCATCACCGCCGTGTGGTCGACCCACGCGCGGCTCACGGCGAACGCGTCGGTGCCGGGCAGCCAGCCGTCGCCCTGCGACGGCGACTGTGGCGAGCTGCCCGACAAGCGCCTGCACGTCTACGTGGAGCCCGAGGGCTTCACGCTCTCGTGGCAACAGGGCGCCACGGTCGTCACCGAGACCCACCTCGGCTCCGACCTCGACGCGCTCGAGGCGCGCATCGTCGAGGAGTGGCGCGCGCACGGAAGCCACGTCGACCCCTCGGACCCGCGCCGCGACGGCTGCGTGCTCCACGCCGACAACACGCTCGCCTTCGGCGATCTCGCGGCGGTCATCGACACCGTCTACGGCGCGAAGCGCCTGCGCGCCGAGGGCGGCGACGCGCCGAAGAGCGTCCCGGCCTTCGACCTCGTGTTCGCGAGCCGCTGACGCGGCCGACGGCCCGCCGCCGGCTCGGGCAACTCCGCTAGGCGGTCGGATCGGCGTAGAGCTCGGCGAAGTCGAGCGCGACCCCGAGCGACGCGAGCTCGACGCGTCCGCCGGTATGGGGGGTGAGCACCCAGGTCGTTCCCGCGCCCCGGCGGAAGACCTCGATGCGTGGCTCGGCCTGGCTCACGAGGACGTACTCCTGAAGCGACGGGAGGCGCTGCAGGTGTGCGAACTTCTCTCCGCGGTCGCTCGCCTCCGTGGCGTCGGAGAGGACCTCGACGATGACGACCGGGTTGACGACGGCGAGCTCGTCGTCGCGAGCGATCTCGCGCTTGCCGCAGACGACCGTCACGTCCGGGTACGTGGTCCGGTCCGTCTCCTCGACACGGATGCGCAGATCCGCGCTGAAGACGCCGCAGGGCTTGCCGCGCAGAGCGGTCGTCAGGGCTGCGGTCACGTTCGCCGCGAGCTTCGCGTGCCGGGGCGTGCCTCCCGCCATGGCCCACGCTTCGCCGCGCAGGTACTCGTGCTTCGCGTCGCTCGAGGCCTCGAGCGCGAGGTACTGCGCGTGAGTGAGGACGCGGCGCGCCGCTGCGATCATGGCTCCCATTCTGGACGACCGGCCGCGCGGGCGCCACCGTGCGACTTGACGCCCACGGCGTCGATGCAATCATCGCTCGCAGACCTCGCGGACGGCGATGTCGACTCGCCGGATCCCTGGCGGGCGTGCGCGTGATGGGAGATGCCATGCCGACCGAGCCCTTCGCCACGATCCAGGAGCTGTTCTCGAGCGAGCGGCCCGAGGATCTGCGCCGCGGGCTCGAGCTCGCGCGCGCCGAGATCGCGCGCCTCGCGCCGAGCGAGACGCAGCGGCTGTTCGAGCTCATGGCCGTCCTGTTCTACATCGACCCGCTCGACCACCCCGAGCTCGTCCCCATCGTCGACGACGCCGTGAACGTCATCGCGAGCCTCGGGCCGTCGATCATCCCCGCCCTGCTCGGGAGCCTCGCGGCCGGCGACGTGAAGGCGCAGCTCGCGGTGGCGCACGCCCTCGGGCGCATGGGCGTCCACGCGGTCGAGCCGCTCGTCGCGGCCTTCCGCGCCGCCCCGGACCCCGAGCGGCAGGCGTTCTTGCTCTACGCGCTCGGCAAGATCCGCCACCCCGAGGTCGCCAAGGCCGTGCCGCTCGCGCTCCTGGCGGTGCAGGCGGGCAACCTCGAGCTGCGCGACACGGCGACGCGGGCCATCGGCAAGCTCGCCGAGTCGATCGCGCCCGATGCCCTGCCCGAGACGATGCGCGTCGCGCTCGTCGAGCAGATGTTCGAGCGGCTCGCGGACGCGAGCGCGGGCGTGCGCAGCAAGGCCGTCCGCAGCCTCGGCAAGCTCGCCGCCCACGGCCATCTCACGCACGCCGAGCGCGGCAAGCTGCGCGCCGCCTGCCACCGCCTGCTCGGGCGCGCGGAGCGCTTCGACTGGGACCGTGCCTACGTCGTGCGGCGCGAGGCCGAGGCCGTGCTGCGGCAGCTGTGACGGCGACGGCTCACGCCGGCGGCGCCAGCGGCGCCGGCCGCTCCGATCGCGGCTCGGGCGTGCGGCTCGAGGGCGGGTCCGAGACGTGCTCGGCCGCGAGGTGCTCGAGGTAGGCGAGCATCACGTACTCCTCGGCGGTGCGCTTCGGGCCGACGAGCCCCGCCTGGCGCCGCGCCGCGGCCTGCAGGTGGCGCGCGAGGAAGAACTCGAAGAAGGCGTTGGCCGGGTCGCAGCAGGGCTCGCCCGGGTCGGTGGTGCGCTCTTCGCGGGAGACCTCGCGGGCGCCGATGCTGCTGCGCCCGGCCGCCTCCATGTTGCTGCTCATGCGCTCGAGCTGCTCGGTCGTGGCGCCGAAGAGGAACTCGCGGAAGGCGGCGGCCTCGTCCTCGCCGTACTCGGGTCGCACGAGGTGCTCGACGAACTCGGGCGCGCAGCCGGCCTGCAGCAGGCAGAAGACCTCGCTCGCGCCCATGAGCGTGCCGAAGGTGGCGGCGACGCGCCGGCGTGCGTCCCAGGTCGCCTCGAGCACGGGGAAGAACTCGCTCACGCGATAGGTGACGCGGTCCCACATCTGCGACAGAGCCAGGACGGCGCGCTCGCGCACGGCGGGCGTCACGGCGGCGTCGGAGGCGATGTGCGTCAGCACCTCCTCGCACAGGCGCGTGTAGAGGCAGTGGCACTCGAGCCGGTCGACGCGCACGAGCAGCCCGTCGCCCTCGGAGCCCGGCAGGGCCTCCTCGCAGGCGAAGCGCAGCAGGCGGTAGAAGTTCACCTCGGCCATGACGAGGTTGCGCGCGAACAGGGCGCGCGTCGGCAGGAACATGTCGAAGTTCGCCGGGTTCGAGTGGCTGAGCAGCTGGAGCAGCGAGCGCACGTCGCGGCGGCGCGCGCCCAGCACCTGCTCGGCGCTGATGGGCGGGTACTCGGCCATGAGCGCGCCCTGGCGGTCGAGCAGCTCGACGTGGCGCACGACCTCGGCCGCGAGCGAGCTCCGCTCCGGGTGCGTGCTCGCCGCGAGCGCCGCCACGACGGCGTGGATCAGGGCCTGCTCCTCGCGGTCGAACGGGCTCTGGGGTCCGAAGGCGATGGTCGATTCCATGGCGCTCACCGGAGCGGCTAGACGGCGGCGCGATGCCGGGCCCGCGCGGTTCTTCAGGGGTGGCGTGGTCGAGGTGCGCCAACACCCATACACGAAGTGTGAACGAGGGCTATCACGGATGCACGTGCCGCCGCTACTTCCTGGCGCGCCCGCGCGCCCGATCCGTGCTCGGGCGGCCCGAGCCTTCCGACGGTTCTCCTCGCCGAGTTGGGCTAGGATCGGCACAGAGACACGATGGAGCTCGCGACCGGCGCCGTCATCGCCGACAAGGTGCGGCTCGTGCGGCCCCTCGGCCGCGGGGGCATGGGGAGCGTGTGGCTCGCCGAGCACCTGGCGCTCGACACCGAGGTGGCGGTCAAGTTCATCTCGTCCAAGCTCGCCGAGGACGACCCCGCCGTGCTCGAGCGCTTCCGGCGCGAGGCGAGCGCCGCGGCGCGCATCAAGAGCCCGCACGTCGTCCAGACCTTCGACCGCGCCGAGACCGAGGACGGGACGCCGTTCATCGTGATGGAGCTCTTGACGGGCGAGAGCCTGGCCGCGCGCCTGCGCCGGCTCGGCCCGCTCGGGCTCGAGGAGGCGGCCCGCATCGTGGAGCACGTGGCGCGCGGGCTCGGCGCCGCGCACGCGCTCGGCATCGTCCACCGCGACATCAAGCCCGACAACGTGTTCGTGACGCCCTCGGACGGCGAGGTCTTCGCCAAGGTGCTCGACTTCGGCGTCGCCAAGCAGCACGGCGGCGGCGGCGTGGCGGTGACCTCGACCGACGCGATGGTCGGCACGCCGGCGTACATGAGCCCGGAGCAGGTGCTGAGCGCGAAGCTCGTCGACCACCGCGCCGATCTCTGGGCGCTCGGGGTCGTCGCCTACCAGATGCTCACCGGGCGCCTGCCCTTCCTCGGCGAGACGGTCGGCGCCGTCGCGGTCGCGATCTCACGCGGGCGCTACCGGCCGGCGAGCGAGCTCCGGGCCAGGCTCCCGCCCACGGTCGACGCGTTCTTCCGCCGCGCCCTGCACCGCCGCATCGACGGCCGCTTCGGTGGCGCGCGCGAGCTCGCGCAGGCGTTCGCCGCGGCGCTCGGTGTCGGCGCGGAGCGTGCGCCGCTGCGCTCGGAGGCCGTCTCGTGGCCCGGCGCGGACGAGCGCCACGCGCCGCCCGACACGTTGCAGGACGCGAGCGACGCGAGCGACGCGAGCGACCCGAGCGACGACCGCTCCGCCCACGACGACGACGGCGCGTCGAGCGAGGCACCGTGGTCGGAGGACGCGTCCGGGGAGGCGCCGGCGAGCGCCGCCGATCCGACGGCGCCCACGCGCCGCACCGATCGCGCACCGCTCTCGGGCCCCGCGACCGAGGACGCGCCCTACGCAGCGCTCGGCGAGCCCGGCGCTCCGTCCGGCGCCCGGAGCGCGCCCGAGCGCACCGTGCCGAGTGGACCGCGCACCGCCGACTCCGCAGCGGCCGACCCACCCGCCGAGCCGCCGGCCGACGGCGCCGGCGCACGCCCGTCGGGCGAGCCGGCGACCTTCGGCGGAGCCGCGGCGCTCGTCACGGGTGCGCGCTCGTCCCGTGCGTCTCGCAAGCGCGCCGGCCTGGCGGCGCTCGCCTTCGTGGCCGCCGGCGGGCTCGGCGCCTGGCTCCTCTGGCGCAGCGGCCCCGGCGACGAGGCACGCGCCACGGCGACGAGCGCGACGGCCACGGCCGAACCCTCGGCCACGGCCGAGCCGCCGACCGCGAGCCCGCAAGGTGGCGAGGCGACGCCGGCCGCCCTGCCCTCGCCGCCCGCCACCGCGACCGGGTCGGCGACCGCGAGCGCCGCACCGAGCGCGACGGACGCGACCGCGAGCGCCGCAGCGAGCGGGCGCGCGGCCGGGGCGCCGACCGCGCCGGGCGTGCGCACCGCGAGCGCACCCGGCAGCGTCGCGCCGAGCGCTCCGGTCTCGCCGGCCGGCCCCGATTGCTCGCAGCCCTTCGTCGTGGATGCGCACGGCAACCTCGTGCCGCGGCGCGAGTGCCTGTGAGCGCCGACTCCTCATGAATCGCCTGCAACGGCTCCTCGGCCTGGCGCTCCCGCTCACCGCGGCGGGCCTGTGCGCCGCCCTCACCGTGGCGGAGGTCGGAGCGCAGCCCGCACCCGACCCGGTCGCCACGGGGGCCGACGCCGGCTCGGATGGAGCCGGCGACCGCGCGGCCGACGGCGGCGCGTCGCTCGACGCGCCTAGCGACGAGGGCGCGTCCGACGGCAGCAGCGCGAGCGCGAGCGACGCGGCCGCGCCGGTCGCAGAGGGCGTGGTGGAGCAATGCCTCGGTGGCTTCGCGGCCGCGCAGTCGCGGCGCCGCCTGAGCCAGCTCCTCGCGGCGCGCGCGGCGCTCGTGCGCTGCGGCCAGGCGGACTGCCCCGCCGTCGTCCGCGCCCAGTGCGTCGCGTGGCTCGGCGAGCTCGACGCCGCACTGCCCACCATCGTCGTCGTGGCCGAGGACGGCGCGGGCAACGACGCGGTCGAGGTGCGGCTCGCCGTCGACGGCGTCAAGGTGCGCGAGCGACTCGACGGCACGCCGGTCCCGCTCGATCCCGGCGTCCACCGGCTGCGCTTCGAGCTCGACGGTCACGTGCCGATCGAGCGGCGGATCGTCGTCGCCCAGGGCGAGAAGGACCGCAAGGTCCGCGCGGCGTTCGTGCGCGTCGGAGCGGATGCGGGCGCCTCGAAGGGCGGCGCGCCGGCGCCCGCCGACGAGCTCGAGCCCGGCCCGACAGACCTCGAGCTGCTCGCGTGGACGGGCTTCGGCGTCGCGGCCGCGGGCGCCGCCCTCGGCACCGCGACCGGCATCGCGGCGCTCGTCGGCGGTGCCGCGCTGCGAGCCAGGTGCACCGACGATGTGTGCGCCCCCGACGAGCAGGCGGCGCTCGACCGCGGCACGGCCGTGGCGCACGTCTCGACCGTGAGCTTCGCGCTCGCGGGGGCCGGCCTCGTGGTCGGCATCGTGAGCCTCGCGCTCGGCGGTGGCGCGGGCGACGCCGGGGCGCCCGTGGCACTCACGGTCGGCGGCGGCACCCTCGGGCTGCGTGCCCGGTTCTGAGCCGGAATCGACGCATGCGACGCGCGCCGCACCTCCTCGCCACCGCGCTCGGCGCGACCGGTCTCGTGCTCGTCGGCTGCCACATCCTGGCGGGCTACGCGGGCCTGCACATCGGCGACGCCGGCGGCGCGGGCGGGGCCGGCGACAGCGGCGGTGCGGGCGGGCTCTTCAACCCGGACAACACCTGCCACTCGCCCTCCGACTGCCCCGCGGACGACGAGCCGTGCACGCTCGGCAGCTGCCTGGCCGGGGCGTGCCTCACCGAGCTCGTGCCGAAGGGCGACGCGTGCGGCGCCGGATCCGCCGAGGTGTGCGACGGCGACGGGGCGTGCGTCGCGGCCGGGGGACTGCGCCCGAACGGCGCGAGCTGCGGCGCGCCCGGGCAGTGCTTCAGCGGTCACTGCACCGACGGCGTGTGCTGCGACGCCGGGTGCCTCGGCCCGTGCGTCGCCTGCAACGCCGCCGGCTCGGAGGGCAGCTGTCGCGCGCACGCGCTCGACTCGAATCCCGAGGTCGAGCTCGGCGGCTGTCCCGCGCCCGGTCGCTGCGACGGCGGGGGCGCGTGCGCGAGCGGCACCTTCCGCCACGCGCTCGCGCTCGGCGGCGGGGGCGACGCGGCGCTCGTCGCGGTCGCGGTCGGACCGGACGGCTCGAGCTACCTCGCGGGCGACTACACGGGCGCGCTCGCCGTCGGCGGCGACATGCACACGAGCCAGGGCGGACACGACGTGTTCCTCGCGCGCCTCGACGCCGCCGGTGCCCTCGTGTGGAGCCGGAGCTACGGCGGCGCGGGCGAGCAGCACGTCGCGGCCATCGGCGCCGGCGCGGAGGGCGTGTACCTCGTCGGCCACTTCGCGGGCCAGATCGACTTCGGCTCGGGCGCGCTCGTGAGCGCGGGGGGCGACGATCTCTTCCTCGCCGCGATCGACCCCGGCGGCACCGAGCGCTGGAGCCAGCGTCACGGCGACGGGGCGGATCAGCACGCGGCGGCGCTCGGCCTCGGCCCGGACGGGGCCGCCCTCTGGATCGCCGGCAGCTTCGCCGGGACTCTCGACCTCGGCGCCGGCCCGCTCGTGCAGACGGGCGTGGAGGACGCCTTCTTCGCGAAGCTCGCCACGACGGGGGCGCTCGCCTGGGCGCGGCGCTTCGGCGGTGCGGGCAGCGCACGCGCGCTCGCGGTCGCCGTGTCGCAGGCGGGACGCTCGGTCGTGGCCGGCACCTTCGACGGGAACATCGACTTCGACGACGCCCTGCCAGGCGGCATCGTCACGACCCAGGGAGGCGTCGATCTCTTCGCGGCGCGCTTCGACCCGTACGGCAACGCCTTCGGCAGCGGCTGGCCGCTCGTCGTCGGCGACCCCGACGACCAGTGCCCCGCCGCCCCGGGCGGCTGCCACCTCGCGCTCGCGGTCCGCACGACGGGCGCCCACGAGGAGATCCTGTTCGCCGGCGGCTTCCAGGGCTTCCTGCCGCTCGGCACGGAGGAGCCCGCCCTCGTGAGCGCCGGCGGCAGCGACGTCTTCGTCGCCATGCTGTTCGAGAACGGCCACCCGCTCTGGCGCCGCAGTCTCGGCGGCGTGGGCGACGAGAGCGCGCTGGCGGTCGGGCTCGACGCCGCAGGCAACGCCCTCGTCGCGGGTCGCCACGCCGGCACGCTCGATCTCGGCGGCGGCAAGAGCCTCGCCGGGAAAGGCGGCGACGACGCCTTCGTCGCCAAGCTCGCCACGACCGGCGACACCGTGTGGGCGCGCTCCTACGGCGACGGGGCGGCGCAGCGCGGCACGGCGGTCGCCGTCGGACCGGAGGGCGAGGTGTGCCTCGGCGGGAGCTACGCCGGCACGGTCGACCTCGGGGGCACGAGCTACCCGAGCGCCGGGGGCGACGACGGCTTCGTGGTCGCGCTCGACCCCTGACGGCCCCTCCCCACCCCGCGCCCGAAACATTCCCGAAACACGCGGGTGGTACATGCCGTCCGACACCCTCCGGACAGGCACTCGGGCGCCCATGAAAAAAGTCGAAGCCATCATCAAGCCCTTCAAGCTCGACGAGGTGAAGGAAGCCCTCACCGAGGCGGGCGTGCAGGGCATGACCATCACCGAGGTGAAGGGCTTCGGCCGCACCGGCGGCAAGAAAGAGGTCTACCGGGGCTCGGCCTACGTCGTGGACTTCGTGCCCAAGGTGAAGGTCGAGGTGGTGGTGCCCGAGGCCCTGGTCGGTGCCGTCGTGGCCGCGGTCGAGCGCGCCGCGAAGACCGGGCGCATCGGCGACGGCAAGATCTTCGTCTCGCCGGTGAGCGAGGCGGTGCGCATCCGCACCGGCGAGCGCGACGAGGACGCGATCTGAGGCTGCGGCGGTGCAGCACGGGCGCGTGACGGGGCCGGCCTGCGGAGCCGGAAGCGGAGGCGTGTGCCGTCCGCGACAACAGCCGAACGAGGAAGCGAGCGACCCATGAAGCCGAAGGACGTCATCACGCTGGCCAAGAACCACGAGTGCAAGTTCGTGGACCTGAAGTTCATCGATCTGCCCGGCATCTGGCAGCACACCACGCTGCCCGTGAACCGCCTGACCGAGGACCTGTTCGAGGAGGGCATCGGCTTCGACGGCTCGAGCGTGCGCGGCTGGCAGCCCATCAACGCCTCGGACATGAAGCTCACGCCGGACCCTGCCACGGCGCGCATCGATCCCTTCCCGGCCTACAAGACCCTGTCCCTCGTCGGCGACGTGGCCGACCCCATCACCGGTCAGCCCTACGGCCGCGACCCGCGCTACATCGCGCGCAAGGCCGAGGCCTACGTGAAGAGCTCCGGGCTCGCCGACACCGTGTACGTGGGCCCCGAGGCCGAGTTCTTCATCTTCGACTCGGTGCGCTACGACAACGCTCCGCGCGGTGCCTTCTACGAGGTCGACAGCGAGGAGGCGGCCTGGAACACCGGCCGCGAGGGCCCGAACCTCGGCTACAAGGTGCGCCACAAGGAGGGCTACTTCCCGGTCCCGCCGACCGACACGCTCGCCGACATCCGCGCCGACATGATGATGACCCTGCAGGACTCGGGCCTCACGGTCGAGGTCGGCCACCACGAGGTCGGCACGGCCGGGCAGTGCGAGATCGGCGTGCGCTACGCGCCGCTCACCACGATGGCCGACAACCTCATGTGGTTCAAGTACGTGGTCAAGAACGTGGCGCGCCGCCACAACAAGACCGCGACCTTCATGCCGAAGCCGATGTTCGGCGACAACGGCAGCGGCATGCACTGCCACCAGTCGCTGTGGAAGGACGGCAAGAACCTCTTCGCCGGCGACGGGTACGCGGGCCTCAGCGACGTCGGCCTCTGGTACATCGGCGGCGTGTTGAAGCACGCGCGCTCGATCGCCGCGCTCACGAACCCGACCACGAACAGCTACCGGCGCCTCGTGCCCGGCTACGAGGCGCCCGTCAACCTCGCCTACTCGAGCCGCAACCGCTCGGCCGCCATTCGCATCCCGGTGTCGGGTACCTCGGCGAACGCGCGCCGCATCGAGGTGCGCTTCCCCGACCCGTCCTGCAACCCGTACCTCGCGTTCACGGCCCTGCTCATGGCGGGTCTCGACGGCGTCCAGAACCGCATCGATCCGGGCGAGCCGCTCGACAAGGACATCTACTCGCTGTCGCCCGAGGAGCTGCACGACGTGCCGCAGATGCCGGGTGGCCTCGATCGCTCGCTCGACGCGCTCGAGAAGGACCACGAGTTCCTCCTCAAGGGCGACGTCTTCAGCCGCGATCTGCTCGAGACCTGGATCGGCTACAAGCGCGAGCGCGAGGTCGATCCGGTGCGCATGCGGCCGGTGCCGTACGAGTTCCACCTCTACTACGACATCTAGGTAAGTATCAGTCACCCTCCTTCCGGACCGAAACAGTCACCCTCACCCCCCGGCCCCATAGGCGTTAACAGATTAATTGTCGTGGGTTTGTGTAGTTTGTCTCCCGACTTTGTCCCACCGAAGTTTGGGTAGCCGGTCAGAAACGCGTTCCATTTGCCGC
>JADLAB010000406.1 GCA_020848455.1 Polyangiaceae bacterium
CGGACTGGCACATCGTCCCGCTCGTACAATCGGAGTCGCGCTGACATCCTGCGCTCGGCGCGGCCCCGGAGCCCCAGGCGGTGGAGCTCGGAAAGCAGCCAGGATCGCTCCCCGAGGGTGCCGGCTGCCAGGTCGCGGGCGGTGGCTGGCCCGGCGGCAGAGCCTGCCACGCCGGTGGCGGTGGCTGGCCCGGCGGCGGAGCGTGCCACGCCGGTGGTGGTGGTCCTTGCCAGTACGCCGGGTTGCTGCTGCGCGGAGCGCACGCAGCGACGAGGAGCCACGCTGCGGCGGCGACGAACGGCGAGCGATGCGAAGGCTTCGGAGGATGAGACGACATCGACGGACCGAGCGTACCGACCTGCGCGAAGCCCTACAAGCGGTCGGCTCCGAGCGCCGCACGCGTGGGCGCGAGGTTCGCCGAAGGCACCCAAGACGGCGCGGCGACCGGGTGACGCCGCCCGTCAGGCGCCCGCGATCCGATCCCCGGTCCCGACGCGCTTCGTGAGCCGCTCGCGGTCGAAGTGCTCGAGGAGGGGGATGGTCTGCTTGCGGCCGAGGCCCGTCATCGCCTTGAAGTCGGCGATGGTGAGCGTGCCCTTGTGTGCGAGGTGCGCCGCGATGTCGCGCCCGAGCGCGGCCACGGACTCGGCCCAGAACCACAGCTCGCCCGCCCGGATCGCGAGCTTGTCGCGCACGAACAGCGCGAGCAGGGCCCGCGCCTGCTTGACGTCGCCGGCGAGCGCCTCGGTGAGCGCGTTCTCGCTCAGGCCCTGCAGGCCGGCGTCGCGCACGAGCCCGGTCGCGCGCTCGAGCGCCGCCTGCGCGCGCGCGTCGCCGACGGCGCCGCGGAAGGTCGGCAAGCGCACGACATCCTCGACGACGACGAGGCGCGGCTTGCTCCCCGAGCCCAGGCGCCCGAGGGCCTCCACCGTCGCCTCGTCGCCCGCCACGGCGGCGAGCGCGGCGCGCAGCGTCTCCTTCTTCATGCCCGCGTCGAGCGGGTGCTCCAGGTGGTGCGCCGTACAGAGCTCGAGCGCGCGCGCCTCGAGCGCCGCGAGGGCCGTGGCGGTCACGAACGAGCCCGCGCGGAGAGCGACGAGCTCCCCGGCCTTCGCCGCCGCCCGCGCCGCGGCCCCGAGCTCCGCCTCGCCGATGCAGAGCCGCGAGGCGAGCGAAGCCTGGGCGAGCGCACGCGGCGCCTGCTCGGCGACGAGCGCGCGCGCCGCCGCGGCCGCATCGCGCCGCCACAGGTGTGCGAGCAGGAGCGCGCGCTTGCCGGCGCGCTCGTGGGGCGGGACCGCGTCGAGCACCACGCCTCCGCCGATCACCGCCCCGGCGGGACCGTCGACGTGCGCGCCGCGCAGGACGAAGCGGTCCCCGCCGAACACGACGAGCGGCCCGGTGAGCCGCAGGCGCGCGAGCCGGCCGCCTCCGAGCGGCGCCGCTTCGGCGGGCGCGTCGCCCTCGGCCGCGCCGGCGAGCTCGGCCGGCGTCTCGACGGGCTGGATGCGCGCCTGGGTGTGCGCCGTACCGACGAACAGGGTCGCCTCGGTGCCGCGGCGCGGCGGCGGATCGCACTCGAGCCACACGTCGCAGACGCGCGTCGGCCGCACGTGGGGGTCGTTCGTGACGACGTCGCCCCGCGCCACGGCCTCGAGCGGCAGGCCGGCCAGGTTCACGGCGAGGCGCGTGGGCGCGACGACCTCGGCGAGCGGCTCGCCGTGCACGTGCAGGGCGCGGGCGCTCGTCGCGAGCTCGCGCTCGGCGCCGAGCACGCGCAGGGGCTCACCCGTCGCGAGCTTGCCCTCGACGAGCGTGCCGGTCACGACGGTGCCGGCGCCGTGCACGGTGAAGACGCGATCGACCGACAGGCGCACGCGCTTGTGGCCGCTCGACGGCGCCGTCGCCGCGACCGCGCGCAGCACCGCGGCCCGGAGCGCGTCGAGCCCGACGCCGGTCTTGGCCGAGCAGGGCACCGCCTCGGCCTCGAGGCCCGCGGTGCGCACGAGCTCGAGCGCCTCCTCGGCCGCGAGCTCGGCGAGATCCGGCTCGACCCGATCGACCTTGCTCACCGCCACGACGGCGCGCCGCACCCCGAGCAGGCGGCAGGCCGCGACGTGCTCGCGCGTCTGCGGCATGACCCCCTCGTCGGCCGCCACCACGAGCAGCACGAGCTCGATGCCGGCCGCGCCCGCGATCATGGTGTGCACCAGGCGCCGGTGCCCCGGCACGTCGATGAGGCTCACGAGCAGATCCTCGCCGAGCCGCCACGGCGCGAAGCCGAGCTCGATGGTGATGCCGCGGCGCTGCTCCTCGGGCAGCCGGTCGGTCTCGATCCCCGTCAGCGCGCGCACGAGCGCCGTCTTGCCGTGGTCGACGTGGCCCGCCGTGCCCATCACGACGTGTCGCATGGACGGCGACCATGACACAGCCCGGCGGGGTGGGGTACAAGCATGGGCGGAAGCGCTTGGCTGGCTGGTGCCGCTCCCGGTCTTCAAAACCGGAGTGGGGCAGTTACGCTGTCCCGGGCAGGTTCGATTCCTGTGCGCTTCCGCCACTTGCCGCACGGCCCCCCATGCCGACCCTGCACCTCGTGCTGCTCGCGTTCTGGGGCGGCATCGTCGCGACCGAGGCGGTGCTCGAGCTCCTGCCGCTCCTGCGGCCGGCGCTGCGCCCCGCGGCGGCCACCTTCCACTACTACGTCGACTTGCTCGTCGAGCTGCCCGTGCTCCTCGGCGTCGCGGCGACCGGCCTCTTGCTGCTGCGCGGGCGCTCCTTCGACGCGCGCCTCGCCTGGAAGGTCGGCTGCGGGCTCGCGGCCGTGACGGCGAACCTCGTGTGCATCGCCTTCGTCGTGGCGCGCCACCGCGGCCGCGACGCGCGCCGCACGACGCGCGTCATCTTCGCGAGCGCCGCCGTCGGGCTGCCCGCGGCCGGCGGCGCGCTCGTGCTCGGCGCCGGCTACGCGGGCTGGCTCGGGTAGCGACCGGGTCGGCTAGCCTCACGCGTCCGGCGGTCGCGCGAGCGCGAGCACGGCCGTCTGACCGTGCAGGAAGGTGCGCGGCCCGACGGGCCCCACCTCGCCGTTCGCGAAGAAGCCCGCGAGCGGCACCGGACCGAGGTGCGCGCGCACGAGCTCCGAGTCGTGGTTCGGCCTGCCGTAGAAGGCCTCGCCGCGCGACAGGCAGGGAAAGAGGAGTGCGCCCGCCGGCACGCCCGGCTGCCGCTCGCGGTAACGCACGAGCTGCCGGGCGAGGTCGGCCGCGGCGGCCGCGGGATCGCGCAGGTGCAGCTGCACCGCCTGGTAGCGCTCGAGGTGCGCGGCGACGGCGACCGAGCCCCGGTCGCGGTCGACCGCGAGCACATTGCGCAGGAGAAAGTCCCCCGCCTGGTAGGCGCGCTGGTCGCGCATCTCGATGCCGAGGAAGAGCGCGCGCTCGAACAGCTTCCGATCCTGGGCCACGAGCGCGTCGTAGAGCTCGCGCACCACCGCGAGCGCCGGGCGGCCGTCGAGCTCGAGGATCTGGTTGTCGTCGCAGCGGGTCACGATCATGGGCTCGCCGATCGTGCGGCAGCCCTGCGCCACCACGCAGTCGAGCTCGATGGCGCCCGTGAGGGTCACGCCCGCGAGGCCGCTGTGCTGGAACGAGGCGCCGGCGAAGAGCGCGTTCGACTGCGGCAGCCGACCGCCGCTCGCGAGACCGCCGAGCTTGCGCCCGAGGGGGAAGGCGCGATCGAGCCCCGCGAGCACCGGCTCGACCTCGCAGCTGAACGGGTCGCAGAAGACGAGGACGTGCGTGCGCGGGTCGGTCGAGCCGAGCCGTGCCTGCCAGCCGGTGACGTCGTCGGGCTCGGGCACGTCGCGCGCGCGCAGGTGGAAGGCGCCGAGCGCCACGCCGGGCAGCTCGGCGGCGAGCAGGGCGAGCGCCGGCGCGCCGTCGATCTCCTCCCGACCGCCGATCACCCCCTGGCCGGAGCAGCCCGCGAACACGGCGCGGGGGAAGCGCTCCGCGACGAGCCGCGGGATGCGGGTGTAGGCGCGCGAGTGCTGCGGCGTCGCGAAGCCGAGCACGAGGTCGGGCCCAGCCGGGAGCTCGAAGCGAAGGGCGCTCGCGAGCGCGTCGAGCGCGAGGGCGGTGTCCGCCTCGCGCGAGATGGCGCTCGCCCATCGCATGCACGAGAAGGCGTATCACACTTCGCGCGCCCTGCTACGCTTCGACCCCATGGCGGCCACTCCCGACTGGCTGCCGGCACCGCCGAAGTCGCGCGCGCCGGCCGCCGCCCCTCTACCCAAAGACACCGGCGTGCCCACCGGCCCGCCGAAGCGCAAGGGCCGCCTGCGCCGGCGCCGCTTCGGCTGGCTCGTGTGGCTCGTCGTCCTCGGCGCGGTCGGGTTCGGCGCCGTGCGGCTGCTCGGGGGGCGGGGCCAGGCGCCGCTCCCCGTCACGACCGCGACGGTCGAGCGCGGCAGCGTGCGCGACTTCGTGACGAGCGTGAGCGCCGGGCGCGTCGTCGGCAAGCAGGAGGCGACCCTGCGGGCCGAGATCGCCGCCCGCGTCTTGAAGCTCCACCACCGGCGCGGCGAGCGCGTGAAGCTCGGCGAGCTGCTCGTGAGCTACGACGCGAGCGACCTCTTGCAGCGGCTGCACACCGCCGAGGCCTCGGTGCCGCTCGCGCGCGCCCAGGTGGCGCAGGCCGACGAGCAGGCGTGGAGCGCCTGGGACCGCGCCCGCCGGGCGCGCTCGCTCGCCGTAGGGGGCGCTCTGCCCCAGGCCGAGGCCGACGATCTCGAGGCCGCCGCGCGGGCGCTCGAGCGGGCCGCCGACACGGCGCGCGCCGGGGTCGCCCAGGCCGAGGCCAACGTGGAGCTCGCGAAGAGCGGCCTCTCGAAGACGGTCGTGACGGCGCCGTTCGCGGGGCTCGTCGTGCGGACGGCGGTCGAGGAGGGCGAGGTGAGCGCCCCGGGCGCGCCCATCGTGGAGCTCGCCGACGACCGCGAGCTGCACCTCGAGGTCGAGATCGACGAGTCGGACCTCGGGCGCGTGGCCGTCGACATGCCGACCGACCTCACCTTCGACGCCTTCCCGGGCGAGCGGCTGCGCGGCAAGCTGCGCGCCGTCGCCCCGAGCGTGTCGCGCGACGTGCGCGGCGGGCGCAGCGTGTTGCTCGAGGTGTCGCTGCCCGAGGACAAGCGCCTGCGGCTCGGCATGAGCGCCGACGCCGACGTCATCGTGGCGGTGCGCGACGCCGTCCTGTTCGTACCGCCGAACGCCGTCCAGGGACGCGGCGCCGAGCGCGCCGTGTTCGTGGTCGAGAACGGGGTCGCCACGCGCCGCACGGTCGAGGTGGGCATCGCCACCTGGGAGGCCGTCGAGGTCACGAGCGGCCTCGAGCCGGGCGAGCAGGTCGTGGCCTCGCTCCTGGCCTCGCCGGTGAACGACGGCGACAAGGTGGAGGCGCAGGCGCGCTGAGCGCGGCGCCGGGGACCATGGCCGCGCCCGCGTTCGCCCCGCACGCGCCCGAGGAGCACGAGGCGCTCATCGAGGTCTCGGGCCTCGAGCGCACCTTCATGGTGGGCGACGAGCCGCTCACGGTGCTGCGCGGCGTCGACTTCACCATCCCGCGCGGCGCCTACGTGGCGATCATCGGGCCGAGCGGCTCGGGCAAGAGCACCCTCATGTACCAGCTCGGCTGCCTCGACACGCCGAGCGCCGGCACGGTGCGGCTCGCGGGCTACGACATCGGCAGCCTCGACGATGCGGAGCTCGCCGCCCTGCGCAACCGCTTCATCGGCTTCGTGTTCCAGGCCTTCAACCTCTTGCCCCGCACGACGGCGGTCGACAACGTGGCCCTGCCGCTGCGCTACGCCGGCGTCGGGCTGCGCGAGCGCCGGCGGCGCGCGCGCGAGGCGCTCGGGCGCGTGGCCCTGTCCCACCGCGAGGACCACACCCCCGAGCGGCTGTCGGGCGGCGAGCGCCAGCGCGTCGCCATCGCGCGCGCCATCGTGACCGAGCCGGCGCTGCTGCTCTGCGACGAGCCGACCGGCAACCTCGATCAGAAGGTGGGGCGCGAGATCGTCGAGCTCTTCGAGCGGCTGAACGACGAGCTCGGGGTCACGGTCATCATCGTCACGCACGACCCGGCGCTCGCGCGGCGCGTGCGGCGGGTGATCAAGATCGTGGACGGCCGCCTCGTGCACGACGGCCCGCCCACGGCGGATCTGTGAGGAGCAGAAGACGGTGCTCGACCACATCCTCTCCGCCCTGCAGGCCCTGACCGCCAACAAGGTGCGCTCGGCGCTCACCATGCTCGGCGTCATCATCGGCGTCCTGGCGGTGACCCTGCTCGTGTCGGTCGGCGACGGGGCCCGGGCCTACATCGACAAGACGCTGAGCGGCATCGGCACCAACCTGCTCATCGTGCAGCCCGGCCGGCGCGAGACCCGCGGCCTCGGCGGGCCGCCGACCGGCAACATCAGCCGGCCGCTCACCATGGACGACGTCACGGCCCTGAAGCGCCAGGGCACCCTGCTCCGCGACGTGTCGCCCATCGTGGCGGGCGGCGGCGCCGTCCGCTTCGAGAACCGGCAGCGCGACTCGACGGTGTTCGGGGTCGGCGCCGGCTTCAGCGACCTGCGCAACATGCACGTCGACGTGGGCAGCTTCATCCGCGAGGAGGATCTCACGGCGCGCCGACGCGTCGCGGTCGTCGGACGCACGGTCGCCAAGGCCCTGTTCGGCAACGACAGCCCGCTCGGCCGTACGGTGCGCATCTCCGACGGCCGCTTCCGCATCGTCGGCATCCTCGAGAAGAAGGGCACCTCGCTCGGCTTCGACCTCGACGACCTCGTCTTCATCCCGGCCACGACCGCGAGCGACCTCTTCCACCAGGACTTCCTGTCGCAGATCCTCACGGCCGCACGCAACAAGGCCGAGGTGCAGCAGGCCATCCTGCAGATCGAGGAAGTCCTCGCGCGGCGCCGCAACGGCGAGAACGAGGTCACGGTGCAGAGCCAGGACGATCTCATCGGCGTCCTCGGCACGGTCACCTCGGCCATGACGGCGGCCCTGCTCGCCATCGCCAGCGTGTCCCTGCTCGTCGGCGGCATCGGCATCATGAACATCATGCTCGTGAGCGTGCGCGAGCGGACGCGCGAGATCGGCGTGCGCCGCGCGCTCGGCGCCACGCGCCACGACATCCTCTTGCAGTTTCTCATCGAGGCCCTGGTGCTCGCGACGGTCGGCGGTCTCATCGGCCTCGGCATCGGCGGCGGCCTCATCGCGGCCGTGAACAGCGCCGCGCCCGACGTGCCGCTCAAGCTCTCGCCGTGGATCGCCACGATCGCCTTCGGGGCGTCGTTCGCCGTCGGCATCGCCTCGGGTGTCGTGCCGGCGCGACGGGCGGCGCAGCTCGATCCGGTCGACGCGCTCCGCTACGAGTGACGCGCGGGCTCGCCCTGGCGGCTCTGCTATCCTCGGCCGATGCCGCGCCTCCGCATCGCCGTCCCGCTCGCCCTCGCTGCGCTCGGCGCCACCGCCACCGCCTGCTCGTCGACCGATCGCGCGACCCCTGCCGCGAGCGCCACCGCCGCGGTCGAGGCCCCCAAGCCGACGACGCCGGACGAGATCCTGCGCGCGGGCCTCGCGAGCGCGCTCGCCAAGGGGCGCCAGCGCGCGAGCCTGGAGCACGAGGAGCGCGCGCCCGAGCAGCCCGGGGACGTGTTCGGCCAGGGCGGCCTCGGGCTCTCCGGCCTCGGCGAGAGCGGCGGGCGCCCCGAGGGCATCGGGCTCGGGTCGATCGGCACGCGGAGCGGGACCGGTCGGCTCGGCAGCGGGCACCGCGCGAAGCCGCCCCAGGTCCGCCCGGGTGCGAGCAACGTGAGCGGCCGCCTGCCGCCCGAGGTCATCCAGCGCATCGTGCGCCGGAACTTCGGGCGCCTTCGGCAGTGCTACGAGAACGCGCTCAGGACGGATCCGAGCGTGTCGGGGCGCATCACCGTCCGCTTCGTCATCGGGCGCGACGGCAGCGTCTCGAGCGTGAGCCACACCAGCGACATCGCGGACCCGGCCTTCACCTCTTGCATCACGCGGCAGTTCCAGGGCCTCAGCTTTCCGGAGCCCGAGGGCGGCATCGTGACCGTGAGCTACCCCATCGTCTTCACGCCGTCGGACGGACCTCCGGCGGCGAGCGCCTCGGCGAGCGCGTCGGCGAGCGCCGCACCCGAGGCCTCGTCCGCTCCGGCCCCGGCGGACACGGCGACGGCGTCCGCACCTCCGCCCGAGGCGCCGCCCGCCCCCACCGGCACGCTCGATCCGGCCGCGGCGCCCGGGAGCGATCCGCCGGCGCCCATCGTGGTGCTCGAGGGCGCGAGCGTGCTCCTCGACGGCAAGGCGGCGGGCACGACGCGCGCCATCACCGACGCCGACAAGGTGCAGAAGGTGGACGAGCTCTTCGCCGGGCTCGGGGCCGTGCGCGAGGCGTGGAAGAGCGCCCACCCGGACAGCGTGTTCCCGGGCGTGTGCGGGCTGCGCGTCGCGGCCGACGTGCCGCTCGTGGCGCTGAAGCGCGTCTTCCAGACGATCGCCCTGGCCGGCTATCCGACGATCCTCGTGCAGCCGGCGTGGAGCCCGGAGGTCGTGACCACGCTCGCGGCGCCGATCCCGGGTCCGCCGCTCGACGAGGAGGCGCTCGCCAGGCTGCCGGCCGTGCTGCACGCGCGCCTCGCCGAGGGCGAGCTCACCCTCGAGTGGCGCCGGGGCTCGGTCGTCGCGAGCACGAGCAAGGCCTCGGCGTCGGAGCCCGAGCTCGGCAAGAAGCTGTGCGAGGAGTGGCAGCGCCTCGGCAGCCACAAAGACGCCACGGACCCGCTCCGCGACGAGCTCGTGCTGCACGCGGCCGACACGAGCTCCTACTCGGCCCTCTTGCCCGTCATCGCGGCGACCGAGAGCTGCACGCGCCCGGCGCCGGGTGGGGGCACGATGCCGGCGTGGTTGCTGGCGTTGTCGGTCCGCTGAGCCGCCCGGCTCCGCCGCGCGTCACCCGCCGATGCCGACGACCTGCTCGGCGCTCGGGTAGTCGAGCGTCGTCGTACCGTTGCCGACCTGGCCGTAGTCCGCCGCGCCCCAGCAGTAGACGAGGCCGGCGCTGGTCACGGCGCAGGTGTGGTAGATGCCGGCGCTCAGATCGACGAGATCGGTGAGCGGCACGAGCACGGGCAGCTCGTGCCAGGCGACGTCTCCGACGCCGAGCGCGCCCGTCGTGTTGAAGCCCCAGCACCAGAGCTTGCCGCCCGGCACGGCCTGATAGGCGCAGGTGTGCCGCGCGCCGCAGGCGACGACGTCGACCGGCTCGGGCAGCGCGACCACCGGCTCGGGCGCGGGCTGATCGAGGGTGCCGACCACGCCGAGCTGCCCGTCGGCGTCGTGGCCCCAGCAGAACGCGTCCCCTCCTGCGACCGCGCAGGTGTGCGTCTCACCGGCACAGAGGCTCGTCGCCCCGCCGAGCACGAACCGCGGCGTGAGCGCGTCACCCACGCCCGCGCCGACCTGGCCGACGTCGCTGCGACCCCAGCAGTAGACGTCGTCGCTCGAGTTGCGCACGCACAGGTGCTCGGCGCCGTAGCCACGCGCGAGATCGACCGCGACACCCGGCGCGTCGAGGGTGTAGCCCGCGCCGGCGGCGACCGGGGCCGTCGAGTTGTTGCCGAGCAGGCCATGGGCCGACATGTTGGCGTCGTCCACGTAGAAGACGACCTCCGAGGGCGACTGGGACGAGAGCGCGACGTCGAAC
>JADLAB010000407.1 GCA_020848455.1 Polyangiaceae bacterium
ACCCGCCGCCCTACGACGGCACGAACGCGACCAAGAGCACCTTGAAGAGCGACAGCGTCGGGGCCGACGGCTCCTCGGCCGACGGCTACAACGAGCTCCGCTTCGAGGACCGGGCCGGGCAAGAGCAAGTCTACCTGCAGGCCGAGCGCAACCTCGACGAGCTCGTGAAGGCCAGCCACTCGACGACCGTGGGCGGCGACCAGTCGAACAGCGTGGGCGGCGACCAGTCGAACACCGTCCACGGCAGTCGCACCCACCACGTGGCCGGGACCGAGCTCGTGCACGTCGAGGGCAACCGCACGACGCAGTTCGACAGCAACGAGGCTCACGTGGTGTCGGGCATGTTGACGACGCAGATCGGCGCCGACGAGTCGCGCACGGTCGTCGCCAACCGCACGAC
The DNA here is from genome assembly GCA_020848455.1 of Polyangiaceae bacterium. Taxonomy (GTDB): domain Bacteria; phylum Myxococcota_A; class Polyangia; order Polyangiales; family Polyangiaceae; genus JACRDA01. Next base: position 401 of record JADLAB010000407.1, read on the forward strand.
CACCATCACGGCGACCGAGACCCTGCAGTGCACGGATCGGTCGACGCTCGTCAAGGCGTCGGACACGCGGGAGGTCGGGGGGCAGGACACGGTCGATGTCGGCAGTCGCGTTGTGCACGTCAAAGGCGACCATGCCGCGAAGGCGGCCAACTACTCGTCCGTGGCGGACGGGACGCACAAATTCGACTCGCCGAACTTCGAGGTCGTATCAGTGACCGTCGGAGTCAGCGGCACGAGCATCTGCCTCGGCGCGGCAGGTGCCACGCTGAAGATGAGCGCCGGTATGATCGTGCTCGACAACGGCGCCGGCGCGAGTGTGGCGCTCGTCGGTGGCCTCGCGGTGATACAGGCCGCTGGAACCGTTGTCGCGAAGGGCGGCGGCACCGCCAACCTGGTTGGCGGCGGCCTCGCGGGGGTCACGGGTGGCGCCGTCGTCCTGAGCGGCGGGTCCATCGATGCGAAGGCCGGGAGCATCAAGCTCAACGGGTAGATGATGCTGGGCCGCCACACCACGCAGCGGCAGCGCCTGCCGCTCGAAGCGCTGCTGAGCTCACCGGATGTGATGGTCCGTCGAGCAGAGCGGTGGTGGTGGCAGTACTGCTGCCACGCGGGCGACGCGCTTTGCCCGCCCCGACCGCCCTACGCGCCGTCCCTCAGGCTCCTATGCGCTTCCACCCTCGGCCGCGAGAGCACGACGTGACGCGTATGGCGAGCAGCCGCACGAAGCTAGCTCCGCAGCCGTCGCGGACGGTCGTCCCGCCGGTGGAGGTTCTTCTGCAATCGACTGAAGTGGTTCTGCGTCGTGTACACGCTGGTTGGCCCCCTTGGGGGCTGTGGTCGGGGCCCTGCTACCGGATCGAAGGTGCCGGGGGTGTCGTGCTAGCGGCTGGTGAAACCTGGAAGTTCATGGGGTCGGTGCGGCTCCAGAATACCGCAGGAGCGGAAGTCGCCGCCGTGCACCTGCCCGACTTGGGCGACATCCACGAGACGAGTGACAGAGCGACCCCGGACGACGAAGAAGTCGCACTTGCTCCCTTGCCGATCGACTACGCAAATGGCGCGAGACTCGGGACCATGCGCTTCTGCACTCGCTTGGTGAGTGGCTTGCGCAAGATCACGGGGTCGACCATTGCCACGGAGCGAGGTACGTTCTCTGCAATCATCGAACAGGATTCGGCTGAGATCCGTGCAGGCAAGCGATTGGTTTGCTGTGTTACCAAGGAGGTCGCCCGCTGGTACCAGCGGCTTGGCGGGCTGCGCGTGGGACCTTGCCGCGTCGAGTTCTGCGATCCGCATCTTCCGCTCGACGAGCGATTGGTGTTCATTACGGTCGCGGTCAACTGTGACGCATGGCGCTTCCAGTTTCGCGACACGGATGGTTGACATTGTCGAAGGCTGGCAGTTCCTGGCGAAGCAATCAGCGGTGCAGACACCTCATTGACTACGACGAGTGCGCAATGTTCGTCCGTAACACGACGCAATGGCAGGTAGTTCTCGCGCGTGGACTCGTGAGCCCGGAGCAATCCGTCCTGTCGCTGAACCTCGACGTCGCTCTGATGCTCCACGCCCGCGGCGTCGAGGCCCTTCCTGCGTCTGCCCCCAGCAAGACCGACCCGCCCGACATCCGCAAGCGCAGCAGGTGGGCGGGTGTCTCGGTCACGGCCGCGGGACACGCGCCCTGCCCGACTCGCCCCCCGTACGCAAGCAGCGTCTCGCTTCGCGTCGGGGTGTTCGAGCACCGACTGGCCGTCCTCGGACCGCGCGTCTGGTCGCGCAACGTCGGCGGGGCGCTCGTCGCCACGGAGCCCGCCAAGTTCGACACTCTATCGCTCGACTGGCGCCATGCGTTTGGCGGCACGCAGTCCTTCTCGCCGGGCCTGTTCCCGGGGACGGAGCTGCCATGGCCCGGTGGCGTGCTCGGCTTTCCCTTGAATCCAAGCGGCACGGGCTGGTACGCGTCGGAGCAACTGGCCGTCGGGCAGCCGCTGCCGAGGATCGAGAGCCCGGCGGCCATGGTGCGCGTGTGGAGCGACGCGCCGACGCCAGCGGGAGTTTCGCCGTGTCCGGACCTCATTGCGCTGCGCCTCCAAGGATGGGTCGCTCGTCGCGGTGTCCCCGCTGCTGTGCGGCCGGCCCTCGAGAGCCTGCACGCGTCCGAGCCGCACGTCCGTGCAGTCGCCCTTTGCGCGCAGCACCACGCGTCGGGCGTTCTCATCCTACCGGACGTGGCACCGGGCACGCTCGTCAGGCTGGAGGGCCTCGCCGGAGCGCCGCTCGAGCTCCGAGTGCCCGCGTCGCCCGTGGTCGTGACGGCGCGGCGCGGCCGAGATCGCGTCCTGTTGTCTGGATTGCTGCGGTCCCTGCATGTCGACGCGGATCGTCGCGCCGTACGTTTGAGCTACGGTCACTTCCTTGAACACGCGACGGCGGCCACTCGCGCGTGGCTCGAGACCCAGCGGCGGGGAGGATGAGGGAAGAGCCTCTTCGCCAGGCTGTTGTGGTGGGCACCAGAAAGGCGCGCACGGGCCGATGAGACGGGTCGAAACGTTGGTCGGAATGGGTTCGACCGGTCCGCCCACGCCTATCGCGTGACCGCGGAGCAGCTGCTTGCTGGCAAACGCTGGCAAACCACCACGCTCGACCCTCGCCCCGGAAGGTGCGAACATCCCCGAGCGCCGTCGTTCGAGAGCTTCCCGACGAAGGTTGCAGAGAAGACATGCAGCCGCGGGGCCCACCATGCCCATGTTCTTGCCGAGGCCCGCAACAGGGTGAGCACGATGAACACGACTGTCGTCAAGGTCCCCGTGGATCGCGCGAGCAACGAAGTGCTGCGCGCGAGCCGGCTGCTCGGTACCCTCACAGCGACCGCCGACGCGGACCTCGCAGCGCTCCGGAAGCGTCAGTGCCCGAAGGTCGAGGTCGAGCAGATGCTGCGCGTGCGCGATCTCTGCGACGCGCTCGCGGCAGCGCTCTCCGCGCCCGATCCGGGGAGTTGGCGCAAGCTCGAGGCGTGCTGGCGCATCGTCGTGGAGGGAACCGCCGAGGCGCGCGCGCTCGCCGACCTCGAGAGAGCCGACGCGGCGGTGCGTCCGGGCCCGAAGAAGGAGCGACCATCTCCGGAGCGGCCTGCGCACGAGGTTCAGGCCGTGCCGCGTGCCGGCGCCGCGGCCGCACAGGCCACCTCGGCCGGTGCACGAGCGGCACCGGCTCGACCCGCTCGACCCCCGAGGCTCGATGAGGTGCTCTCGACCGAGGTGGCGCCGGTGGCAGCCGCGGGCTCGGGCGACGCGCCCAAGCCGTCCCCCTGGGTGAAGCCATCGGCCGCCGACCGTCTGGCCGCCGTCATGGCGTCGGCGCGTTCGGCGGCCGCGAGCGCCCTGGCTGCCACGCACGGCTCGGCAGCCGGACCTCCGGCAACGGGCTCCGGTGCCTTCTCCCCGGGCTCCGGTGCGGACGACATCGACGCCACCCAAGGCCTCGACATCCGCGCGCTCAACCTCGAGCCCCTGCCCTTCAAGGAGGGGCGGCATGTCGCGCCGCCGCCCGCCGCGCTCGACGGCCTGGCGCCGGTAGCCGCTTCCGACCTCGACGGCACCGGGCTCTTGCCGGCTGGTTCCATCGTGCTCGAGCCGGTGGCTCCGTTCCCGCTGACGCCGCCGGCGCCGCCACCCGCGCCGGCAGGTACACCGCGAGAGGGCGCGGGGGCTGGATCTGTGTCCGCGCCCCCGCAAGCACCCGTGGAGCTCACGGTGCAGCAGCTTGCGTCGCTCTGCGCGAGCTGCGCCGTGCACCCGGACGCGGCGCGCGAGACGGAGAAGCACTTCGGGCTTCCCACGCCCGAAAGTCGGCGCGCGCTCGACGAGGTCTGGCGCGCGCGCTTTCGCGCCGAACCAGCGCTGTTCCAGGCCTTCACCGCCTACTTTCGCGCGTACCAGGCATGGCTGAGCGAGCGTGCTTCGGGAGGCGCATGATGGCGGCCCAGACCGAGGCCATGACCACGGGCTCCGTGCCCTATCGGCTCGCGGTGTTCCCGTTCCCGCCGGGACACTTTCAGGTGCACGAGTTCCGCGGACGCGAGGAGCTCAGCAAGCCCTACGCGTTCGACATCACCGTGACGACCAAGGTGCTCGTCGGCGACGATCTCGAACGGCTCGCCCTCGGCCAGCGTGCCGCGTTCTTCATGACGCTCGATGGCGTCACGCGCCTCGTGCCGGGCATGATCGCGGCAGTGCGCTCCGAGGGCGTGCGGCCTGGGAACGACGCGGCGCAGTACCGCATGCGGCTCGTTCCGTCCCTGTGGCGGCTGAGCCGACGCAAGGGATCTCGTATCTTCCAGGACAAGCGCGTCGACGAGGTCGTGCAGAGCGTGCTCCACGCTGGCCGCATCGGAACGCGCTGGCAGCTGTCCCGCAAGTACCCGTCGCGTCCGTACTTCACGCAGTACGAGGAGACCGATCTCCGCTTCGTCGAACGGGCGCTGTCGGAGGCCGGGATCTTCTACTACTTCGCCCCGCCGGGCGCCGCCGTCGAGGGCGTCCTCGGGAGCGTGCTCGGAGCCGAGCCGGGATCCGTGGGCGACGCTCTCGTGTACGCGCAAGCGGCCACGGAGCTCGTCGGTCCGGAGGAGACGGTGGTCTTCACCGATGATCCCACCTGCTACGCCCCGCTCCAGAGCGCGGGAGTGCTGGGGGCGCTCGAGGCAGCGGGCGCCGCCCGCCTCTCCGCCAGCGTCTCGGCCGGACCGCTCTCGGTACCCGTCTCCGTTCCGGCGCCCACTCTGAACTATCTCGGCGAGCACGGGCTCGCGGTCGGCCGCAGCGACAAGGTGACCGCCTTCGCCGTCGAGCGCACGGTGCGCTCGAACGTGACCGAGTACCGCGACTTCGACCCAGAGCGCCCCGCCGCACCCATCGTGGCTGGCGACGGCGACAGGCGAGCTCGGGCGGCGGGCCTCGCGGTGAGCGCCGTCGAAGGCGCGCTCGACGCGGCGAGTGCCGCTCTCGACCTCGACGCTGCCGTCGACGGCGAAGGCCCGTCTCCGTCCACCGGCGCCGCCGGCGTCGGGGGCGTCGGGGGCGCGGCCTTGGGAGCACTCTCGCGCCTGCTCGAGCGCCATGATCTCGAGACCTACGAGCACCACGGCCGCTTCCTCTTCCCCGACTGGCAGGACGCGGCGGAGGAGCCCGCTCGCATGCGGCGCGAGCGCCGGCGGCGAGCGGTCACGGCAACGGGCGCGAGCCCGAGCCACCCGTTCTCGCCCGGATATCGCTTCCACCTCGCCGACCACCCGGTCGCGCCACTCAACCGCGAGTGGGCCATCACGGCCGTGCGGCACACGGGCAGCGTCGCCCAGGCGTCCGAGCTCTACACGAACACGTTCGAGTGCGTACCGGCGAACGTGGCATTCCCGCCGCGCCGCAGGCCCCGGCGCACGGTGCAGTCGACTCTGACCGCCACGGTCGCGGGGCCGGGAGGCGAGGAGATCTACGTAGACGCGGGCGGGCGCATCAAGGTGCTGTTCCACTGGGACCGGCGCGGCTCGAGTGACGAGAATGCGAGCTGCTGGATCCGCACGATGCAGCCGTGGGGCGGCGCCGGCTGGGGCCACCAGTTCATCCCGCGCATCGGGATGGAAGTCGTGGTGTCGTTCGACGGTGGCGACACCGACAAGCCGATCGTCATCGGCAGCCTCTACAACGGCACCCACCCGCCAGCGTTTCCGCTGCCGGAGCAGAAGACCCGGAGCGGCGTGCGCACCCAGTCGACGCCCCGCGCGGCAGGCTACAACGAGCTCTCCTTCGAGGACGCAGCGCAGAAGGAGCAGATCTACCTCCGCGCCGAGCGCGACCTCGACGAAGTAGTGATGCGGAACCACACGCTCGACGTCAAGGTCGACGAGTCGGTCCGCGTGGGCGGCGAGCGCCTCGACCGCGTGGAGGGCGACCTTCAGGAGATCGTCGGCGGCTCGAAGGACGTGAGCGTCGCGGGCAACCACTTCACCGACGTCGTCGGCGCCGCGCTCGACACCGTGGGCAAGACGCTCGACCAGCGCGTGAGCGGTGACCGCACGGTCCGCATCGGCGAGCGTGACCGCCTGGAGGTGGCTGGGTCCGCCGAGCGCCATTACCAGGACGACCTCGTCACCCGGGTCGAGGGCAACCAGACGATCATCGTGGGCAAGCACGATCAGAAGCGCAGCCACACGCTGCGCGTCGAGGGCACGCTCACGCTCTCGGCCGAGGACGGCCTCGTGCTCCAGTGTCCGGGGGGTATCACCTTCGCCTGCGGCAGCTCGTCCATCCGGGTCGGAAAGGACGGCATCGAGCTCACGGGCACCACCGTGCGCGTCGCCGGCGAGAAGGGCGGCCTCGAAGCGAGCAAGGACGGCGTCCGAGTGAAGAGCGCCGGCGCGCTTGCACACCTCGGGGACAAGCTCGTCCTGAAGACCGAGAGCGCGAGCCTCTCCATGGGCCAGGAAGTGCACGTCGACGGGACCAAGATCAAGCTCGGCTCCGGCGACAGCGCGACCGATTCGACGGCGCCACCAGCGCCAAGACCGACGGTCGTGCAGCTGTCGGACGCGAGCGGCCGGCCGCTCCCGAACCAGCGCTTCGAGGTCGAGCTCGAGGGCGGCATCAAGCGTACGGGCGTGACCGACAAGGACGGCAAGGCCGAGCTCGAGCTGCCGGGGGATGGGCTCATCCGGTTCCCCGACCTCCTGGACGTCTGGGAGGCGTAACCATCGGCGGCACGGGCGAAACAGGACACGAGCGAGGGTCTCGACCATGAGCGACTGGCGACCGCACGTCGTGCAGCAAGGGGAGCACGTGCGCAAGCTCGCGTTCCAGCGCGGAACCAGGCCAGAAGAGGTCTGGTCCCATGCCAAGAACGCCGAGCTCGCCGCGAAGCGCAAGAGCATGGATCTCCTCGCGCCGGGCGATCTTCTGCACCTGCCGACGACGCGTCGCCCAGGCATTGCGCTCCGCGCCGGTGTGGAGAACAAGTACCAGGCGGCCATCCCGACCGTGCCGGTACACATCCAGATCGACTCGCGGGGGCCGTCGCTCGCGAGCCAGCCCTTCGAGCTACGCGGGGCCTATGGTGGCGGCGAGCCCCTGCGCGGAACGGCCGGCCCGAACGGAGAGATCGATCTCGAGCTGCCGGTGCACGTGCGCGAGGTGGTCGTGGCCTTCCCGGACCTCGGCTTGACCACGCCAGTGCGTCTCGGCGACCTCGACCCCGTGGGCGAGCGCAGCGGCGTCGTGGCGCGCCTGCGAAACCTCGGCTTTCTGGCGCCGGGCGGTACCCCGTCCGAGGACGCGCTGGCGACGGCGATCCGTGCCTTCCAGGCCGATCGCGGCATGACACCGAGCGGCAAGCTCGACCAGGATCTCCACCGCGCGCTCGAGGAAGTGCACGGCGTATGATCCGCGCCGCCAACGCCAACGCCAGCGCCAGCAGGGAGCCCTGACATGACAGCCGTCTTCACCCCCGAGAGCCTCACGAGCCACGCGCCCGTGGCAGTCGCCCCGGGCCAGCAGAACACCGCCTGTCTCGCCCCGCCCCTCGTCTTCGACATCGCGACGGGGTGTACCGACTCGCTCTACCTCGAAGCGCAGGCGTTCTTCAAGGCGATCAAGTGGGTGAGGGCGGTGCCGGAGGTCGACTCGCTCGAGGGCATGCTCGACTACCTCGACACGGGCGTCGACGCCGCGGAGGCGGAGGTCGGGGTGGGCGCGGTGCATATTCTGCTCAGCGGGGCCGAGGGCGACCTTCGATTTCGACTCCGCAGCGGTGAGGACGTTCGAATCTACGAACTGCCCATGGCTCCCGCGGCGCAGCCTGAGCTGGCCGGGCGAATCCTCCCGAAGGACATTATGCCCCTGTACAGGCGCCCGCGACCGCGGGCGTGCCAAAGCGGGACGCGCGTCGCCCTGCACGGCTGCACGACAGGAGACGCTCTGGGTGTCAGTCTCATGTGGTGGTGCGTGCTTGGCCATACGGCGATCGTCAGCATTCCCCGCCGCACCATTGTCTACGACGTGCGAGTCCAGGCGGCCGCGGTCAACCTGGACCATGAACTCGTATTCAGTCGCGTCGCCCTGCCGGCCGCCTGCCCACCGGGCGTTGCGCCGCCAGGCAAATAGCTAGGTTGCACTCCAGGAGCGCCAATGCCTGACCCATATCGACCGACGCTGCCCGGCGCGCGCGTTCACGTCTTCGCCGCGTCGGGCAACTCCCCGCTCGTCGTGGCCGAGGATGCGCGTCTACGTGGCGGAGAGGGCCCCCAGACCGACCAATCCTATGGCCAAGCGGGATGGCACTGGGGAATCAACTTCGAGACATTGATGCAGCTGGTGATGAAGCTGTGGTGGTCCGAGACCCCGGACCACCTGAACCGCGAGGGCCGGCCGCTTGGTCCCCATGGCAATGTGTCCCAGCTGGCCATCATGGTGCACGGCCAGCCGAACGCCCTCGACGTCGAGGGCAAGGCCAGCCACGACTGGGCGTCGACGGAGGCAGACACGGCAGACCTGCGCGGCGCCACGGTGGCGCGATACGCCACAGAGCTCACCTTGCTGGAGAAGATTCTGTCCGAAGACGCAATCCTGCACTTCATGGCGTGCCGCGCAGGTCAGCTTCAGGGCGCCGCCCAAGAGGACCTCCTTGTGAATGTGAGCAGGTACCTGCCCAACCGTGCAATCGTCGGATACACTACATTCGGCTGGGTCGCGACCGATGACATGAAGCGCCCCGGGGGCTGGTGCGAGCCCGGAATGCGCGAGACGTGGCTGGATGGCATCACGCCATCGCCGCCCATCAACAAGGTTTGCGAGGGCGCCACCTGGTTCGACCTGGCCAGGCTGCCGTGGGCCTCGGTCGACACGCCGTACGCGCGCGTCGTGCGGGACGGCGTCGAGCTGAAGTCCGGTTGGCCCGATTCCGGCCAGCGCAATGTACTGGACTGGTCGCGGATGCCATGAGCATTCGCTGGCTCGAGGCACACGGAGCGCTCCTGTGCATCCTGGTGCTCGCTGCCGCAGAGGCTGGGGCGGTCACCTTCTTGGCGCTGCGGCGGCCACGGCGGCGCGTGCTCCCGCTCGTCGCTGCAAGCTTCGCGCTCGCGGTGGTGGGCAGCTCTGCGGGATGCGCCGAGGTCGTCACCACGGTGGCGCTGCCGTGGCTGCACGGCGGCACGCGCAGTTCCTACGCCGGGCAGGTTGCCACGGTGGACCTCGAGGGCGTACGTCTTCTCGGCTACGCCGTTCTGGGTGTCGCCGTCATCGCGGTGGCCTACTCGGGGCTTCGCCGCGGGCGCGCGCGGGACCGCGCGGCTGCTGTGCGGACCGCATGGTCGCTGGGCGCGTGCGCCGTGGTGGCAGCCACCACGGTGGTGGGGCGCGCGCTCGATGAGCACGCGCATCGCGTCGTGACGTGCTGGCCCCGCGTCCGGTCACATCAGCCACCGGAGGTCTGTTCGACGCCCGGGCCAGTGCCACGGAGCACACCGCTGCACGAGACCGGCGGCGCAGGCGCGGAGATCCACGGCAGCCGGTGTCGCGATTCGGACACGCACGATCGCGAAGGGTACTGTGTCAGCGTCGGCGGCGGTGGCCTCTGGTGTGTCGGCGCCGAGGGAAGTCGGTTCGAGGCAACGGAGATCGGCGAGGCGAAGACGTTGTCGCCGGTGCTGCTGAGCGGGTACGGATGCGGCCGAACGGGGTGCGGGGTCACCGCAGCGGGGCTGGTCGAGTGCTGGGGCGTCGACAACTACCACTGGGTCGGGGATGCGCCGCCGATGCTCGACGCGCTGGGCGCGATCGCTCGTCTCGAGCCGTTGCTGGACCATTGGTGCGCGGTGACCCGGGGCGGCGAAGCGGCGTGTCTCGGCCGGGACGGAGTCGTGCCGATCGGCGTGCCCGGCGTCCCGGTGTCTCGGGTGTACCGCAGGCAGCACGTCTGGCTGTTGGCCGTCGACGGGAGCGTGTGGCGGCGCGAGCCCTCGGCGCCGGAAGTGCCGGCGATGCGTGTCTCCGGCGTGTCGGCGCGCAAGCTCGTGCTGCGCAACGACGGCGCATGCTCCATTGCGGACGACGGCGCCGTGGCGTGCTGGACCGATGATCTGGCGCCAGCTGCATTGGCCCCCATGGCGCGGGCGCGCGATCTGGCCTTCAGCTCATCCCATGGCTGCGGCGTCGCGCCGGATGGGCATGTGGAGTGCTGGGGAGCGAACGACTGGGGACAGCTCGGGAACGGCGCCACCGCGCCATCGCCGACGCCGGTTGTGGTGGAGCAGGTCGAGCGGGCGGTCGCCGTTGCCGTCGGCGACTTCACGTCCTGTGCCCTCACCGAAGATTCCGTGCTGTACTGCTGGGGGCGGCGTGCGCGTTTCGACTGAGATCGGGCGCTGTAGCGCCCAAACCGAACGCCTCGCTCCCGGCGCGACCGTCATCTTCTATGCGTGGTCAAGAGACGCGCGCTCCCCCGACGTCCCGCTGCTGTACGATGACGGAACGCCTGTCCGTTGAGCTGGCGCCGAGGGAAACACCATGCCGTGCGTCCGCGGGAACCTGGCACATTCCCCCGCCGGTCGCGTCGCGCGCGCTCTCTGGGCTCTGGCGCTCCTAGCTGGAGGCGTCGCCGGCTTCGCTCTCATTGCAGTCGCCTACCACGAGGTCGTGCTCATCGAGCGCCTGGAGCGGCTCGGGAACTATGGCCTGGGATTCTCCGGGGCCGTCGACGCAGAGATCCTGGGCAGCGCGGCCGCCCCGCACCAGCGCTGGCCCCTCGGGTGGCTCCCACACCCGTGGGTGCGCGGCTGCGACATCGCGCTCGCGTCCGCCGCCACAGCAGCACTCGCGGCGATGGTCCTGTTCCGCTGGCGGGCCTTGCGTCGCACGCGCTCCGGTCTGCCGGTAGCAGCTCGCCTGGCCAGGTTCGCAGTCGGGTGTCGAGGTCCTCTACATCCTCGAGGTGCTCGAGGTCGCGCGCGCCGCTGGCTTCGGGCGGGCTAGCTTCGTCGCTCGTGACACGCTCCGAGAGCTGCGGCCGGTTCTGGGCCTCTTGTGCGGATCGCGGGATCGGTACCTGCACGTGGAGCTCGGCTGCGCGGCGGGCTCCACGTCGTGGACGGCGTCACCGGGCGATACCTGGCGGGACGTGCTGCCGCGCATCCAGGCTGAACGCGACGGCGGTCGCGCCGTGTGCTTGTCCGCAACGGTGGTGGATTGATGTGACCGGGCGGGCCTGACGCCTGGAGCCCGAACACGTCACGCTTGGAGCCGAGCTTCCGAGCCAGCTAGAGCAGGTACCGGATGAGCTTCTTCTTCGCCTCGCCGTAGGGCGGGTACATCACCGGGGCGTCGAGCCGGGTCGACTTCACGAGCACCGAGCGGTGGTGGCTGAAGCAGTCGTAGCTCGCCTGACCGTGGTAGGCGCCCATGCCGCTCGCCCCGACGCCGCCGAAGGGCAGCTCGTGGTTCGCCAGGTGCATGAAGGTGTGGTTCACCGCGGCGCCGCCCGAGCTCGTGCGCAGGAGGACGTCGTCCTGCACGGCGCCGTCCTCGGCGAAGACGTACAGGGCCAGGGGCTTCGGCCGGCCGTTCACGAACGACACGGCCTCGTCCATCGAGCCGACGCGGAGGACGGGCAGGATGGGCCCGAAGATCTCGTCGGCCATCACGGCCGATCCGGGCTCGACGTCGGTGAGGATCGTCGGGGCGATGTAGCGGTCGGCCTCGTCGAGCTCGCCGCCCGCCGCGACCTTGCCGCTGCCGAGGAGCGCCGCGAGCCGCTTGTGATGGCGCGCGTTGACGATGCGCGCGTAGTCCGGGCTCTTCTGCGGGGCAGCGCCGTAGAAGGCGCGCACCGTCGCCGTGAGCTCGTTCACGAGGGCGTCGTGGATGTCCGCGTGCGCGAGCACGTAGTCGGGCGCGACGCAGGTCTGGCCCGCGTTGATGAATTTACCCCAGCAGATGCGCCGGGCCGTGACCGCGAGATCCGCCGAGCGATCGACGATGGCGGGGCTCTTGCCGCCGAGCTCGAGCGTCACGGGCGTGAGATGCTTGGCCGCGGCGGTCATGACGATCTGCCCGACGGTGCCGTTGCCCGTGTAGAAGATGTGGTCGAAGCGCTGTCGCAAGAGCTCGGTCGTCTCCGGCACGCCGCCCTCGACGACGCGCACGGCGTCCGCGTCGAGGTAGCGGCCGAGCTCGGCCGCGATGAGGGCGCTCGTCGCGGGCGCGACCTCCGAGGGCTTGACCACGGCCGCGTTGCCCGCGGCCAGAGCGCCGATGAGCGGCCCCACGGCGAGGCCGAACGGGTAGTTCCACGGCGCGATGACCAGCACGACCCCGAGCGGCTGCGTGTGCACGTAGCTCCGTCCGGGCTGCAGCACGAGCGGCGTCGCGACCCGGCGCGCCTTCATCCAGCGCCCGAGGTGCGCCCGGGCGTCGGCGACCTCCGTGGCGGTGTAGGCGATCTCGGTCGAGTAGCCCTCGAGCCGCGGCTTGCCGAGGTCGGCCGCCAGGGCCTCGAGGATCGCGTCCTCGCGCTCGGTGAGCAGGCGCGCGAGCCCGTCGAGCTGCGCGAGCCGCCACGCGCGTGGGCGCGTCGTGCCGAGGTCGAACGCGCGCCGCGCCCCGGCGACCGCGCGAGCGACGTGGGCGAGATCGGGGGCTGCCTTGTCCGGGCGAGGTGCGGAGGTCGCGAGGTCGTTCATGGGGATGGAACACTCTGCGCGAGCCGACCTCGTTCGTCAACGCGGGTCGCGCGGGCGGAGGTCATCGGGCGCGACAGTTCCTGAAAGGGGAACGCCAGGCGGGGATGAGCGCGTCATCCCGGCCCGCAGTTCCCCGCCTGGGAACGCGCGGTGGGGATGACTCGTGCGGGCGGAGGTCATCGGGCGCGACAGTTCCCGAAAGGGGAACGCCAGGCGGGGATGAGCGCGTCATCCCGGCCCGCAGTTCCCCGCCTGGGAACGCGCGGTGTGGATGACTCGTGCGGGCGGAGGT
>JADLAB010000408.1 GCA_020848455.1 Polyangiaceae bacterium
CCCGAGCCGGGCTCGTGCTCGGTGAGCAGCGTCGGGATGGTGAGGCCGCGCGCCAGCGTGGGCGACTCGTCGCTGCGCGCCTCGTCGACCAGGTGGCGGATCTCGCGCACCACGACCTTCTCGACGTCGCCGAGGAAGCCCCGGATGTCCGGGCGCGAGGCGTAGGTCTCGACGACGGGGGCAAAGCAGGTGCGCACCGACTCGAGCAGCAGGCGCTTGAGCTCGCTGCGGAGCTCGCGCTCGACGTCCTCCTGGATGTCGACGAGCTTGTCCTCGAACTCCTCGACGGCCGCCGCGATCGCGCGCAGGGCCTCGGGGCTCGGCTCCTCGGCCGAGGCGCTGGTGACCTTGACCTCGTCCTCCTCGCGCGCGACGTCGAGCCCGAGCGACTCGCCGACCTCCCGCAGGGCGTCCTCGAGCTCACCCTCTCGCTCCCGCGAGCGCCGCTCGATGCGGTTGCGGGCGTGCTTGAAGCGCTCGCCCTCGACGACGCCGCGCAGGGCCTCGACGAGCTTGCCGTGAAGCTCCTCCATCGCGATGACGAAGGGGCGCCCCTCGCCCGCGGGCAGGTTCAGCACCTTCGGCTCGCTCGGCTTGGTGGGGTTCGGCAAGAGCAGCAGGTCGTCGGGCGTGGGGCGCGCCCGCGCCAGCCGCTGCGCCACCGAGCGGGTGCTGAAGGTGCGCCCGGTGCCCGGGTCGCCGACCGCGACGACGTGGAAGCGCGGCTGGCGCACGTCGAGACCGAACTCGAGCGCGCGGAGCGCCCGGCCCTGCGAGGCGATGCCGGAGAGCGGCACCACGTCCTCGGTCGTCTGCATCTGGAGCCGACTCGGGTCGATGAGGAGCCGGCACTCGCCGGACGTGAGTGCGTGGACGGCCATGTTCTCTCTGTTGAGCGCCGCCATGGGGCGGCCGCGGGAACCGTAGCATCGCCCTCGCCCCCCGGATGCTGCTCATGCGTTCCGCGTCCACGGCCGACGCGCCCGGCGGGCGGCGAGACCTGGTTGCTGCGCCCCGGTGCCACTGCTACGAAGGGCATCCTCGTGTCGACGCCCATCGACCCTCCAGGCCGGCGACCGCTCCCGCCGCAAGCTGGCGCCATGCGCCCGGCGCACGCGCGCCGGGTCGGCCCCGTGCGCGACGTGGGCTGGGACGGGCCGCCCGGCGAGGAGCTCGGCGCCTACGACGAGCTCGGGCTCGACCGCGAGCCAGGGCTCGAGACCGTCGCGATTCCACGGCGTTCGGAGGAGATCCCTCAGGATCTCTATGAGGAGCCGTGGGAGCCGCCCTACCTCACCCCGCGCAGCCCTCGCCGCGGTGGCGCGCTCTTCGGGCTGCACGCCAGCACCGGCACGCCCACGCCGGGCGTGTCGGCGGCGCGCACGCCCGTCCCGCCGCACGGCCGCGGCGCCCCGTCCGAGGGTCAGCGGCGGCGTGACGAGGCGCGCGCGCGCCTCGGGCTCGTGCCCCACGCGGCACCCTTCCCGCTCGGGCCGTTCGCGCGCAAGAGGCGCTCCGACGGCAACGCCCAGGCGGCCACCGGTGGCGCGGTGACGCTGCCGTCCGGTCGGGCGCGCAGCGCGCCGGCGATCTCGCCGCGCATGACCGCCGTGTTCGGCGGGCTCTTCGGGCTCGCGACGGTGGCCTCGATCTTCGCGCTCCTCATCCAGATCTTCCCGGTCAAGGACCGGCGCGCCGAGGCCGACGCCGCCGAGAGCCGCGCCGCCGAGGAGAAGGCGGCCGCCGCGACCGCCGCGACCCCGCCGGCGAGCCGCAAGAAGGTGCGCACACCGCTGCCCGGCCCCTGGCGCCTGTCCGCGCTCAAGGGCGATCCGACCGTGCGCATCGTGAGCGGCACGATGAAGCGCCGCGCCTTCGTCGACGCCCTGTCCGAGGCCAAGGTCCCGAAGGCCCAAGCGTTCCGCGTCCTGAAGGCGCTCGACGGCATCCACAAGTTCGACCACTGCGGCAACAAGGACAAGTTCTCGGTCGCGCTCAAGCGCGCCACGAGCGAGGTGGTCGCCTTCGAGTACGAGGTCAGCCCGACCGAGATCTACCAGGCGCGCGCCGACGCGGGCGGCCTGTTGCGTGGCGAGCAGCTCGACCTCAAGGTCAAGCAGGAAGAGGTCGTCGTCGCGTTCTACGTCGGCAAGGACGCGAAGCGGAGCTTCGAGGCATCGGGCTTCGAGCCGGGCCTGCTCGACCGGCTCGACGATGCCTTCAACGGGCGCACCTCGACCGAGGCCTTCCAGGAGGGGGGCGTCGTGCGCGCCATCGCCATCGAGACGACGGCGCTCGGCCTGTTCGTGCGCTACGACCGGCTCCTCGCGGCCGAGTACCGACCGCCCGACCCGTCGCAGCCGCCGCTCCGCGCCTACTTCCTCGATACCGACGGCACCCGCAGCTACGTGGACGAGAAGGGCCGCCACCCGGCGGCGGCCGGGTGGCGCACGCCCGTGCCGAACGCGCCCGTGACGTCGCTCTGGAACCCGAAGCGCATGCATCCGGTGCTCCACACCGTGACGCCCCACCAGGGCGTCGACTACGGTGCGCCGACGGGCACGCCGGTGTACGCGGCGTTCCGCGGCACCGTCGAGTCGGTGGGACCGGCCGGCGCGAGCGGCAACCTCATCACCATCCAGCACCCCGGGGGCATCACGACGGGCTACGCGCACCTGTCGCGCTTCGCGCCGGACATCAAGGTGGGCACCAAGGTCGGCACGCGCCAGCTCATCGGCTACGTGGGCACGACCGGGCGCTCGACGGGACCGCACCTGCACTTCAGCGCCAAGAAGGACGGCCAGTTCTTCGACCCGCAGACGCTCAGGCTCGACGCCACGAAGCTCCTGCCGGTGGCCGACCGGGGCACCTTCCTCACGGTCAGGGGCGAGCTCGACGGCCGCCTCGACGCCATTCCGCTGCCCGAGCCCATCCCGGAGGTCGAGAAGCCCGCACCCGCTGCCGACGCGGACAGCGGCGGGAGCGACCCCGCCGACGCCGACGAGGGCGACGCCGAGGCGGCCGACGACGGGTCGAAGCCAGACAAGAGCGCGAAGGGCGGCGCGTCGGACGGCAAGCGCCCGAAGAAACCCGCCTCCGACGACGACGCCGATGGCGGTGGCGACAGCTTGGTCGGCGCCGACCTGTCGCGCGAGCCGGAGTGATGGCCCCGAGGACCGCGTGGTTGGGCGGGCTCGCCGTGGCGCTCGCGACCGGCTGCGTGAACGGGCCGGTGAGCGGCTCCTTGCGCTTCGCGGTGCCGGTGAGCGCGAGCCCGACGGGGGCGCTCGAGGGGACGAGCCCGGTCGGCGAGCCGCAGGGCTGGGCGAGCTTCTCCGCCCGGTACGCGGAGGTCTGCGGCACGCCGCGCGAGTTCGTGGTCCACCGCGTCACCTTGACGCGGCCCGACGGCGCGCCGCTCGAGGAGCTCTTCGGCGGCCCGGTCGCGATCGCGCTCGCGCGGGCCGAGCGCCCGGGCCATGCGCCGCTCGGCCGCATCGAGGCGCCGGAAGGCGATGCGGCCAAGATCGAGCTCGACGAGCCCGCGGACGACTGCCGGGCCTGCAGCGTGAAGCTCGAGGGCCCGGCAGCGCGCCGGAACGGCGCCGACGAGCCCACCGTCGTCGGCGTGCGCCTCGACCTCACCGCGTACTGCGCCGCCTCGGTGCCCTGACGTCGAGCTCGGGGGCCAGGCGCAGCTCGAAGGCCGTGCCGCGGCCGTCCTCGCCGGCGGGGCTGACGACCCGGACGCTGCCGCGGTGGGCGAGCGCCACGTTCTTGACGAGCGCGAGACCGATGCCGCTGCCGCGCGCCCGCACCTCCCGCGCCTGCCGGCCGCGCTCGAAGCGCTCGAAGATGCGGTCCCGCTCCTCGACGGGTATGCCGGGGCCGCGGTCGGCGACGCGCACGAGCACGCCGCCGTCCTCGGGGCGCACCTCCACCTCGACGACCTCGGTGCCGGCGGCGTACTTGAGCGCGTTGTCGATCATGTTCATGACGGCGAGCTCGATGGCGCGCGCGTCGCACACGGCCGGGCTCGGCGTCGACACGAGGTGGATGCTCATCGCCTGCTGCTCGGCGCGGTAGCGCAAGAGCTCGACCGCGCGCCCGACGGCGTTCGCCACGTCGCAAGCGCTGAACTCGTACGCGCTCTTGCCGCGCTCGACCTTGGCGAAGTCGAGGACGTTGTCGATGAGCGCGCTCAACCGCTCGCTCTCGCCCACGATGATCTGCAGGTACTCGCGGCGCTTGTCGTCGCTCGCGACGCGGCCGGTGAGCAGCATCTCGCCGAACATGCGCACCGACGCGAGCGGCGTCTTGAGCTCGTGCGAGACGTTGGCGACGAAGTCGCTCTTCAGAGCCGCGAGGCGTCGTTCCTGGATCGAGCCGCGCACCACGATGGCGACCCCCACGATCGCGATGAGCATGGCCACGGCCACGACCAGGAGCTGCACCAGGCGCTGGCGCACGGCGCGGTCCGCGAGCCCCTCCGAGCTCGTGAGCGCGACCTGCAGGCGCCACTTGTGCAGCGTCGCCGGGAAGTGCAGGCCCACCATGATGCCGCCGGCCTGGATCGGCGGCCCGAACAGGATGCGCCCGTCCTCGTCGATCACGTTCATGCGGCTCGAGCGATCGATCTCGCGGTACAGCCGCGGCATGAGCTCGCCGACGATGGCTCCGACGTCGTGGCAGGCGATGACGAGGTAGCGCACGCCGCGCGCACTGCGCTGCCAGTAGCTGAGGAGGTAGCTCTGGCCGTTGTCGACCTGGTGCAGGCGCCGCAGCTCCTCGGCGGGCGCCGCGCCGAGGTCGAGGCTCGGGAGCAGTCGCTGCACGAGCACGCGCCGCAGGCGGTCGTCGTCGGGGCTGGGCTGCCGCGCCGCGAAGGCCGCGACCTCCGGGTCGGGCTCGCCGAGGGTCACCACCACGAGCGCGCGCACCGTGGGCGTTTCGCGCTGCGCGGTCGGCAGCCCGCGACGCAGCGCCGCGAGGCGCGCGACGTCGACGCTCGCCATGAGCGCGTTGTCCTCTGCCAGGATGGCCTTGTCGAGGCGGTCGGTGCGCTCCTCGGCGAGCGCGTAGGTGGCGTCGAACACCGACTGCTGGCGGGCCTTCTCGATCTGCACCGTGGTGCGCAGGGCGGCGGCGCCGAGGAGCAGCACCGCGACGACGATCGCCGGGATGAGCGCGAAGTAGAACACCCGCTCGCGCAGGCTGCGGGGCGATCGGCGCGCCATGGGGGCCTCCGGGCGACGACGGCGGGCCGCGCGGACTAGCCGAGCCCCTGCATCACCGTCTCGGGCTCGAGCACGACGCTGCGCTCCGCGAGGAACTCGCCGTACTGGCGGCCGATGTAGGTGAGCGCATGGCCGTCCGAGTCGCTGAACGGGCGCCCGTCGATCGGGTTGCAGAGCTCGATGAGGCCGAGGTAGCGCCCGCCGTGCTCGATGGGCGCGCACGCGAGGCTCGTCGGCGCCACCCCGATGAGAGCCCACTTGGCGTCGAGGGCGGCCTCGGCGGCCGACACGAGCTGCGCCCGCCCCGAGCGCATCGCCGTCTGCGCCACGCGGTGGGCCTCGGGCAGGCGGTACAGCAGGCCGCTCTTGCCCCCACCGACCTGCCGCACCACGACGTACTCGCGCCGGTTCATGTCGAACAGCGAGAGCACGCCGACCGCGCAGGGCAGCTTCTGCAGCGCGAGATCGAGCACGAAGTCCGCACCCTCGAAGGCCCCCGCGAGGAAGTGCAGATCGCTCATCGCCTCGAAGAGGTCGGTGAGCAGGTCATCGCCCGTCACCCGCGCCGCGTCGGCGGGGATGGCCTTCGGCACGTAGGTGCGCGCGCGCTCCTCGGCGGGGACGGGGGGCGCGGGCTGCGCACGCAGGCCCGGACGCGAGGGGGTACCCTTCGCCGCCATCGCCGGGCGCGGCTGCGACCCGGGCGCGGGTGCGCTCGGGGCGCGCGGCACCGGAGCGGCGCCCTGGCTCACCACCGAGGGGACCGGCGCGAACGGTGCCGGGCTCCCGGCCGTGAAGCCGGGCGGTGGACCGGCGGGAGCGAGCGCGGGCGCCGGCTCGGAGCGAGGCCGCACGCCCGGGGGCGGCGACGAGGGCGGGCGCGCCGCGGCGGGTGCCACGGGCGGCGCCGGAGCAGGAGCAGCGGGGGGCGGGGCAGACGCCGGCGCCGGGGCGCTCGACCCCGGCGGCGGGGCGCTGCGGGCAGCGCCGGCCATGGGCGGCGGCGGCGTGCTCTGCAGGGCGCCCGTGACGATCGGGCTCGGCCCGTACGGCGAGAACACGATGGTCGGCTCGTCGCCGCGCCAGTCCTTCCAGCTGAGCGTGACGATGGGCGGGCGCTCCGGTCGACCGGTGAAGACGTGGTCGAAGAGGGCGAGGTTCACGACCTTGCCGCTCACCGCGGCGGCGAGCTCCTGCTGCACGTCCACGAGACGCGCGCGCATGAAGCGGTCGAGCTCCGCCGGCGAGATCGGTTGCGTCACCGCGAACACGCGCTCCCGGTACGCGAGCGGGGACTGCGCGCTCGGCTCCACCGCGCGGCTCGCGAGCACCTGGTACGCGACCTCGGCGGCCGCCGGCGCCGCGGGCGCCGGCGCGGCGGCAACCGGGGGCTCGGGCATCAGCGCCGCGAGCACCGCCGGCGGAATCACCGGCACGGTCGGCGCGCCGCCGAGCGCCGCCGCGTCGACCGCGGGCTCGGGCGCAGGCACGCCCGCTGCGCGGGTCGGCACCGCGCGCGCCACGTCGGCCGCCAGGGCCTCGCCCTGGGAGGAGAGCCCGACGGTGCGCGCACGGACCCGCCTGGAGGGCGCGGTCGTCTCGGCGGGGGCGGCCGACGGCGGCGTCACGGAGACCGGTGCCGCAGCCACCACGGGCGCGATGCCGGCGGCCGCAGGCGCGGGCGGCGCCACGATCGCCGGCGCGGCCGTGCCGGGTGCCGCCGCGGCGCCCTCCGTCTGGGCGGCCTTGACGGCACCGGCCG
>JADLAB010000409.1 GCA_020848455.1 Polyangiaceae bacterium
GCACCTTGTTCAACGACGCCGGCCCCGCCTGGAGCCCGGCGCCGTCATGGCCGTTGATCTGCCGGGGCGCGTTGCTGCATCCTGGTGCCATGCGGCTCGCCGTGGCGTTGCGCTGCGCACCCCTCCTGGCCGCGCTCGTGGCCTGCAACGCCATCTTCGGGATCAGGGCCGGCAAGGCGGGCGGCGGCGGCGCGGGCGGCGACGCGGGCGGCGGCGGCGGCGCGGGCGGCGGCGGCGGCGCGGCGCCCGTGTGCGACGGCTCGAATGCCCCCTCGCCGGACGGCTCGACCCCGACCACGGTCACGCGCGGCGGCGGCTCGGGCGAGGAGACGGCGCGCGCCTTCGCGCGCCGCGCGGATGGGCAGCTGCTCGTCGCCGGCACCTACGACGCCGACGACGCCATCTTCGCGGGCAACCCCTTGCCGTACGGCGCCGGGGCGAACGAGGGGGCCGACGTGTTCGTGGCCGCGTACGGGCCGAACGGCGCGCCGGCCTGGGCGATCGGCCTCACCGGCGACGACCTCCAGCACCCGTCGGCGCTCGCCGTGGACGGCTCGAACCACGCCCTCGTCGCGGGGTACTTCATGGGGACGCTCGACACCGTCCCCGTGCTCGCCAGCGACACGAGCCTCGCCGCCGACGCGCTCGACGGCTTCGTCGTGAAGCTCGACCCCGACGGCACGGTCGCGTGGCAACGGCGCTTCGGCGGGCCCGCGAACGAGGTTGCGCTCGGGGTCGCGACGGACTCGAACGGCGACGTCGTCGTGGTGGGCGTGGGCAAGCTCGACTCCAACATCTTCCCCGCGGCGCCCCCCGCGGTGACGACCGCGTTCGGCTGCGGCGACCACCAGGCGACGCTCGACGAGGGCTTCGTGTTCACGGTGAAGCTCTCGGGCAGCGACGGCTCCTGCCTCTGGGACCGCTTCGACGCGGTGGAGACCGGCTTCGCCAACTACTGGAACTGGACGCACGGCGTGGCGGTCGCCGTGACGCCCGACGACCACGTCGTCGTCGTGGGCGGCGCCTCCGGCAGCACCAACAACTTCGGGCAGGGTCCGCTCGACGCCCACGGCGGCTCGGACGTCTTCGTCCTCGAGACCGACGCCGACGGCCACTACCTCTGGGCGTCCAGCTACGGCGACGCCGAGCCCCAGGCGGCCGACCACGTCGCCGTCGATCCATGCGGCGACCTCGTGCTGTCGGGCTGGTTCCACGGCTCGGTCACGATCGATGGCGAGGTGGGGACCGACCCCGCCAACGACCCGAACGACCCGAAGGCGTTCGTCGCGAAGCTGTCGCGCGCGAGCACGCCGGCCGTGCCGGCCACGGCCACCTGGCTCCGGGCGTTCGTCGACGTGGGTGAGGTGACGATCGAGGCCCTGACCGTCGGCGCGGACGCGGACGTGCTCCTCGGCGGCACGCTGCTGTCGCGCCTGGGCTCGGTGGGCGTCGACTTCGGCGACGGCACGCTGGCCCCACCGCCGGGTCCCGATGGCACCGAGTACCGCGAGGACGGCTTCCTCGCGCGCTACCGCGGCGACGGCAGCGCGCGCTCTGCGCGCCGCTTCGGGACCGTCGCGGCCGAGGCCATTCGCGGCGCCGTGTTCGGCGACCCCGGCACGAGCTACGCGGCCGGCTGGTTCGAGGCTCCGTACGACTTCGGCACCGGCACGCCGCGCACGCCCAACGGGCGCGACGCGTTCCTCCTGCGCATCGATCCCTGACGGCCGCGCCCGGGTAGGCGACCCCGGCGAGCGGTGCTATGCAGGGCCGGCTGGACCTGGAGGTTGCGGATGGCAGGGAGCGAGACGCGGGAACGCCTCGCGGCGGACGTGTACGACATTCCGCGGCGGCGCGCGTTCGTCGAGCTCGGCGACGACGACCTCGCGCGGCTCGCGGCGCTGCGCCCGCTCGCCGAGGCGAACATCGACCGGCTCGTCGAGGACTTCTACGCGCTGCTCCTCGGCCACGAGGACACGCGCCAGTTCTTCCCGGACGCGCGCGTCATCGAGCGCGTGAAGCGCCTGCAGCGGGCCTACTTCCTCGGTCTGTTCGACGGCAAGGTCGACGAGGCCTACGTCGACGACCGGCTGCGCGTCGGCGCCGCCCACGAGCGCATCGGCCTCGCACCGAAGTGGTATCTGGGCGCGTACCGGCGCCAGCTGCGCCTGCTGCTCGACCTCTTGTTCGCCGGGATCTCCGACCCGGCCGAGGCGCACGCGGCCTTCGCGAGCCTGCAGAAGCTCGTGTTCTTCGACATCACCCTGGCCATCGACGCCTACATCGTGGCGCGCGACGCCGCGCTCGAGCGTCACCAGGCCGCCCTGCGCGAGCTCTCGACGCCGGTCATCCGCGTGCACCACGGCGTGCTGCTCCTGCCGCTCATCGGGACGGTGGACAGCCTGCGGGCCGAGCAGGTGATGGACACGGTGCTCGTGCGCATCGTCGAGGAGCAAGCGCGCGTCCTCATCCTCGACATCGCCGGGGTGCCCGTGGTCGACACGCGGGTGGCCGAGCACCTGCTGCAGACGACCCAGGCGGTGCGCCTGCTCGGCTGCGAGGCGATCCTCACCGGCATCAGCGCACACGTCGCCCGCACGCTCGTGCAGCTCGGCGTCGAGATCGCCTCCATGCCGACGCGCGCCCGGCTCGCCGAGGGCATCGAGCTCGCCCTCGCGCTCGTCGGCAAGCGCATCGCGCCCGTAGGCGCGGGCGTGGAGCCGAGGGGCCCGGACGGAGCCGGGCGCGCATGAGCCCCATCCCGATCCTGCGCATCGGCGCGACGCTGCTCTGCTCGGTGCACGTCGAGCTCGACGACGCGCTCGCCGAGCGGCTCCAACAGGACGTGCTCGCCGCCATCGAGCGCAGCGGCGCGACCGGGCTCGTCGTCGACATCAGCGGGCTCGAGACCGTGGACAGCTACGTCGCGCGCATCCTGGCCGACACGGGCCGGATGGCGCGCCTCATGGGCACCGACACGGTGCTCGCGGGCATGCGGCCGGAGGTCGCCGCCACGCTGGTGCGCATGGGCTTCCCGCTCGAGGGCGTGCGGACGGCGCTCGACCTCGACCACGGGCTCGCGCTGCTCGCAGAGGGGCGCTCGGGGGACGCGGAGGGCCGGCGCGGGAGCCGGACGCAGCCGTGAGGCCCGTCGAGGTCGGGCACGGGGGCGGCGAGCGTGCACCGCGCTCGACCCGCCTGCTCGGGCGCCACGAGCTGCCCATCGGGTGCGAGGCCGACGTGGTGCTGGTGCGCCGCAAGGCGCGGAGCCTCGCGCAGGCCTACGGCTTCGACGCCTTCGCCACCGCGGCGATCACCACGGCGGCGAGCGAGCTCGCCCGCAACTGCTGGGTGCACGGCGGCGGCGGCGAGGCGGTGGTCGAGGAGCTCTTCGACGGGACGCGCCATGGCCTCGCCATGGAGTTCCGCGACACCGGGCCGGGCATCGCCGACGTCGAACGGGCCCTCGCCGGTGGGCACAGCACGACCCGCTCGCTCGGGCTCGGGCTCTCCGGCAGCCGCCGCCTCGTGGACGAGTTCGCGCTCGAGACCGCGCGGGGCGAGGGCACCACGGTCAGGATCGTGAAGTGGAAGCGCTTCTGACGGTTGCGGAGCGGGCGTGAGCGCGCGCGAGCTCCAGGCGGGCTGGACCGAGGGGCTCGCCACGATCGAGCTCCACGACCTCGCCTCGGTGTCGCTCGTGCGGCAGGCGGTGCGCACGGCCGCGCAGGAGGCGGGCCTCGACACGGTGGCCGCCGAGTGCGTGGTCACGGCCGCGAGCGAGCTCGCGCACAACGTGCTCGCGCACGGGCGCGCCGGACACGTGGGGGTGGGCGGCGTCGCGCACGGAGCCGCGCCGGGCGTCGAGGTCGTGGCCGCCGACGTCGGGCCCGGCATCCGCGACGTGGCCGCGGCGCTCGCCGGCACGTCGCCCTCGCGCACGCTCGGCGTCGGGCTGTCGAGCGTGCGACGGCTCGTGGACGAGCTCGACGTCGACGTGCGGCGCGGCGAGGGCAGCTGCCTCCGGGCGCGCAAGTACGCGCGCCCGCCGCTCGCGCCGAGCGAGATCGGCGTCGCCGGCCGGCCCCACCCCGCGGCGCGCGTGTGCGGGGACGACGCCTGCGCGGTGCGCCGCGCGGACGGGCTCCTGTGCGCGGTCGCGGACGGGCTCGGGCACGGCGCCGAGGCGCGTGCCGCGGCGGCGCTCGCCATCGCGGAGGTGCGCCGGGCGGGCGCCGCCGGCCTCGACCTCCGCGCGCTGCTCGCGGCGGCCGACCGCGCCCTCGTGCGGACGCGCGGCGCCGTGATGGGCCTCGCGCGGCTCGACCGCGTGCGCGGCGAGCTCGAGGTCGCTGGAGCCGGCAACGTGATGCTGCGCGTGCTGCCGGTGAGCGGCCCCACGCGGCGCTTCGAGGGCACGCCCATGGTGCTCGGCTCCGGTCGACGCCCCGCGCGGGCGCCGCGCAGCGAGACGCTGGCGCTCGTGCCGGGCGATCTCGTCGTCCTGGCGAGCGACGGGCTCCGGACCGGGCTCGAGCTCGGCGAGCCCGGCGTGCGGCTCGCGCACCCGGCGGTCGTCGCGGCCCACCTGCTCGCCGAGTTCGCGCGCGACCACGACGACGCCCTGGTGCTCGTGGCGTCCTGAGCCGCGTGCCCCGGGCGCGCCCGGGCACAAAAGTGACCCAACGTCACATCGTGGCGTACCGTCCGGGAATCGTCCGGCCGCCCTTGCGCACCGCGGAGCCGTGGGAACCTTGGGGGCCATGAGCACCGTGCCCTGGCAGGAGCGCTACAGGTCCAAGGTCTTCACCCTCCCGAACGCGATGCGCCTCGTGGCGCGCGGGCGGCGCATCTTCATCGGCTCGGGCGCGGCGCAACCGCTGCTGCTCACCGACGCGCTCGTGACCCACGGCGAGCACCTGGCCGACAACGAGGTCGTGCACCTCATGACGCTCGGTCCGGCGCCCTACGCGGCGCGCGGGCTCGAGCGGCGCTTCCGCCACACGGCCTTCTTCATCGGCAAGAACGTGCGCGAGGCGGTGGCCGAGGGGCGCGCCGACTTCATGCCCGTGTTCCTCTCCGACATCCCGCGCCTCATCACCAGCCGCCGCGTGCGCGTCGACGTGGCGCTCGTGCAGGTGAGCCCGCCCGACGAGCACGGCTACGTGAGTCTCGGCGTGTCGGTGGACGTCGTGCGTGCGGCGGTCGACGCGGCGGAGGTCATCCTGGCCGAGGTCAACCCGCGCATGCCGCGCACCCACGGCGACTCGTTCCTGCACGTGAGCCGCATCGCGGCGCTCGTGCCCGCCGACTACCCGTTGCTCGAGCGCGAGGCCGAGCCCCTCGACGACGTCGACCGCGCCATCGGTCGGCATGTCGCGACGCTCATCCCCGACGGGGCGACCCTGCAGATGGGCATCGGCAAGATCCCGGACGCCGTGCTGTCCGCGCTCGGCAACCGGCACGACCTCGGCATCCACACCGAGATGCTCTCCGACGGCGTCATGCACCTGGTCGAGCAGGGCGTGATCAACGGCCGCAAGAAGAGCCTCCTGCCCGGCAAGATCGTGACGTCCTTCGCGATCGGCAGCCGCGCGCTCTACGCCTGGCTGCACGAGAACCCGGCGGTCGAGATGCGCCCGACGATCTTCACGAACGACCCGTTCAACATCGCGCGCAACGACCAGATGATGGCCATCAACAGCGCGCTCGCGGTCGATCTCACCGGCCAGGTGGCGGCCGACACGCTCATGGGCCGCTTCTTCTCCGGCATCGGCGGCCAGGTGGACTTCATCCGCGGCGCCGCGCGCAGCCGCGGCGGCAAGCCCATCATCGCTCTTCCCTCGACGGCCAAGGACGGCAAGGTGAGCCGCATCCAGCCGGCCTTCGAGGCGGGCGCCGGCGTCGTGACGAGCCGCGGCGACGTGCACTACGTCGTCACGGAGTACGGCGTCGCCGACCTCTGGGGCAAGAACATCCGCGAGCGCGCGCAGAACCTCATCGAGATCGCCCACCCCGACTTCCGCAGCGAGCTGCTCCAGGCGGCCAAGCAGCGCCGCTACGTGCTGCCCGACCAGATCGCCCCGCGCGCCGCCTACCCGTGGGAGCAGGCGCGCACGGAGAAGACCAAGAGCGGCCACGAGCTGCTCGTGCGCCCGGTGCGCATCTCGGACGAGGAGGCGCTGCAGGACATGTTCTATCGCCTGAGCGACGAGAGCACGTACCAGCGCTTCATGGGCTACAAGAAGTCCCACACCCACGAGGAGATGCTGAGGCTCGTCGACCTCGACTACCGCGAGAACGTCGCCCTGGTGGCCTGCGCCGACGTGGATGGGCGCGAGGACATCGTCGCCATGGTGCGCTACGACGTCGACCCGGCGACCCAGCTCGCCGACATCGCCTTCGTCGTGCGCGACGACTGGCACGGCCGCGGCGTCGGCACGCTGCTCATGCGGCGCATGGCCGAGATCGCGCACGCGCGCGGCCTCGACGGCTTCACGGCCGACGTGCTCGCCACCAACCGCGCCATGCTCGTCGTCCTGCAGAACAGCGGGCTGCGGGTCGTGAGCGAGCTGCGCGAGGGCGCCTACCACCTCGTGGCACGCTTCGACGCGCCCGAGGAGCCACCGGCGAGCTCGCGCGGCGACTGAGCGTCGACACATCGGGCGGGCGATCGGGTGCGCGATCGGGCGCGCGATCGGGCGCGAGAAGGGGGGCCGGACCACGGGAGCAGTTGTCCCGAGTAACTCCGCGAGATATCGTCAGAACTGAGCTCACCCTGCGATGACCTCCCCCGCGCTCGTGTCCGACGCCAGCGACTCGGCCGCCTCGCCCGACGGCGGGAGCTCCCCGCCCAATCGCTACGCGGAGGGCGACGTCATCGCGGGCAAGTACCGGCTGACGCGCGTGCTCGGCGAGGGGGGCATGGGCGCGGTGTGGCTCGCGCGCCAGCTCACCCTCGACATCGACGTCGCGATCAAGCTCATCCGCCACGAGGTCGCGACGGTCGAGGCGAGCGAGCGGCTTCTGCAGGAGGCGCGCGCCGCGGCACGGCTCGGGCACCCGTCCATCTGCCGCGTGTTCGAGTTCGGCGAGACCGAGCAGCAGGACCCCTTCATCGTGATGGAGGTCCTCACGGGCGAGTCGCTCGGCGATCTGCTCGAGCGCAAGAGCACGCTGCCGCCCATCAAGGCCGTGCAGGCCCTTTTGCCCATCTGCAGCGCGCTCGTCGCGGCGCACGGGCGCGGCATCGTGCACCGCGACATCAAGCCCGACAACATCGTCCTCACCAAGGACGACAGCGGCACCATGGTGCCGAAGCTCGTCGACTTCGGCATCGCCAAGCTCCACCGCGAGGAGCCGGTGCGGATCCTGTCGTCCGACGCGCTGCCCGAGGGCACGCCGAGCTGCGTGACCCAGGCGGGCGTCATCGTCGGCAGCCCGGACTACATGTCGCCGGAGCAGGCGCAGGGCGCGAACGACGTGGACCACCGCTGCGACGTCTGGTCGCTCTGCGTCGTGCTCTACGAGATCATCACCGGCGAGCGCCCCTTCGACGGCTACAGCTACCAGGCGCTCGTCGCGTCGATCCTGCTGAACGACCCGAAGCCGACCACCGACTACGGCGTGGGCGACGAGGAACTGTGGCACATCGTGCGGCGGGGCCTCGCGAAGGATCGGGAGGAGCGCTGGCAAGACATGCGCTCGCTCGGCCAGGCGCTCGCGAGCTGGGCCCTCGACCAGCGCGTGGCGACCGACATCGCCGGCACGTCGCTCCGCGCGCACTGGCTCACCGAGCAGGTGCAGCGGCCCCTCTCCGAGGCTCCCCCGTCCTTCGACGAGGAGGCGCTCGGCGCGCTCCTGCGGGAGGAGCCGAGCTTCGAGTCGGGCACGGCGTCGCCCGTGCCCCGCGGGCGCGACCGCCGCGGGGTGCGCGCCGTGCTCGCCTCCGCGGTCCTGCTGCTCGTCGCCGGGACGATGACCGTCCTCGTGCTCGCGCCGTGGCGGAACGCCGAGCCCAAGGGCACGGCGACCGGCGGCGC
>JADLAB010000410.1 GCA_020848455.1 Polyangiaceae bacterium
CGCCGTCGGCGCGGACGCGTCGCGGCTGGGATCGTTCGTTAGTCCGGCTCGCGCGGCGCGTCCAACGCCCGCGCTCGCGACCTGGGCTCGAGACAGAGTAGCAGAAGGGCTGCGCGGGGCGAAGGGTGGGCGCCGCGGCCCGCCGCCGCCCCAGCCGGATCGGGGCTGCGGCCACGGCTCCGGGCCCGGGGCGGCCACTCCGGCTTCCCAGCGGACGCCGGTCGTGCGATTCGTCCGACGACGGGCAGAGTCGATGGACCGACCGTACGTGGGCCACGAGCGGATGAAGGCCACCGAGCACCAGGCTGGCGCCGGCACCGCCGTCGGGGCGCTCGGCGCGCTCGGCGCCTCCGGGCTCGGCGCGGGCGAGCTCTTCGGCGCCGTCCTCGACGCCATGGCCGACGCCGTGCTCATCGCGGAGACCGAGCGCCGCACCCTCGTCTACGGGAACGCGGCCGGCCACGAGCTGCTCGGGCGGAGCCGCGACGAGCTCGTGGGTCTGCCCATCGCCGCGATCCACCCGCCGGCCGATCTGCCGTTCGTCGAGGGCGAGTTCCGGCAGCAGGCCGCCGGGGACAAGACCGTCAGCCTCGACATCCCCGTGCTGCGCGCGGACGGCTCGATCGTGGCGTGCGACGTCAACTCGGCGCCCGTCGTGGTCGGGGGCGAGACCTACCTCGTGGGCGTCTTTCGCCGGCAGCCCGATCGCGCGGCGATCGAGCGCGCGCTGCGGCGCAGCGAGGCCCACCACCGCGATCTCTTCGAGCACACGCCCGTGCCGCTCATCGAGGTCGACGTGCGGCGCGCCGAGGAGCGCCTGGCGGAGCTCCGCCGGCAAGGGGCCGGTGACCTCGGGGCGCTCGCGGGCCGCCCGGACGAGCTCGCGCAGCTCCGGGCGCTCGTGGCGGTCACGATGGTCAACTCCGCCGCCCTGCGCCTGCTCGGCCTGCCCGACGCTCGGCCCGACACCTGGCAGGCGTTGAGCCGCCTCAATCGCGCCTCCGACCTGACGGGCCCCGCCTTGCTCGCCATGCTGGACGGCGCCGCGTCGTTCGAGGCCGAGGGCGTGCTCTTTGCGCTCGACGGTCGACCGGTGCGCGTGTTCGTGCAGTGCACGCGCGTGCCCGGCAGCGCGGGCGCCCACGGGCTGCTGCTGTCGCTCACCGACGTCGGACCGCTCCGGCAGGCCGAGGAGCGGCTGGCCATGCTCGTCGAGCGCATGCCCGTCGGGTGCATCGTCACCGATGCCGATCGCAAGGCCGTGCTGTGGAACCCGGCTGCCGAGCGCATCTTCGGCTACAGCGCCGCCGAGGCGCTCGGCAAGGGGCCGGAGGACATCCTCGTGCCGCCGGAGCGACTGGCCGAGCTGGCGACGGTCGACGCCGAGCTCCGCGCCGGCGAGAGCGTGGTGCGGCGCGTCGACGCCTCGATCGCCAAGGACGGCCGGCGCTTGCTCTGCGAGTGGCTGACGACGCCACTGTTCGACCGCGGCGGCGCGCTCGCCGGCACGCTCTCGATGGTGCAGGACGTCACCGAGCGCCAGCGGGCGCACGAGGCGGCGCAGGCGAGCGCGGAGCGACACCGAGCGCTGCTCGCCGTGAGCCAGGCCTCGCACACCTCCATCGAGGCCACGGCCGGGGTCGTGCTCGAGCAGGCGCTCGGGCTCACGCACGGCAGCGCAGGGCTCGTCGCGACGCTCGACGAGGACGAGGCCGTCTGCACCGTGCACGCGATCGTCGCCCCGGGCAGGGGCGTGGCCACGGCCATGTCGAGCCTCGCAGTCAAGGACGCCGGCAAGCTCGGCGAGTGCGTGCGCCTGCGCCGGCCGGTGGTCGTCAACGGCGGGCTCGGCGCGGAGTCGTGCATGCCGCCCGGCCACCTGGCGATCGAGCGCCTGCTGTGCGTCCCGCTCTTCGACGGCGAGCGCATCGTCGCTCTCGGCGCCGTGGCCAACAAGGCGAGCGACTACACCGACGCCGACGTGGGCGAGCTCACGGTGCTCATGGAGGGCATGTGGCGCCACCTGCTCTTGCGGCGCACGAGCGAGCAGCTCGCCCGTGCCCAGCGCATCGAGTCGCTCGCGCTCCTCGCCGGCGGCATCGCCCACGACTTCAACAACCTGCTCGTGGGCGTCTTCGGCAACCTGTCCCTGGCCATCGAGCAGACGCCCCCGGACAGCGCGGTGGGCGCCCTGCTCGCCAACGCGAGCCAGGCGCTCGCCCGGGCGCAGGGGCTCACGCGCCAGCTGCTCACGTTCTCGCGCGGGGGCGCTCCGGTCGCGCGTCCCGTCGATCTCGAGGGCGTGGTCCGGTCCACCGTGCGCTTCGCGCTCTCCGGCTCCACGTGCCGGGCGGTGGTGACGCTCGCGGGGACCGTGCCGCACGTGCTGGCCGACGCGGCGCAGCTCGGCCAGGTCGTCGAGAACCTCGTCATCAACGCCGAGCAGGCCATGGCGCCGGGAGGCACCTTGCGGGTGCACCTCGGCGCCTGCGAGCTCGGGCCCGCCAACCCGCAGTCGCTCGCCCCCGGGCGCTACGCGCTCGCGCGCTTCACCGACCAGGGGCCCGGCATCCCGCCCGAGCAGCGCGTGCACCTCTTCGAGCCCTTCTTCACCACGAAGCCCGGGGGCACCGGCCTCGGCCTCGCCACCGCGTACTCGATCGCGAAGCGCCACGGCGGTGCCGTCACCTACGACCCGGACCTGGGGCCGGGCGCCACGTTCACGATCTACCTGCCCGCGGCCGCGAGCGCGCCGCCGCCCGCGGCGCCCGAGCCCGTGTCGAGGCACCGCGCCGGGCGCATCCTCGTCATGGACGACGAGCCCATGGTGCGCGAGGTGCTGGGGGTCGTCTTGCCGCACCTCGGCCATCGGGTGGAGACGGTGGAGGGCGGCGCCGAGGCCGTCGCCGCGTATCGGCGAGCGCTCGCCGAGGGGCGCCGCTTCGACGTCGTGATCCTCGACCTGACGATCCCCGGCGGCATGGGCGGTCTCGACACCCTGGCGGCCCTGCGTGCGCTCGACCCCGAGGTCGTCGCCGTGGTCTCCTCGGGCTACTCCGACGATGCCGTGGTCGCCGATCCCGGTCGCTTCGGCTTCGCGGCCGTCCTCGCCAAACCGTTCACGGTGGACGCGGTGAGCCGCGTGCTCGCGCCGCTGCTCGCGCCGCCGGTCGCACCGGGTGCCCCC
Source organism: Polyangiaceae bacterium (assembly GCA_020848455.1). GTDB lineage: Bacteria > Myxococcota_A > Polyangia > Polyangiales > Polyangiaceae > JACRDA01. The sequence continues at coordinate 3,188 of JADLAB010000410.1, forward strand.
TCGCCCGGGCGGTGACGCCGGCCCGGAGCCGCCGGGATGGGGGGGCCGGCCCGGAGCCTTGTGCGGGCCGGGACGATCCCCTATGTGGGGCGCGATGCAGAGCGACCGGACAGCGCGCGGGGCCGACGGCTCGGGCTCGATGTTCGACCGCATCGCGGTGCGCTACGACCTCATGAACCGCGTGCTGTCGCTAGGCTCCGACGTACGCTGGCGCCACCGCATGGTGGCGGCGCTCGGCAGTCCCGCGCCGCGCTCGGTGCTCGATCTCGCGACCGGGACCGGGGACGTGGCCTGTCTCGTGGCCCGCCGCCTCGCACGCGCCGAGGTCGTGGGGCTCGACCCGTCGGAGGGCATGCTCGCCGTGGCCCGCCAGAAGGCGCGGGTGCGCGGGCTCGGCGACCGGGTCCACTTCGTGGGGGGCGATGCCGAGGCGCTGCCCTTCGAGTCGGCCTCCTTCGACGCCGTGACCATGGCCTTCGGCATCCGCAACGTGCCGGACCGGAGACGCGCCGTCGGCGAGATGCGCCGCGTGCTGCGGCCGCGCGGTCGCGCCCTCGTCCTCGAGCTCTGCGAGCCGCAGGGCCACCTCCTGTCGCCGCTCGTGCGCCTGTGGAACCGACAGGTCATGCCGCGCCTGGGTGCGCTCGTCGGCGCGGCCGACGCCTACGCGTACCTCGACCGCTCGATCCGCGCTTTCCCGCCGGCGGCCGTCTTCGCCGCGACCCTGCGGGACGCCGGCTTCGCCGCCGTGCGCTTCGAGCGCCTGTCGTTCGGTGCCGCCGCGCTCTTCGTGGCGGACGCCCCGGCGTGACGGCGCGTCGACCGGCGCGCGCGCTGCGCTACTGGCACCGGTTGGGACCGGTGTTGCAGGTGTACGTCGGCGCGCAGTCGGTGCTGTCGACGCAGCTCCCCGGGCAGCCCGGCGCGAGCCCGTCGCAGAGGTACTCGACGCACGAGGGGGACCCCGCCGTTCCGTCGGCCACCACGGCGTCCGCCGGACAGGCCTGGCCCGCGACGCCCGGGCAGCTCTCGGCCACGTCGCAGGAGCCGTTCTTCGGGCGGCACTCGGTGACCGCCGAGGCGACGACGTCCGCGGGACAGGCCGCTCCGGCGGTGCCGGGGCAGGTCTCGTTCGGGTCGCAGCTGTCGCCCGAGCCCGTCCGGCACACGGTGCTCGCGGGCGCGACGGTGTCGGTGGGGCAGCTGCCCCCGGCACAGGTCTCGTCCGGATCGCAGGCGTCGCCCGAGCCCGCCCGGCAGAGCGTGCCGTCCGGCGCAGGGGAGCACTGGCCGCTGCCGTTGCAGCCACCGAGCCGGCAGGTCGCGGCGCCGGCCGGGCACTCGGTGTCGGGGTCGGCGGCCGCGGGCACGGGGCCGCAGGTGCCGTTGCCGGCGTTGCCGTTCTTCGCTGCGAGGCAGGCCTCGCACGTTCCGTCGCAAGCGACGTCGCAGCAGACGAGGTCGTCGGCCGGACAGAAGCCGCTCGCGCACTCGTTCGCCGCGGCGCAGACGGTGCCGCCGAGCTTCTGGGGCGCGCAGGTGCCGCCGGCCTCGCAGTAGTTGCCGGCGCCGCAGTCCACGTCGAGCGTGCAGGCCGCACACACGAGGGCGTTGCAGAAGCCGCTCTCGCAGTCGCTCGCATCCACGCAGGCGTCGCCGTTCACGCACGGGCTGCAGGAGCCGCCGCAGTCGACGTCCGTCTCGTCGCCGTCCTGTGTCAGGTTCGAGCAGCTCTCGGGCACGCACGAGCCGGTCTCGCAGAGGTCCGTGCCGGCGCAGTCGGTCTGGTCCACGCACTCGACGCAGCTGCCCTGGCCGTCGCAGAGCACGCCGTCGGGGTTCTGGACGTCGGTGCAGGCCGTGCGCGCGGGCGCCGGGTCGAGGCCGCAGGTGTCGTCGGGCAGGCACACGGGCACCTCGCACGCGGTCGTGCCCGCCGGGCAGAGCAGCGGGTCGCAGGCGACCCCGCCCGTGCCCCCGCTCCCACCGCTACCGCCGGCTCCACCGACGAGCGAGCCTCCGGTGCCCCGGAGCTCGTTGCGATCGACCACGGCCACGAGCTCACAGCCGCCGGTGCCGACGCCGAGGGCGCCGACGACCGCGGCCAAGCCCAACCCCACCCCCCACAGCTTGTTCATGGTGCCCGATACCTACCAAATGGGGGTCGAGCCGGCCACCTCCATGGCGGTGGGCCACGGTGTCGTGTCGCTGCGCCCGACCCGCGTCGCACGAAACGGTGGCTCAAGGCTCCAGACTCCGGGCTCCAGGCTGGAGGAGGGCGAGCGGGAGGCCACAGGGATCCACGCAGCGGCTTCTGGGCCCGACGTCTGTAGCCGCGCCAAGCTCGAGCCGACCTTCCTGCTAAGGCAGGACGCTCACGGTGGCCCGCGCCGCCAGAGGCACGCCGCGGAGCCAGCTCCGGCCGAGCTCGCGTGCGCAGCTCGCGAGCTCGGCGGGCGCCGAGCCGAGGGCGCGGGCGCCCACCGTCGCCAGGCCATCCTGGGCCGGAGCCACGGTGAGCTCGACCTCGGCGCCGGCGGGGGCGCCGGTACGCGCGGCACACGCCGACACGAGCTCGCTCGCGAGCGAGCGCAGGCGCTCGCCGAGCTCGCCCACACCCGGGTCGCGGGCCGGCAGCGCCGGGGGCGGCGGCGGGCTGCTCGCGCCGGGACGCGCGAGTCGCGCCCGGTGGAGCTCGGCCCAGGGCGAGCCCGGCCCGTAGCTCCGCGCGAGCTCGGTCTCGAGCGCGGTCGCGGCGGTCGCGTCCCCGGCCCGGCGGCGCTCGGCGGCGAGGGCCACGAGTGCGCGCGGTGCGAGCCAGGACGTGGGGCTCGCGTCGAGCAGCGCGCGCCAGGCATGCGTGGCCGCCTCGACGTCGCCGCGCTCGAGGGCCGCCTCCGCGACGCCGAGCGCCACGTCGGGGAACGCGTCCGCGCCGATGGCGAGCGGTGCGGCGCGCGCGCCGGCCGCGACGCCCGGACCGAGCCGGTCGAGCGCGCGCCCCGCGATGGCGCCGAGCTCGGGCCGGTAGTCCCCGCGCTCCTCCTCGCAGCCGCTCGTGAACGCCGCGAGCCGGGCGCCCGCCGCGACGGCCCGGGCGAGCTCGCCCGCCGCGTAGGCGCGCTGCATGAGCGAGAAAGACGCGACACCCGCGACGACCTCGGCTTCCACGGTGCCGCTCGTCGAGGCCGCACGCTCGAAGTGCGCGAGCGCCTCGGCCGAGGAGGTCGCGAGCTCGCCGAGCCAGAGCTCGACGTCGAGGCCGTGGCCGATCTCCGCGGGCGCGGCGGGGAGCGCGGCGAGCGGTGCCAAGGCCGCGCGAGCGGCGGCGTCGTCCCCGGCCTCGCGCGCGAGCAGGCCGAGGTCGTAGCGTGCGATCCAGCCGAGCGCGGTCGCCGGCGGCGCGAACGCCGCGGCCCGGGCGAAGGCCTCGCGCGCCGGCGCGAGATCCGGCTGCGCCTCGAGCCCGGCGTCGTCGCTGCTCTCGGCCCAGGCGAGCTCGCCGAGCACGGTGAGCGCCGCGGGCGACGGCGCTGCGCCGGCGCTCCGCACCACGTCCTCGACGGCCGCGCGCGCTCGCTCGCGGAGCGCGCGCTGCTCGCGGCGCCGAGCCTCCGCGGTCGCCCGATGCTCCGCGACCGCGGCCGTGACGCACTGGCAGCGCTCGTCCGGTGCGCCCGCGCAGTCCTCCGCAGCTCGTTCGAGCCGCGCGGCCGCCTGTGCCGCCTCGCGCAGCCGGCGCTCGGCCTCGAGCACGGCCTCGACGGGCGCTGCCAGCTCGGCCGGGAGCGCGGCGTCGAGCACGCGCCAGAAGGAGCGCCGCCCGAGGCCCACGAAGACGGCTGGCTGGGGGCGCTGCGCCGCCGGGATCGTGCCGAGCTCGACGCGCGCGGACGGCTTCGGGTGGCGCGGCGACGGACGCCCGACGAGGCTCTCGAGCGCGACGAGCGCGACGGGGCTCGGACGGCAGGCGGGCGCCGGCGGCTCGACCGTGGCCGCCGCCACGTGGGCTCTGCAGCGACTCGCCTCGTCCGCGCCCGGCTGCGCCGCGCTCGCGGAGGCGGGCGGCGTCGAGCTCGTCGCCGGTGCGGAGGCGCTCGGCGCCGGCGGCGCCGCCGACGGACGACAGGCCGCGAGCACGAGGGCGCCTCCCGCGGCCCACCACGACCGAGCGCGAATCCGTGGCATCGCCCGCCAGCATAGCGAGCCCTGCGCCGGGCCGCGACCGGCGCCGCGCCGCCAAATGCTTGACGCTTCACCGGCAGGCCACGATGGTCGCGGGCGAGAGGTGACGGCGATGGCAGCGTTCACGGCAGCGGGCACGTTCACGGCCCTGGTGACCCCCTTCACGGCAGGCGGCGCGGCCGTCGACCACGCGGCGCTCGAGCGCCTGGTCGAGGACCAGATCGCGGCCGGCGTCACCTGCCTGGTCCCGTGCGGCACCACCGGCGAGACGCCGACGCTCGCCGAGGACGAGATGCGCGCGGTCATCGAGCGCGTGGTCGGCACGGCGCAGCGGCGCGTGCCCGTCCTCGTCGGCACCGGGAGCTTCTCCACGAAGAAGACCATCGCCGCCTCGCAGGCCGCGGTGGCCGCCGGCGCGGACGCGGTCATGGTCGTGATGCCCTACTACAACAAGCCCTCGCAGGACGGCCTGCGCGAGCACGTGCTCGCCGTGGCCCGCGCGGTGTCGGTGCCCGTCGTCCTCTACAACATCCCCGGCCGCACCGGCGTCGACCTCGGCCCCGACGCGACCGAGCAGATCTGCGCGGGTGCGGCGAACGTCGTGGCCGTGAAGGACGCGACGGGCAACGTGCTGCGCTGCCAGGAGCTCAAGCGTCGCCTCGGCGACCGGCTCGCCGTCCTCTCGGGCGACGACGCGCTCACCCTGCCCATGATGGCGGCGGGCGCGAGCGGCGTCATCAGCGTGACCTCGAACGTGCTGCCACGCGAGACCTGCGAGGTCACGAGCCTGTGCGCGAAGGGCGAGCTCGAGGCCGCGCGGCGCGCGCACTACCGCCTGTTGCCGCTCCACGGCGCGCTCTTCGTCGAGCCGAATCCGGCGCCCGCCAAGGCGGCGCTCGCCCTGCTCGGCAAGATGCGCGACGACGTGCGTCTGCCCCTCGTCGCGGCCTCCGCGGCCACGCGCAAGCTCGTCGCCGGCGCGCTCGCCGCGCTCGGCCACGCACCGCTCCCGTGAGCGCGCGCCCGGCTCGAGCGGGCGCGGCGGTTGACCGCATTTCCATCCCCACCTACCTTGAACCTCGGAGGGTCTGCCATGGAGAGTCCGCACACCTTGCGCCGGGCCGTGGTCGTGGTGGGGGTCCTCGCGTTGCTCGCGCTCCGCGCCTGCGACGACGACGGCGCCTTCGTCGAGGCGCCCCCCGAGCCCGACGACCTCGGTGCCGTGTGCAGCTACCACGCCGACTGCGCGCACTACTGCGCGCTCGGGATCCAGGGCGCGGCGCCGGCCTGCACCCGCAACTGCTCGACCGCGGCGCCGTGTCCGGCTGGCTATGCCTGCGTGGCGCGCGATCAGATGGGGCCCGTGTGCCTCATCGGCGCCTGCACGACGGATGCCGACTGCCCCGCCACCTACGCCTGCGACACGGTGGGCGGCGTCTGCCTGCACGACGACATCCCCTGTGGGGCCGACACCGACTGCCCCGCCGCCACCGCCTGCAACCAGGGCGTGTGCGTCACCGTCTGCGAGTCGAACGACGACTGCAAGGCGGGCTTCCTGTGCCAGTTCCACTCGCGCTGCGTCGAGTGCATGCGCGCCAGCGACTGCGCGGACGGCTACGCCTGCAACGGCGGCCAGTGCAACACGGCCTGCGTGCAGGCGCAGGACTGCCGCGCAGGCTTCGCGTGCCTCGGCGCCGCGTGCAGCGAGATCCACGGCGGCGGCGCCGGCGTCGTCGGCACCCCGTGCACCGCCGACGAGGAGTGCGCCGGCTTCTGCTACGGGCAGCAGTACTGCAACCAGACCTGCACGATGGAGGACCCGGCCTCGTGCCCCGCCGGCTTCGCCTGCCACGACGGACACCTCGTCTGCACGCCGGCCTGACGCGACTTTCGCCCTCTCGTCTCGGTCGTGTGGCCTCGCTGCCCGTCGATCGGCCGCGCCGCTCCTCCGGCACGCGCCGTCGCCGTCCCGCCTGCGGGCGCCGTGCGCCTTTACTTTCGCCGGACGCCCACTACGATGCGCGGCCGCACGGGGGACACCCAACCGAGGACAGTTGAGATGAGCAGACTGCATTGCGTGGCAATCGGCGTCGTGGCGTTGGCACTCGGGGCCTGCGAGTCGGGCGGCGACGCGCCGAAGACGACCTCGGGAGCGAGCAAGACCGCGAGCGTCAAGCCGAGCGCCAGCACCAAGGCGAGCGCCACGCCGACCGCGACCGCCACGGCGAGCGCGACGACGACCGCGACCGCCGGTGAGACCGCGAGCCCGACGGTGAGCGCGACGGTGAGCGCCGCGGCGAGCGCGCCCGCGACCGCGAGCGCAGCCACGACGGCCAGCGCCGCGGCGACGGGCAGCGCGACCGCCGGCGCCGATGCGAGCGGCATTCCGGACATCCCGGCCGAGAAGTCGAATCCGCCCTCGATGGACGAGTGGAACAAGGCCGCCGAGATCAACACGCAGGACGCGAACTCGCGGCCCCACGACTGCCACATGAAGATCATGCGCGAGTGGCTCAAGGTCCACTGCGACGGCAAGGTCACCGGCGTCAAGGACATGGATGGCTTCGGCAACGAGAACGACAGCTACTTCCAGATGGTCAAGCCCGGGCTGATGGCCGACTTCGTGGTGCGGATGCGCAAGGGCGTGTCGATGAAGCTCCGCATCCTGCGCGAAGATCAGGACGCCTTCCTGTTCTTCAACTGGCCCGGCAAGGAGCCGAAGCCCACGAACATCGCGCTCGGCATCGGCAAGCGCTGAGTCGCCCGCCCGCCGGGCACGTCCGAGGTCCGTTCGCGAGGTCGGCGCCCCCCGAGAGACCAGCTTGGGGGGCGGCCGACCTCGCTTGGCGTTCATGCCACGAGGTATCGCCGTGAAGCCCCACCGCTCGTTCGCGCTCGTCTGCCTGTCCTCCCTCGTGCTCTCGCTCACCGGGTGCGAGGAGCCGATCCAGAGCCACCCTCGCGGCACCCACGCTGCCACGGCCCACGCGACGAGCGCCGCGGCGCCGCACGCGTCCGGGAGCGCGAGCGCGGCAGCGCACGGCTCGGCGTCAGCCTCGACCTCCGCCGCCGTGGCACCTGCGCCGCAACCCTGGGCCACCTTCGCGACCCAGTACCTCGACGCCCTCTTCGTCGCGAAGCCGCACCTCGCGATGTTCATGGGCGACCATCGCTACGACGGCCGCCACGCGGACTTCGCGCCCGAGGCGCTCGCCGCCCGCCGCGACGCGCTGCGGGCCCAGCGCGCGGCGCTCGACGCCCTCGGTCGCCAGGGCTGGAGCCACGACGATCTCGTCGACGCCGACATCGTCGGCGATGCCATCGATCTCGAGCTGCTCTACCTCGACGAGATCAAGGACTGGGAGTGGGACCCGCGCCTCCACGACTCGTTCCCCTATTACGACCCGCGCGAGATCGTCGCCGAGCGCCTGAGCATGCTCGTGCACGGCGACTTCGCGCCGCTCGCCACGCGCCTCGCCTCGCTCACGGGCCTGCTGGCCGGCCTGCCCCGCCTCCTCACGCAGTTCGAGGCGCACCAGAAGCGCCCGGCGCGCGTCTACACCGAGCACGCCATCGACGACAACAAGGGGCGCATGGAGCTCGTCAAGGGCGAGGTCGCCGAGTTCATCAAGGGCGCCGCCACCGGCGGGGCAACCCCCGAGGCCGTCGCCGAGGCCGAGAAGGCGCGCGGCGTGGCGCTGGAGGCCCTCGGCAAGTACCAGACCTTCCTCGTCGAGACGCTGCTCCCGCGCTCGGACGGCGAGTGGCGCCTCGGCGCCGAGCGCTACGGCAAGAAGTTCCCGCTCGCCCTGCAGACCAAGCTCACGCCCGACGAGGTCGTGCCGCGTGCGCGCGCGGCCTTCGACAAGGCGCGCGCCGAGCTCTTCGCACTCGCCCTCGAGCTGCACAAGAAGCTCCTGCCGAAGGAGAAGCGGCCGGAGGGCGACGCGGTCAAGACGGCGGACGCCGCGACGCAGAAGGGCATCATCGAGGCCGTCCGCGACGTGCTCGCGAAGGACCACCCCACGGCCGAGGACTACGTCGCGAACGAGTGGCGTGGGCTCGACTCGCTGCGCAAGCTCATCACCGAGAAGGACCTGCTCGATCTGCCGCCGGCCGCGACGCTGCTCACGATCGAGATGCCCGCCTTCAAGCGCGGGGTCATCGCGGCGGAGTACCTCGCGCCCGGCATGCTCGACCGGAACGCCGAGTGGCGCGGCACCTACAGCGTCGACCCAGTCGATCCGCGCTGGCCGGCCGAGAAGGCCGAGAGCTACCTGCGCGCCAACAACCGCTACACGACGCTGCTCCGCGCCGTCCACGAGGCCTACCCGGGCCACCACGTGCAGACCTGGTACGCGCGCCAGAACCTCGACCCGGTGCGGGCCGTGCTCTGGAACGCGGCCATGGTCGAGGGCTGGGCCGTCTACGGCGAGGACGTGATGGTGTTCGGCGCGGGCCTCGGCGGCGCCGAGAACGACCACTACAAGTTCTTCACCTTGCGCGGTCACATGGTCGTCGCGACGAACGCGCTGCTCGACATCGGTCTGCAGACCGGCAAGATGAGCGAGGCCGAGGCCGTCCGCTTCATGGTCGAGGAGGGCCTGCAGGAGAAGGCCATGGCCGAGAAGAAGCTCGTGCGGGCCGAGCTCGACTCGACCCAGCTCTGCCAGTACTTCCTCGGCTACGACGAGATCCTGGAGCTCGAGCGCGACTTCCGCGCTGCCGTCGGCGAGGCGAAGTGGAAGCAGCGCGCCTTCGACGAGGGCATGGTCACGCACGGCTCGGTCGCCGTGAAACACCTGCGCAAGTACCTGCTCACGCTCGACTGACCGAGGGTCGCGGCTCAGGGCGGGTCGTCGTCGCTCATGAGAGCACGAGGTCGGGCCGCTTTCCGCGACAGAGCTCGAGGAAGAGCTCCCACAGCTCGGCCCGTGCGTCCTTCAGCGGGTCGCAGGTAGATCCTGCGGGCAAGGTCGCGAACGGCGTGGCCATGAGCGGGTGGTCGATGGCCGGCAGCGCTCGCGCGCTGCGTCGCAGGAGCTCGCCGAGGAGCAGGACGTCGATGGGGACGAGATCGTAGTCCGCGTTGAACTCGGACGTCCCGGTCTCGGAGAGGCTCGTCTGGGTCAAGTGATACTCGCAGACCGCAGGCAGCGCGGCGGCGAGCGCGGCGGCGTCGTCGAAGCGCTCGAGCACGGGCCCGTGGACCCCTAGCGCGAGCCCCTCCGGCGGCGCCTCGGTCAAGCCGAGGCGATGGCTCACCGCCAGCGTGAACGCCGCGAACGGAAGCGCGTCGCCTGCTCGCGCATCAGGGCGTCCTCGAGCAGGCGATGTTGTTCCCGGCGTCCTTCTGGTGAGCCCATGCCCCCGCGAGGTCGTGTACGAGCGCTAGGCGTCGCCGGTCGTCGAGTGTGTCGTCGCGGTGCAGCGCGAGGACATGCGCCGCCGTGACCAGTACGACGCCTGCCACGGTGCCCTCTGACGCGCCCAGCGTCACGGGCTCGACCTCAAGGCGCGGCGCGCGCCCCCTCGGCCTGCACGACCAGCGGTTGCGCTGGCACGAGCGTGCGCGGGGCCTCCTCCTCGCTGAGGCGCGCCTCGGCCTCGGGCACGGTGAAGCTTCCCGCGAGCTCGAAGCGCAGGGGCAGCACGAGCACGTTGTCGAGCTCGCTCGCGGTGAGGCTCTGGTGCAGGTAGAGGACGCCCTGCACCTGGCGCACGCCAGGGACGGCTGCGGCAAGCCGGGCGCCGGCGGGCAGGGGGAGCTTCACGTCCACCACGACGGGCCGGCCGAGGGTGTGGGAAAGGGCCAGCTCGAGGCGGCCGGTCGAGCCCGCGCGGGCGTCTGTCGGCCAGCGTATGGCGAGGCGCGCCGGGCCCTGCTCCGTGGGTAGCTGCGACCACGGGCGCAGGCGGCGGCGCTCGACGCGCGCCACGAGCGGCGCGCCTTCGGTGCGCACGACGACGCTCTGCAGGCCGGCCGGCAAGGTGAGCACGGCCCGACCCGCGGCATCGAACTGCACGGCCTGATCTTCCGAGCCCAGCGTGACGGTGACGGGCGCGTTCGCCTCGTCGGCCGGCGCCATCGCGACCAGCGCCTCGATGGCGGCACGCGTGGCCTCGGCCGAGCCGAAGCCGCCGAGCGGGTCGCGCTGGAGGAGCAGCCAGCCCACGAGCCGCTCGGGCCCCGCTGTGGGTGCGGCCTGGCGCAGGGCGACGCGCAGGAGCGCGGCATAGACGAGCGCCCGGGCCGCACGGCGGCTCGTGTCACTCGCGGGAAGCTCCAGGTACCCCGTGGGCCGGAGGTTCACCTGCTCGGCGAGCCGCGCTCCGAGCGCGAGCGCCTGAGACGAACGGTGTCCGTGCCCTCCGAACGCCAGGACGAGCCGGGCGAGGCGCACGGCGTCACCGAGCGACTGCACCTGCTCGGTCGTCGCGACCGCGAGGGCATCCCAGCATCCGGTCACGACCCCCGCCACGGGGGCCTCCTCGAGCGCGAGGAACCGCAGGGCACGGTCGACCTCGGGACGGCCGCCGGGCGGACAGCTCACGGGCTCGGGGGTGCCACGCACGAGCAGGGCCTGCTCGCGGGCGGCCATCAGCTTCCAGGGCGTCGCGTCGCCCGCCTTCTCGCCTCGGAACACCATCAGCCTGCCCACGGCCCGGCGCGCGAAGGCTGCGGCCCGCGCCGCGAGTGGGTCGGCCTGGCCGCCTCGTGCCACGGCCCAGCGCTCGACGGCGCGTGCGGCGCTCTGCGCCTCGACGAGGGCCTCGGGCACGAGCAGTCGGTCGGGATCGAGGGACTCCAGGGCCGACCGGATCATGGCTTCCCGGCCGCGCTCGAGCACGAGCTTCGCGGGGCCCACGTAGTGACGCTCGGCCGTCTCGGGCGGGAGCGCGATCGTCTTCTTGCCGTCGACCCACGCGAGCTGCGCCACGTCGGAGTACTCGCCCGCCACTGCGACGGTCCACTCGTGGACCAGCGTGTCGGGCGCGCTTCCGGCGGCTTCCGTCTGCAGCGTGAGCTCGGCCGAGCCGGCGCGCGGCGCGCGCACCCGCACGCGCACCTCGGCCGCGCCGTGGGCGGGCACGTCGACCGTGCGCCTGGCATCGGCCGGCGACTCGAGCTCGGCCACGCCGCCCGGGGTCAGCGTGAGCGTCGCTTGGGTCGCCGCTTCCGTCCGGTTTCGCACCGTGACGCGCAGCTCGCCCCGGTCGCCGGCCACCCAGCTGACGCCCGCTTCCACGCGGCTCGACACGGGCAGTGACGAGGGCACATCGACCATGGTTACGGCGGGACGCGCCGCATCCGGTAGCCCCACGAGCGCCACGCGCCAGGTGGTCTCGGCGCCGCCGAGCGGCACCTCGAGGACCACGCGGCCCTTGTCGTCCGTGCGCTTCGGCGGCAGCCACACGACTTCGCCCTGACTCTTGCCGAAGGCGCGGCGCGAGGAGCCGCCGAGCCTGCCGTGGCCCGAGCCAAACCCCTGGCCCGTGCCGGTCCCGGAGCCGTGGCCCATGGTGGACACGCCCGTCGACCCGAGAGCCGTGCCCGTCAGGCGCTCGAGCAGCTCCTGCCAGGCCGAGACGGTCGCGTCGTCGACCTGCATGTCGAGCCGCGCGTCGACGAGCTCGTCTTCCTGGACGGCGTTCGCGTAGGGCGTGCCCGAGGTGAGCACGCGCTCGAACGGGTCGGTCACGTCATCGCCCGTGCTCAGGCGCCCGTCCGGCCCCGGCGAGTGCAGGGAATAGCCGCGGACGGTGAGAAAGGGCAGGCCCTCGCCCGTGGCTTTCACGAACTGGAGCGTCCCACCCCAGGGATCCAGCAGATCCGTGTCCGCGAGGCTCCCGCTCCGCACCAGGCGCCGGAGGAGGGCCTGCGGGTCGCGGAGGGCGGGCTCGTCCGGGCTCAGGGCGAGGCCCCGGCGGTAGCTCCGCACGCCGGCGAGCACGCGAAACAGTCGCAGCCGTGTCGCGCGGCGCGCCACGTTGTCGAAGTTCACCTGGCCGTCGATGGTCACCAGATCCTGCAGGCTGACGGTCTCCCCTCCTGGCGTCAGCGCGGGCGCGTCGAGCGCGGCCGTGACCAGTGTCCAGAGCTCGGGGTTGAACTCCCACTTGCCACCTTGCGCTGCGCGCCGCCGCACGTCGCGCAGTCTCTCCGCGGACGTCGTGGCCTCGAGCACCGCGCCCTCGAGCGAGTGCACGACGACGCGGAACGCATTGTCGATGTCCTGCTGCAGGTTGGCGGCCGGGTCGAGCACCGGCATGAGCGGCTCTCCCGCAGCGTTGCCCACGGCCGCCCGGCGCAGCGGCTCCGAGCTCGCGTCCCCCTCGAGCAAGGCGTCGCAGCGCTCGCGCTCGACGTCGGCCGCGTTGCAGAGCGCGCGTCGCGTGTCGAGCTCCCGGAGCCCCTCGAGCGAGCCGCCGCCGTACAGATCCTGCGCGACCGCCGCGACCGTGCCCACGAGGGGTTGGCCCTGACCGTCCCGGAGCAAGACCTCGAGCTGTGCGCTGCCGCGTGGCGCGAGGCGCCCGCCGATCACGCGCGCCTCGACGCGCGGGAGCGTCCTCGGTCGCACGAGGACGGCCCCCTCGAGCACGCGCGAGGCCTTGCGGTTGCCGGGCTCGACGGCCGTCACGGTGAAGAGCCCGCTCGCGCTCGCGGGCAGCACGAGGTCCATGCCCTTGTCCGCGTCCGCGAGCCAGGCGCTCGTCGCCACGGCACCTTCGTGCGCCCGCGCGACGACGCTCCAGCCGCCATGCCCGGCGCCCACGACGCGGACCCGCACCGGCTCGCCGGCAATGGCGACCGAGGGCGTGACCTCCAGCAGCCCCGCCGCGTCCCGTGTCACGGGCAGGCACTGCTCGAACGGCTCGGTGCGCCCGCCGAGCGCCGGCAGCGCCTCCGCGGGCTGCACCGCCACCGCCACCGCGACCTCGCCAGGGCAGGGCCCCACGGCCCGGTAGGCCCCGACGTCCGCGGGCGCGCGCCAGCTGAGCTCGCCTTCGCCGTGGGCATCCGTCGTCACGCGCACGTCGAGCCCGTCGGCCTTCACGCTGAACGCGGCCTGCGGCACCGGCTTGTCGTCCTCGCCTCGCACGCGCAGGAGCAGGCGCTGCTCCTGGCCCGCAAAGACGCTCTTGTGCTCGGGCAGGAGCTCGACGGTCGCCTGGGGCCGGCCGACAGCCACGCTGTCCCGGCTCGACAGCGCCTGGCCCTCGAGGTCCGTGCGCACGACCAGCGTGAGCTCCGTTCCGACGACGGGCGCGACGGTGGTCGGCGTCGGCGCTTGCCCGCGGACCTGTCCCGTCGCGTCGGTCGTGGCGGCCGTGGACGCGGCTGCCCACTTCGCCGCCTCCTCGGGCGGGTGGAGGCCCTTTGGCCCGATCCAGTAGCGCACGGCGTGGGCCGCCACGGGCTCGTCGGCTGCGTCGCGCAGCCTCAGCACGAAGTGCACGGGCTCGCCCGCGCGCACGGAGGCCTCCTCGAATCTCGCGCCGAGCGTCGGCGTGGCGGGCGTCTCCTCCCGCGGCGCGAGCTGGGCCTCGTCGCCCGCCCCATCGGCTCCGGCGTGACGCGCCACGAGCGTCCAGCTCCAGGCTGGTCCGACGGCGCGCGGGATCGCCACGCGCCCGAGCGACGTGCCGGAGTCGTCCGTGACGAGCTTCACCGTCTGCCGCGGCAGCCCGCCTTCCAGCAGGGCGAGCTCGAGCGGCACGCCGCGCGCGAGCTCGCCCGTGGCCGCGTTGCGCACCATCACCCAGGCCGTCACCTCGCTGCCGGGCACGACGCGGCGCTCCGGCACGTAGAGCTCCACGACGTAGGGGGCCACACGCTGGAGCGTGAGCTCGCGCGTACGCGCATGCGTGCCGGAGCGCAGCCCGACGAGGAGCTTCAAGGCCCCGGGCGGCCCGGGGGGCACGGGCACGTCGAGATGCGCCCGGCCGAGGGCATCGGTCGTGACGCGCACCGGATCCGGCACGCGACTGACGTCGGGGCCGAGCGACTCCGGCAGCCAGGTGGCCTCGACCTCGGCGCCAGCGAGCGCGGTGGCGGTCTGCACCGTCGGGAAGCCATACGCCTGGATCTGGAGGGGCACCGTGGCCCCGCCGCTCATCTCGCCGGGCGCGTGGACGAACACGTCGAGGCCGCGCGCCGCGGGATCCCCGGTGGCGCCGTCGCGCGCCACCGCGACTCCGAGGAGCACGCCGAGCACCGTGAGGGCTGCTCGGGGCCGGACGAGGCGTACGACGGAGGGAGCTCGGGAGGCGCTGCGGCTCGGCATGCCCGCATGGACACACGGCGCGGGTGGCAGTTCCAGCCTTTTCCACGCGGGTTGTCGTTGCGAAGCGAGGTGCGAAGCGCGGAGGAGCAACCGCAGGCCGGGGCTTGGCAACGGACCCGACCGTCCGGTATGCACTTCTCATGCGTTCCAGCCTCACGCGGATTGCGCTCGCGTTCGTCGTCGTCTGCTCCCTCTCGGCCTGCGGCAAGGACCGCGCGCCCGAGCCACAGTCGCCGGAGGTCGAGGTCGTCGAGACACCCGTCTCGGGCGACGACGCCGAGCCCATGCCGCCTCCCAAGACCGCGGCTCCCGACGCCGGGCGCTGAGCGCGGCCCTGCGGCTGCTGCCCGGCGCTCACGTCGCGGTGGTCGGGCCGAGACACGCCGACGCGACGAAGAGCCCGCTGACGGGCGTCGCCGGCGGAGGCTAGGCGATCCAAGCGCGGTCGGCCAGCAGCTCGACCGGCTCCGCGTGTGCCGGTCGAACCGGAGTCGTGCCGGTCATGACGCGGGGCTTCTCGCCGCCGAGAGTGTCGCGCGCGACCTTGGCGTCTGTCACGAGCTCCTCGAAGAAGAGGCGTCCCCCGCAGGGGCACGCGAGCGCATCGACGTCGTGAACGCGGCGCAGCAGCGTGGCCCAGTGGATGTACCACGGGGTACGGCGAGACTCCGATTCGGGCTCGGCCTGGGCTGCGGGTCGGGGATTGCCGGCGGCGGCCGCCACGACCCTGCCCGCGCCGGGCAGAGGCGCACGCCTGGGGAGATTCACCGACGCGGGCGACGCGGGCGACAGCGGCGACACGGGCTCCTTCCGCTGCGCGCGCACCGGAGGGTGGTCACGCACGGCTCGGTCGCCGTGAAACACCTGCGCAAGTACCTGCTCACGCTCGACTGACCGAGGGTCGCGCCGGAGACGGCGACCCAGGAGCCCGACGGCGCTCGCGGCTCAGGGCGGGTCGAGGTCGGGATACGACGCCGCGCGGCGAGCGGCCTCGTCCGCCTCCTCGAGCGCGCCGGCCGCGCGTGCGAGGCGCGCGAGGAGCCGGCAGCGGCGCCGGTCGGGCTCGAGGCGGACCGCCTCCCGGGACGCGGCGAGCGCCCCCTCGGCGTCGCCGAGCCGGTCGAGCGCGAGCGCGAGATCGTAATGCGCGATGGCGTCGCCCGGATCGAGCTCGACGCCGCGGCGATACTCGACCGCCGCCTCGGCGTGGCGCCCCGCGCGCGCGAGCTCGACCCCGCGGTTCACGGCGTCGGCCGCGCTCTCGGTCGAGGACGCCAGCGCCCCGTAGGCACCGCCGACGACCGCCGCCCCGAGCGCGAGGCCGAGCGCGAGCCCGCGCCGCCGGGCGGGTGGCGCCGGGCGAGGCCCGGGGTCGTGCCCGAGCGCCTGCAGTCGGTCGTAGAGGTCCGGGTGCACGCGGCGCGCGCCCGTCACGAGGGGCAGGCGCGCCGCCGCGTGCAGCTTGAGCAGGGCGCGCGCGAGTGGCCCCGCCCCCACCGTGGCGCGCGCCCGTGCGTCGGCGCGCTCCTCCATGCGCCGCGCGAGCCGGCGCACGGCGAGCAAGAGGCCGAGCGCGACCGCGACGCCGAGCACCGCGGCGACCGTCGCGTCGAGCCCGTACACCGTCGCGACATGCGTGCCCGTCGTGAGGGCGAGCACCATCGTCACCGCGGCCCCGAGGCGCGCGAGCATCACGCTCGGCGGCTCGCTCAGGTGCCCGGCCTCGTGGGCCATCACGGCGGCGAGCTCCTCGGTGGACAGGAGCTCCACGATGCCGTCCGTGACCACCATCGTGCGCGCCCACGGGATGGCGGCGGCGTTCGAGAAGTGGGTGCCGCCCGTGGGCAAGCGCAGCACGAGCGCGAGGGACGTCCCCTCGCGCTCGGCGACGCCGCGCGCCAGCCTCCGCACCTCGGCCGTCGCGGGCACGAGCGCCCGGGTCGCGAGCGCCGTCACGAGGCCGCCGTACGCGATGCCCACGGTGCCGAGCGCGACCGCCGCGGCGACCCAGGCCCAGCGGACCGACCCGTCCTCGCCCACGATGGGCAAGGCGCGGACCGCCGCCGCCGTGGCGAGCGGGCCCGCGAACCACGCCGCCATGCGCACGCGCAGCAGGGCGACGCCCGCGACCGTGGAGCGCGCGCCGGCCGGCTCCTCCACGCGCCGCCCGATGCCGCCCGCCACGAAGGCCACGAGCGCGACGAGGGCCGCGAACAGGCCCGCGCCGAAGCCGCCCGGGCGCGGCACGAGCGGCGGGACGAGCGCGTAGTAGCCGGCGCTCCACGCGACCTCGAGCTGCGCCACGCCCACGATGAAGGCCGCGGTGCGGAACGGCGCGAGCGCGCGGGCGCGCCCCTCGTCGTCCGCCGGCGCCCGGCGCAGGAGCAAGAGCCAGAGCAGGCGCGCCGTGGCGATGGGCACGAGCGCCGCCGTGGCGAGCACGAGCCCCGACCGGACGTGCGCCTCGGCAAGGAGCGACATCGAGCCTCATGGTAGCGCGCGCGGCAGGCCACGCACCGCGCTAAGCTCGGAGGCGTGGTGCGCCCGCTCCCCACCGCGCTCGTGCTGGCCCTCGCCCTCGCCCTCGTGGCGGGCGCGAGCGCCTGCGCCGGCGACGCGGAGCCTGCCGTCTGCCCGCCGGAGCTCGCGAGCTGTGCGCTCGGCTACGGCGAGCTCCTCGGCGCGACCCGGCTCGCCGAGGATCGGGCCGACCTCGTCGAGGCGGCGCTCGTGTCGAGCTACGACCGCGGCGGCGGCAACCTCGATCTCGGCCTCGGGGCGCCCGGCAACTCGATCCTCTACGTCGATGGCGACGGCCGCAACGTCGTCTTCGACGAGGCCGGGCCCGGCCTCCTCACGCGCATCTGGCTCACGCACCCGTCCGTGCTCGCGGCCTTCGACGCCGGCGCGAGCTCGGTCGCCGTGCTCGAGGGCGACATCCAGCTCCGCTTCGACGACGAGCCCGCGCCGCGCATCTCGCTCCCGGCCGCCGACTTCTTCGCGGGGGCCGTCGCGCCCTTCGTCGCGCCCTTCGTCGCCGATCCGGACACCTCGGCGGGCGGCTACGTCTCGTACGTGCCGCTCGCCTTCGAGCGGCGCCTCGTCGTGTCGACGAGCGCGCTCGTGCCGTACCTGCAGGTCGGCCATTACCGCGTCGCGGGTCCGGTCTCGAGCTTCGACCCGGCGGCCGTGCCGCCCGAGCTCGTCGCGGCGGCCGAGGACGCGTGGCGCGCCGGCCCGACGCCCCCCGCGGGTGCGCTCGTCGAGGAGCTCGTCGCGCCGCTCGCCGTCCCCCCGCTCGGTACCGACGCGGCGAGCCTCGCCGACGGCCCGGGCGTCGTGTGGGGCCTCGAGCTCGCGTTCGCCGCCGCGCTCGAGTTTCGCCCCGGCGTGCGCCTGCGCGTCGTCGTCGACGGCGCGACGGCGATCGACGCCCCGCTCGGCGATTTCTTCACGACCCCGCTCGCGCAGGTCACGACCGCGAGCGAGCTGCTCGGCGTCGATGCGGCCACGCATCGCTACACGAGCCGCTTTCCGATGCCCTACGCGAGCTCGCTCGCGGTCGAGGTCGCGGACGAGGCCGGGCTGGCGCGCGACGTCACCGTGACCCTGCGCCACGCGGCGCAGCCGGTCGATGGTCTGCTGCGCCTGCACGCCGCGTACCGCGAGCAGGCCCTCGCGCCGGCCGACCCCGATTTCCGGCTCCTCGACGTCGCGGGGCGGGGGCACCTCGCCGGGACTTCGCTCGCGCTCTGCTGCCGCGGCGCGGCGGACGCGTGCCATTACCTGCAGCCGGGCGGATGGGGGTTTCTCGAGGGGGACGAGAAGATCTACGTGGACGGGGCGGGTGCGCCGACGCTGCACGGGACCGGGACGGAGGACTATTTCAACAGCGGGTACTATTACCTCGACGGGCGGGCGTACGCGCTGCCGTCGCACGGGATGCCGTACTGGAATGCGGGCGCGAGCGGACCCGGCGGCGAGCCGCTGCCCGCCGGGGCGTACGATTGCGCGACGCAGTATCGCCTGCACGTGAGCGACCCCATCCCGTTCCGGAGCGGGCTCGTGCTCGACCTCGAGCACGGGCCCGAGAGCGACATGCCGACCTGGTACCGAGGGGTCGTCTACTACTACCTCGCGCCGTGAGGGCTGTTGGGGCCCGCGCGGGCGCGGGCCTTCGAGGTAGCCGCTCGCGCACTTGGCGGCGCGGCGCGCGCGCTCGAGCCCGCCGCAGCCGCGGGCGCAGGCCTTCGGCGTAACCAACCCGGGGTAGACCGAAACGAAGGAGGCACTTGGTTACGTGTGGTCGGGCGGAAGGGTGGCACGCGGGTGTCGCCTCGACGAGAGCTCGCGCACTTGGCGGCGCGGGCCGCGCGCTCGAGCCCGAGGCGGCCGCGGGCGCGGGCCTGCGGCGTAACCAACTCGGGGTAGACCGAAACGAAGGAGGCACTTGGTTACGTGCGGCCGGTCGGAAGGGCGGCATGCGTGCGTCGCCTCGACGAGAGCTCGCGCACTTGGCGGCGCGGGCCGCGCGCTCGAGCCCGCCGCAGCCGCGGGCGCAGGCCTTCGGCGTAACCAACCCGGGGTAGACCGAAACGAAGGAGGCACTTGGTTACGTGCGCTGCGATGGCGCATCGTGTTCCGGCGCGAGCCGGGGGCTGGCGCGAGCCGAGGGATCGGCGCATCGCGATGTGGCGCGAGCGGAGGGCCGGCGCGTGTCGAGGCCTGGCGCGTGCCCGAGGCCTGGCGCGAGCCGAGGGCTGGCGCGTGCCGAGGGTTCGGCTCGGCCTCGATCAGTCGTTCTTCGCTGCCGTGCCGAGTCGCCCGTAGAAGAGCTGCAGCGGCACGTGCAAGCGCTCGGCCCAGGCTCCCTCGTCGTGCCCGGCGAGCGGGAAGGCGAGGTGCAAGAAGTCGCGGCCGTACTCGTAACCCGCGTGGCTGAGGGCGAGCGCCATGGCGAGGGTGGTCTCGAAGTTGTCTCCGGGCCAGCCGCTGTCGAGGTAGAACTTGCAGGGTCGCTTCGGCTCCGCGAGGACGCGCTCGACGAGGTCGTCCTGGTGCGAGAACGTGCTCGACAGGCACGCGGCGCTGCCGAAGACCTCGGGCCATTGCCAAGCCATGTAGAACGACACGACGCCGCCCAGCGAGGAGCCCATGACGCCGGTGTCTTCCCGCCCGGACCGCACGCGAAAGCGGCGATCGATCTCCGGCTTGAGCTCGTCGACCACCGAGCGGCCGTAGGCCTCGTAGCCAGGCTTCGTGTAATCGAGCATGCGATCGCCCGAGTGGATGCCGACGACCACGAGCTCGTCGAGGGCGTTCATGCCGTCGAGCAGCGCCAGGGACTCGTCGACCTGCCACTCGCGCCCGCCGAAGGACTCCTCCGGGAAGAAGAGGTTCTTGCCGTCCTGCATGTAGAGCACCGGATGGCGCTGCAGGGGGTTCTCGTCGTAGCCGGCGGGCAGGTAGACACGCACCTTGTGGCTGCGGCCGAGGACGGCGGAGTCGATCTCGAGCAGGGGCGCGAAAGCCCCCGACTCCGGGGTGAAGAAGTGCGGGTAGGCGGCGCGACCGCCCTCGTGGGTCATCACGAGGAGCATGTCCGTGCCGACCGCCCAGTGGCGCTCGTCGCCCCGGAGCAGGCATGGCTTGAAGCGCACGAACGGGCGCCGTGCCTCGACCGCGAACGTGAAGCACGTGCCGTCGCCGGACACCGACTCCGCCTCGACGTCGCGCTCCCAGTCGAGCTCGGTGCGCAGAACGATGCGCCCCTCGGCCGCCGGGTAGCACACGCGCAGCCGTCGCCGCAGCACGCTCTGGGTCTGGTACATGAGCGCGATCTCCTCCGCTGCCCCGGGGCAGGGGCGGGCTACGGCGCGAGCGACCCGCGCAGCGCCTCGGCGAGGGCGGCGACCGTGGGCCGATAGGCGTAGTCGGGCGCCGTCGCATTGCCGAGCTGCGCCGTGCAGACCGAGCCGACGACGGCCTGGTTGCCGAGCGTGCTGAGCAGGGTGAGCTCGCGGCGGCCCGGGTAGCCCTTGGCGTAGTACTGCGTCTGGCCGTACTGGCCGTTCGGGGCCTGACAGAGGGGGCTGTTGTTGTTCGGGTCGTTGCAGTCGCAGATCGTGCTGGGGCTCGAGCAATCGCGCGGTGTCGGCAGCGGGTAGATGCACGCGTACTGCAGGTCGTTCTGCTGCGTGATCGTGTACTCGTGGCCGTTGATGGGGTTCGCGAGCAGGCCCGAGCCCGGAGGCATCAGCGGATCGCCGGTCACGGGATTCGTGCCGTTGCGCGGCAGGATCGATTCGCGCATCAGCGGGTCGCCGGCCGGGACCCAGGTCGCCGGTGTGCCGACGACGAGCGCCCAGACGCCGTTGGCGGAGAGCTCCGCGGCGCTCTGATAGCCGCCGACCGCGTGGCCGTCGGCGTCGAGCCCGGCGAGCAAATCGGGCTGCGAGCCCGCCGTCTGCCGCGCGATGTCCTGCCACGGCACGCCCACGATGCCCGCGAGGTACACGTCGCCCGCCGAGCGGCCGCCCGCGAAGAGCGGGTTCGGCACGAGGTTGCCCGCGCGATCGGGCACCACCGCCGCGGTGAGTCCGGTCGTGTAGCGGTCGATCGGCCAGAGAAAGTCGATGCCGAAGCGCCGCTTCTGCTCGAAGCAGCGGAGGTTGATGTTGTCCTCGATGGGGTAGAGCAAGGTGCCGCAGGTCGGATCGGCCGGGCAGTTGCCCGGGTCCTCGCCGCACGACAGGCAGCAGGGGTCGGTCGGGTCGGTCGCGCACTCCTGGCGCGGCCGCGGCAGGAGGAACATCGAGGGGCTGCCGGGCGTCTGCGCCTGGTTCGCGTAGAAGTACTGGCCGCCGTCGCGCGTCGAGCAGTCGTTCTCGTCGCTCAGCATGACGATGGCGACGACCGAGTCGGGGCGCAGGAACGCGGCGCGCTGGTCGAGCAGGGCCTGGTCGGTGCCCTGGAGCTCGGCCGTGCCGTTGACGACGGCGATCGACGCGTACGGGTCCGGATCGACGAGGAAGCGGTACCAGCTCTCGAGCTGCGCCTCGAAGCCGCAACCGACCTGACCGACGCCGAGCACCATGGCTCCGAGGTTGGCCACGAGGGCGGCGGCGTCGGTCTCGCCCGGCGGCGTCAGCGCGCCCGCCGGATCCCACGCGAGGAAGCCGAGCGACTCGTAGGTCGGCACCGTCGGCGAGCCGCTGGGATCTGCGCGGTCGAGCAGGTGCGCGGCGTCGTTCTCGGTCGGCTGACTCACCGCGCTGCAGGTGTCGGCGCCGTGGCCGCCGATGCTGCTCGAGATGACCCCGATGTGCAGGTCCGTGACGGGGCGGAGCTCGCGCGTGCTCTGCGCCGGGCACGGGTCGGCGGCCGTCGCGGGCTGGCCCGCGACCGGCAGGCCCGAGGCGTCGAGGCAGCGCGGGTTCACGAGCGCGCCGACGAGCTCGGGCAGGGTCGCCGCGAGCACGCTGTGCTTGTCGGCCATGCCGCGCGAGTTGTCGATGACGACGAGCAGATCGACCTTGCCGCTCGCGTTGCCGCCCCCGCCACCGGCTCCGCCCGTGCCGCCCGTCCCGGTGGTGGTCGTGGTGGTCGTGGTGACGGGCGTCGTCTCGACGTCGTTCGAGCAGGCGGCGAGGGCCACCGCCGTGGTCGCGGTCGCGAGCGACACCCACACGCCTAGCCTGGCCAAGGTCCCGTTATGCATGGCCGTGCCATACCACGGCTGCCGCGGAGAGGAATGTCGTCCTCATACCCTCACGCGCGCCGCCGAGCCCGCGTAGCCGAGGTCGAGGCTCATCCCCGCGGGCACGAGCGCGCGCAGGCGCGCCGCGGCGAGCGGGAGAGCGCGGCCCGGAGGTCGAGGGCCCGCCACGCGCACGCACACGACGGCGTCGGGCGGCGCGCCGGCGACGACCCGCTCGAGCGCCCGCTCGACGTGTGCGGGCTCGGCCGGCGCCTCGAGTCGCACGACCACCATGGGGCGCGTCGGAAGGGGTCGGAACACCGCACGGCCGAGGGCCTCCCCGGGGCGCGCCCCCGGCACGAGCTCGAGCTCGAGGTGGCCCTTCGTCTCGTCGCGCTCGGCCACCGACGTGCGCTCGACCGAGCCGGGGTAGAGCACGGGCGCCGCGAGCGGCCGACCGCGCAGATCGTGCGTCAGGATCTGGTGGCGATGGATGTGGCCCGCGAGCACCGCCGCGAAGCCCGCCGGCAAGCTCGCCGCGGCGACGACGTCGTCGCCTGCCCGGAAGGTGAAGTCGGACGGACCGACGCGCGCGCCCTCGAAGGCCTCGTGCAGGCAGAGGAGGCGGAGGTCCGCGGCGTGGTCCGCGTGACCGGTCGCGTCGAGGAGCGCGCCGAACTCCCCTCGGACGCCGCGGCGCGCGCGCGCAAGGCGCGCCGCAGAGGAGGGGAAGCCCGCGACGACGACGCGGGCGCCGCGCACGTCGAGCGCGAAGCTCCGCGGCCGATCGAAGACGTGGATGCGCCGGTGCTGGAGCCAGAGGGCGTGCGGCAGCGCCCCGCGCTCGTGGTTGCCCGGCACGAGGACGACCGGGATGCCGGCGTCCGCGATGCGGCGGAGCGGCGCCGACGCGCGCTCGACGAGCGCGTTCGACACGCGCGGGTGATGGAAGAGGTCACCGCCGTGCACGACGACGTCCACCGCGCCGCGGAGCGCGGGCGCCAGCGCCTGCTCGAAGCCCCGGAAGAAGTCCTCCCCGCGCCGCCGCCGCTCGACGCGCGGCCGCTCGGGCGCGTCGAGGCCGAGGTGCGTGTCGGCGACGAGGAGCAC
>JADLAB010000411.1 GCA_020848455.1 Polyangiaceae bacterium
CGCGACGACGCGCGCCCCGGGCACGAGGCCTCGCAGCTCCCGGGTCGTGTAGCAGGCCTCGCACGCGCGCTCGAAGGGCGCGTGACCCGGCAGGTGGCAGCGCACCCGCACCCAGGCCTTGCGAAAGCTCGCGCTCTGTCCGCCGCGCCGCATGTGCCCGGCGCCGCCGAGCTCGACCACCTCGAGCACCTCGAGCTCGGCGCGCGGGCCCGACATGGCCTCGTAGAAGCCCGCGATGCGCGCGCGCGCCCGGAGCGCGAAGCGGAGCAAGAGCGCCACGATTCCGATGGAGAGCAGGGAGCCGCCGGCGATGATCGCGACCTTCGCGGCGGTGCTCGGCGTCGCGAAGGACGCGCCGATGGCGCCGCCCGCGGGCATGAGGCCCTGGACCAGGAAGGCGAGCGGGAACGTCCACCCGAGCGGCGCGCCCCGGAGCACGGCGGGATGCTGGAACACCCCCGGAGCATAGCGGTCGGGGTGGCTCCTGCCGAGCGCCCGACGGCGCGAGCCGCGTCGGGCTCGGTCAGCCGCCGACGCCGGAGGTAGCTGGCGCCCTTCGACGCTGCCCGGCGCGGTGTTACACCTCGGGGATGCAGGGCCGCGCCTCACCGGAGCCGCCGGCGCTCCCGCCCGGGGGAGCGTCGCTCGGGCCGTTCCGGCTGCTCGAGCTGCTCGGCGAGGGCGCCATGGGCGTCGTGTGGCGCGGCGTCCACGGGCCCACCCGTCTCCAGGTGGCGGTCAAGGTCATGACCGCCGAGGTCGCGCAGGAGCCGGCCTACGCCGCGGCCCTGCGCAACGAGGTCGCGGCCGTGGCGCGCCTGCACCACCCGGGCATCGTGCGCGTGTACGACTTCGGCCTCGTGCCGCCGGATGCGGCGGCCGCGGCGCCGGAGGTGCTCGCGGCCGGCAGCCCGTACCTCGTCATGCAGCTCGCCCGCGGCGGCACCCTCGAGGAGCGCGGCCGCCCCACCGACTGGCCCGCGCTCAAGACGCTGCTGCTCGGCCTGTGCGACGCGCTCGCGCACGCCCACGCGCGCGGGGTCGTGCACCGCGACATCAAGCCCCAGAACGTGCTGCTCGCCGCGAGCGGCGACGAGGCGCCGTCCCCCATGCTGAGCGACTTCGGCCTGGCGCACGCGCTGCACGACGACGAGGGCGCCGCCCGGGCCCAGTTCGCCGCGTGCGGCACGCCCATCTACATGGCGCCCGAGCAGTTCACCGGCGAGTGGCGCGACCACGGCCCGTGGACCGATCTCTACGCGCTCGGCTGCGTCGCCCACGAGCTCGCCAGCGGGGCGCCGCCCTTCTGTCAGGACGTGCTCACCGAGCTCGCCCACGCGCACATGTTCGTGCCGCCGCCCGAGCTCGTGCCCGTGTTCGAGCTGCCGCGCGCCTTCGCCGCGTGGCTGCGCGCCATGCTCGCCAAGCGCCCCGAGGATCGCTTCCAGCGCGCCGCGGACGCCGCCTTTGCGCTCGCCGAGGTCGACGCCGGCGAGCGGCTGCGCCCCTCGGCGGCCGGTCGCGCGGCGGCCGGGCTCACGCTGCTCCACACCATCGTCCTGCCCGAGTCGTTGCCGCCGGGCGCGCCGTCGATCGAGGCCCGGCCCGGGACCACGCTCGTGTCGCGGGACCCGCCGCCTTTGCCCGACTCGTGGCACCGCCCGGTGCCGCGGCCCGAGCCGCCGCTCGTCGGCGCCGGGCTCGGCCTCTTCGGCGTGCGCAGCATCCCGCTCGTCGACCGCGAGCAGGTGCTCGACGTGCTCTGGCAGTCGCTCCGCGACGTGCACGAGTCGGGGCGCGCGCGGGCCGTCGTCTTGCGCGGTGTCGCCGGCACGGGCAAGACGCGCATCGCGCGCTGGCTCGCCGAGCGCGCCGACGAGGTCGGTGGCGCGGTCGTGCTCCACGCCGTCCACAGCGCCGAGCACGGCCGCAACGACGGCGTGCTCGCCATGCTGGGCCGCGGCCTCGGGTGCCAGGACATGGCGCCCGCCGCGCTCGCCGCGCGCCTGCGGCGAAAGCTCCTCGCGCTCGGCGAGGCGGAGCCCTACTTCGCGAGCGCCCTCGCGGAGCTCTTCGGCGGCGGCGATGCCGCGTCCCGGCTGCGCGACGGCAGCGGCGCCGACGCGGACGCGCGCCTGCGCGTCGTCTTGCGCCTCGTCGGCCTGTGGTCGCGCGAGCGGCCGCTCGTGCTCGTGATCGACGACGCGCACTGGGGGCTCGAGGCGCTGCGCCTCGGGGCGGCCCTGTGCGCGGCGCCCGAGACCCTGCCCGTGCTCGTGCTCTTCACGCTGCGCGACGAGGCGCTCGTGCCGGGCTCGCTCGAGGCCGAGGCCTGCCAGCGCCTGCTCGCCGGTCCGCGGGCGCGCGCCGTCGAGGTGCGGGAGCTCGCGCCCGAGGACCACCGCCTGCTCGCGCGCCACCTGCTCGGTCTCGCGCCGTCGCTCGCCGAGCGCGTCGCCTCGCGCACCGAGGGCAACCCGCTCTTCGCCGTGCAGCTCGTCGGGGACTGGGTCGCCCGCGGCGTGCTCCGCCCCGGGCAGAGCGGGCTCGAGCTCGTGCCCGGCGAGACCGAGGTCCTGCCGGGCGACGTCCACGCCCTGTGCGCGGCGCGCGTGACCGGGGCGCTCGCCGGTCGCAGCGCCGAGGAGTGCCACGCCCTCGAGCTCTTCGCCCTGCTCGGCGCCGAGGTCGACGAGCCCGAGTGGCGCGCGGCGTGCGCCCACGCCGCGCTCGAGGTGGCGCCGGATCTGCTCGCGGCGCTCGCCGGGCGCGGCCTGCTCGAGCCCGGCTACGGCCGCTGGCGCTTCGCGCAGGGCCTGCTGCGCGAGGCGCTCGTCGGCATGGCGCGGGCGGGCGGGCGCTGGCAGGCGCTCAACCGCGTCGTGGCCGATGTGCTGCGCTCGGGGCGACGCAGCGCCGAGACCGCCGGGCGCATCGGCCGGCACCTGCGCCAGGCGGGCGACCTCGACGCGGCGGCGCCCGCGCTGCTCCAGGCGGCGCGCCTCCTGCGCTTCGAGGCGGACTTCGCGCGGGCGCGCGAGCTCGCGCGCGAGCACGATCTCTGCCTCGACGAGCTCGGCGCCGGCCCGGACGATCCGCGGCGCGGCGAGGCGCAGCTGCTCCTGGCCCGGATCGACCTCGATCAGGGGCGCGCCGACGAGGCGCTCGCGCGTGCCGCCGCCGCCGGGGAGCGGGCGCGCCGGCTCGGGCACGAGAGCCTCGCGGCGCGGGCGGATCTGCTGCGCGCCGAGATCGGCGTCGACCGCGGCGACGGGCTCGCCGCCGTCGGGCTGTGCCAGCGGGCCCTCGAGACCCTGCGGCGCGCCGGGGACTGGCGCGGCGAGCACGACGCGCGGGCGGCGCTCGCCTCGGCGTACTACTACCTCGGCGACGCCGAGCGCGCGGGCGAGGCCTACCGCGGCAACCTCGCCCAGGCCGAGGATCTCGGCGACGAGCTCGCCGTCGCCGACGCGCTCTGGGGGCTAGGCTACGTGGCCCTGTGGCAGGAGCGCCACGCCGAGGCGCGCGCGAGCTTCGAGCGCATGCGCGAGATCCTCGTGCGCCACGGCGCCGGCTACCGGCTCGGGGCCTGCTTCAACGCGCTCGGCGAGCTCGCCCGGCTGAGCGGACGCCCGGCCGAGGCCGAGCAGCACTACCTCGCCTGGGGACGGGTCATGCGCGCCTACGGCACGGGCGGCGAGGACACCTTGCGCGTGAACCTCGCCCTGACGCGTCTCGCCGAGGACGACTTCGCCGGGGCCGTGCCGTTCCTCATCGAGACGCTGGCCCCGGCCGGGCGCGAGGGCCGCAAGGTGCACGCGGTCGCGGGCGCGCTCGCGTCGACGATCCTCGTCCGCGCCCACGAGACCGAGCTCGAGCCCGACGCGCTCCACGGACTGCCGAGCGCGGACGACGCGCTCCACGAGCTCGAGCGGCTCGTCGAGGAGTCCTCCGTGTGCGAGGGCGATCTCGCGCAGACCCTCGCGCGGGCGGCGCAGGATGCGCACGCGCGCGGGCAGACCGAGCGGGCGCGCCGTGCGGCCGTGCTCGCGCGGGCGCAGTGGCGCGCGCTTGGCCGCACCGACCGCGCCGCCGCGCTCGACGCGCTCGCCGGGCTCGACGCCTGAACGCGCCGCCCGCCGCGCGCCGGCGGCCCCGGCCGCTCAGCGCAGCGCGTACACGAGGATGGCGCCGAGCACGACGAGCACGAGCGCGATCGTCCAGGGCGAGAGCCAGCTCCTGCGCCCGCTCGGTGCGAGACTCGGATCCGGCGTGGGGCTTGCGCCGGGCGCCGTGTCGTCCGCGTCGGGCGGCCGCTCGTCGCCCGCCTGCGTCGAGAAGGCGAGCCCGGGCGTCGAGTCGGCCGCGGGCGGCGGCGGCCCGGCGGCGCGTCGGGCGCGCTCGGTCGTCCGCGCGCTCTCCGACCCGCTCGGGACTTCGCTCGCGAGCGTGGTCGTGAGCGACTCCTCGGCGTGGACCACGACCGGCGTGCGCGCCTCGAGCTCGGCGAGCCGCTGGCGCCCGCGCGTGACCTCGTCCGTGGCGCTCGGCATGGTGGCGGCGAGGTGCGCCCGGCTGCGGTCGCTCGCGCGCGGTCCGCCGCCGCGGCCCGGCGGACGTGCACTCGGCTCGCTTCGCAGGGTCGTGTCGAGCGGAGCCGGCTCGCGCACGGTCCGCTCCGAGCTCGCGCCGTCGCGTGCGGTCGGCAGTCCGTAGTCGGGCTCCTCGGACGAGACCTGCTCGGCGTCGGGGCCGGCGTCGCGCTCGGTCCGCCGGGGCGCGTCGAGCTCGGTCGGCGGGCCCGAGGAGAGCACCGCCTCGCGCTCCGTCGACGGCGGCGCGCCGACCGATCCCGGCGCGGTCGGCGCCGCGGTCGGCGGCTGCGATGCGAGGGCTCTCGGTTTCGGGGCAGGGCGCACGGGACCGTCGGGACCAGGTTAGCGAGGTGCCGCCCTCCGAGCAGCACATTTCCCCGGGTGCCCCACCGGGATCGCACAGACCATTCACCGCCCCCGGCCCTTGCGTTATGGTGCCGCCGGCGCCCGCGTGCGCCGGCCGCGGTCCCGTCACGGGCACGCGCGCGAGCCCACCATCTGCGCGGCGGCGTGCGCCGCGCCAGGAGAGAGCTTGAGCCGCTTCATCGACGAGCTGAAACGAACCCATCGCTGCGGGGAGCTGCGTCCGAGCGACATCGGGCGCGAGGTCGTGCTCTTCGGCTGGGTCGCCCACCGGCGTGACTTCGGCGGCTGCATCTTCATCGATCTGCGCGACCGCACGGGCCTCGCCCAGATCGTGTTCGACCCCACCTACCAGGTCCCGGCCGAGGTCGCGCGCATGGCGGGCGCCACGGGCGAGCTCGCGCCGCAGGCGGCGCTCGAGGCCTCCCACCGGCTCGCCGAGCAGGTGCGGCGTGAGTGGGTGCTCGGCATCCGCGGCGTCGTCATCCATCGCGGCGAGGGGAACGTGAACCCGAAGCTGCCGACCGGCGAGGTCGAGGTGCGCGTGGTCGAGGCCGAGGTGTTCAACCGCGCCGAGACGCCGCCCTTCGCGCTCGAGGACAGCATCAACACCGACGAGGAAGTGCGCCTGCAGTACCGCTACCTCGATCTGCGCCGCGCCCCGCTGCAGCGCACCCTCGAGCTGCGCCACCGCATGAACCAGGCGACGCGCGCCTACCTGTCCCAGGAGGGCTGCCTCGAGCTCGAGACCCCGGTGCTCTGCAAGTACACGCCCGGCGGCGCGCGCAACTTCCTCGTCCCGAGCCGCCTCTCGCTCGGCAAGTTCTACGCGCTGGCCGAGAGCCCGCAGCTCTTCAAGCAGCTCTTCATGGTGGCGGGCTTCGACCGCTACTTCCAGATCGTGAAGTGCTTCCGCGACGAGGATCTGCGCCTCGACCGGCAGCCGGAGTTCACCCAGATCGACGTCGAGCTGTCCTTCTGCAACCAGGACGAGGTCTTCGCCCTGATGGAGGGCCTGCTGTTCCGCATCTTCGAGGAGACGGGCGTTGCCGACCTGCGGGCGCTGTACCCCGAGGGGCGCTTTCCGCGCATGAGCTTCGCCGACTCGATGGACCGCTTCGGCAACGACAAGCCCGATCTGCGCTTCGGGCTCGAGCTGTGCGATCTCACCGACCTCGTCATCGCCGAGAACGGCGGCGGCATCCCGCTCCTGCAGGGCGTGGCCGAGAAGTTCGCGTCGGGCGAGTACCGGCGCGAGATGCCGGCCGCGATCGTGAAAGCGCTCGTCATCCCGGCCGCGGCGGGCTTCTCGCGCCCGCAGCTCGAGGCCTTCGAGAAGGGCCTGCGCGAGATCAAGGGCTTCGCCGGCCTCGCGCGCGCCAAGGTCGGCGAGGGCGGCGTGTGGACGCAGTCGCCCTTCGCCAAGCACGTGACCGAGGCCTTCCGCACGGCCGTGCACGCCGCGCTCGGGGCCAAGGAGGGCGACGTCGTGTGCTTCCAGGTGGGCAAGCCCGCCGTCGTGAACGCCGCGATGTCGAAGCTGCGCCTCGACGTCGGCAAGGCGATGAAGCTCATCCCCGAGTTCGGGCACGGCGGCGTCTGGAAGCTCCTCTGGGTCGTGAACCCGCCGCTCTTCGACTACGACGACGAGACGGGTCGCTACGAGCCGGCCCACCACGCCTTCACGCGTCCGGTCGACGAGCACGTGCCGTGGCTCGACAGCGACCCCGGCCGCGTGCTGTGTTACCGCTACGACCTCGTGCTCAACGGCTTCGAGATCGGGGGCGGCTCCATCCGCCTGCACGATCCCGAGGTGCAGCAGAAGGTCTTCAGCGTGCTCGGCATCGAAGAGGCGGCCGCCAAGCAGATGTTCGGCTTCGTGCTCGACGCGCTGCGCTCGGGCGCACCACCCCCCGGCGGCATCGCCATCGGCATGGACCGGCTCGCGATGCTGCTCTCGGGCGCCGCCACCCTGCGCGAGGTGATCCCCTTCCCCAAGACCAACCAGGGCGTCGACATGATGAGCGGCGCCCCGGTCGCCATCGAGGCGCGCCAGCTCGAGGAGCTCGGCATCCGCTCGATCGTCGCCGAAGGCGGCAACGAGACCCGCTAACGCCCCCGTCACCCAGGGTCGGCGCGCCGACCCACGAGCCCAGCGACAACCGTGGACGCCCCCTCGCGACAATCCCGCATCCTCGTCATCGACGACAGCGCGACCATCTTGAAGGTCGTGGGGACGATCCTGCAGCGCAACGGCTACGACCCCGTGACCGCGCGCGACGGCGTCGAGGGCCTCGAGCGGCTGCGCAACGGCGGACCGGTCGACCTCGTGCTGCTCGACTTCGTGATGCCGCGCATGAACGGCTACCAGTTCTGTCGCGAGCTGCGTGCCGATCCGGTGCACCACGCCCTGCCGGTCGTGCTCATGAGCGCGCGCAGCGACGCCATCCGCGACCGCTTCGTGGAGCAGACCGGCGCCGTCGACGCGCTCGGCAAGCCCTTCGACGCGCGCGCGCTCGTGGCGGTGGTCGGCGGGGTGCTCGCCAAGGCGGCCGAGGGCGCGCCCGGGCGGCGCATCCCCGAGGCCGACATCATGGTCGACGAGAGCGAGCTCGAGGAGGTCGAGGCCGAGACCTCGGGCCCGCCGCCGAGCCGCCACATGCGCACCCTCGGGCGCTTCGCGGCGCAGATCGCCGGGCTCATCGTCAAGGCGCTGCGCAACATGCAGCCCGACGAGCTCGCCCAGACGCGCGTGCTCGAGGACGCGATCATCGACTCGCTGAGCGACGACGTGTTGATGGACCTCGTGCGCACCGTCGACGAGCTCGACGCGCCCAAGGCGACGAGCGTCGTCATGCGCGGCGAGCTGTCGGGCGTGCCGCTCGCCGAGGTCATGCAGCTCCTGCAGCTGCAGCGCCAGAGTGGCACCCTGCGCGTCTACTACAAGAACCGCTCGATGACGCTGTTCATCAGCGCGGGCCACGTGGACCTCGTGCAGTCGAAGAACACGCAGCAGGAGTTCCGCCTGGGGCGTTACTTCATCGAGAAGGGCCTGCTCGATCGCAACGAGCTCAAGCGCATCCTCGAGCGCCAGCCGCCGACCAAGCTCCTCGGCGAGCTCCTGGTCGAGGAGGGCAAGATCACGGACGAGCAGCGCCGCGAGGCGTTGACGCGCCAGTCCTCCGAGCTCGTCTACGAGCTCCTGCGCTGGCCGAGCGGGCGCTTCACCTTCTCCGAGGAGCCCTTCCCGGACACCGCCAAGCGCGCCGCCCTCGGCCTCGGCGTGAGCGAGCTCGTGCTCGAGGGCTTCCGCCGCGTGGACGAGTGGCGCCAGATGGAGGGCACGATCCACTTCGACGACGTCGTGATGGTCGACCAGATGTCGCTCGGGACGCTCGGCGACGCCAAGATCGGCGCGGCCGAGCGGCACGTGCTGTCGATGGCGGACGGCGAGCGCACGGTGCAGCAGATCATCGAGACGAGCGCGCTCGCCTCCTTCGACGCCATCCGCATCATCTACAGCTTCCTGCAGTCGCGCATCCTGCGGACCAAGCCCATGGTCCGCACCAAGCTGTAGGCCTGCGCCGCGCGGGCGTGCAGCCGCGCGAGAACTCTGGAGCCAGAGCGGACGCCTGGCCGGGCTCGGCGCCCGGCCCGCGGATTCGGTGCGCCACCTGCGATTGAGGCGCGTCCTTTGTCATGCTCCAATGCAGGATCCTATGGACACGAGTCACTCCAGGCAGGTGGGGCGCACGTCGCCCTCGCATACCCATCACTCTTCGCCGCGCCGCGCGGCCCAGGCGGCGGCCGGTCTCGCCCTGTGCGCCGCGCTCGGCATGGCCTGCGGAAAGAAGGAAGCCGGCGGCGGCGCGAGCGCGTCCGGCACCGCGACCGCGAGCGGCGCCGCAAGCGCCAAGACGGCCGCGACGGCGCAGGGCAGCGCCGACGCCGTCGCCGAGAAGCCGCGCGTACCGCACGTCATGCGGGCGAGCGACGTGTGCAAGACCCCGCCCCCGGGTGGGCGCGGCAAGTCGCTCGTCGGCCTCAAGGACGTGACCTGGCCGAACGGCAGCACGCTTCAGATCCACTTCCAGGACGGCACGCCGGAGCTCATCGAGCTCGTGGCCAAGGAAGCCTCGGTGTGGCAGCAGTGGGCCAACCTCAACTTCGCGTGGCACAAGGACCCGAAGAGCCCGCCGCCGCAGGTGGACGTGCGCATCTCCTTCACCTGCAACGGCGAGAAGGGCTTCTACACGCGCGGCATCGGCGTGTGGAGCAAGGAGCTCGCCGACAAGGGCGAGCACACGATCTGCTTCGAGGCCCTGGCCGAGCACCTCGCCGATCCGAAGGCGCACAAGCACGGCATCGCCGCGATCCAGCACGAGTTCGGTCACCTGCTCGGCCTGAAGCACGAGCAGCAGAACCCGAAGCTCACGAAGAACCTGCACTGGGACGTGGAGTACGTCCACGAGTGGTGCAAAAAGACGCAGGACTGGGACGAGAAGCACTGCGACTCGCAGATCCTCACGCCCGTCACGCAGCAGATCAAGGGCAACTGGCTCGTGAGCGACTTCGACCCGAAGTCGATCATGCTCTACGACATCCCGGCGAACTTCACGAAGGAGCGCATCGCGTTCCCGTCCTCCGACGAGATCTCCGAGACGGACAAGAAGGGCATCGCGATGATGTACCCCGGCCGCGAGCCGGGCACGGCGCCGACGCCCGGCGAGCCGGGTGAGCCCGGCACGCCCACGCCCCCGACGACGTCGACGTCGTCGCCGTGGAACGAGACGCCCGACGCGCAGGGTGACGGGCTCGTGCTCGACGCCGCCTCCGAGAAGCTCGGCGTGGCCGAGGGGCAGGCCGTCTATCGCGGCGCGCTCGCCGTCGCCGGCCCGGACGCCGACAAGATCAAGTCGGTGACCTACTACCTGCCGCCGCAGATCGGCGGGGCCGATGCGGTGCCGGGCAATGCCAACGCGGCCGGTCACGCCATCGCGGGCCTGTTCGCCATCCCCGCCGAGTACGACTCGTACAAGGCGACGGTGGTGGTGGAGCTCGCCGATGGGCGGCAGTTCAAGCTCGAAAAGACGGTGCCGCTCGGCGCCGTGACCTCCGCGAGCGGACCGGCGGCGCGCGCCATGGGCGCCGTCGAGGTGCCGACGGCGGGCAGCGGCGAGCTCACCGGCGACGAGTGACGGGCGCGCTCGCGGCCCCGACCGCGAGCGCCCGAGGACCGCGCCCCGCGAGGCCACCGCCGCGCGGGGCGCACGCGTTTGTTGCGGGCCGAGCGGCGGAGCGTAGAATGCTCGTCCTTTCCCTATGACGGTTGCCCTGCTCTCGATCGGCACCGAGCTCGTGCGTGGCGAGATCGCCAACACCAACGCGGCCTGGCTCGCCGCGCAGCTGACGGGCATGGGCTTCGACGTCGCGGCCATCGAATCGGTCGCCGACGACGAGGCCGCGATGGCGGCCTCGCTCAGGCGCCTGATGCACGAGCAGTCCATCGTCATCGTCACGGGTGGTCTCGGGCCCACGACCGACGACCTCACCGCCAAGGTCGCCGCCGCGGTCGCGGGCGTGCCGCTCGAGCTCCACGGCGACGCCCTCGCCGCGATTCGCCGGCGCCTCGAGCAGCGCGGGCGCGAGCTCCGGCCGGGGCACGAGAAGCAGGCCTGGCTTCCGGCGGGCTGCGAGATCTTGCCGAACGTCGAGGGCACGGCGCCCGGCTTCATCACGCGCAACGCCCGCTCGGTGACGCTGTACCTGCCGGGCGTGCCCGCGGAGATGCAGCGCATGTTCGAGGAACAGGTGGCGCCGCGCATCCGCGGCTCGGCGCCCAACACGAGCTTCCAGGTGGTGCTGCGCACCGTCGGGGTCGGCGAGTCCGTGCTCGACGAGCAGCTCGCGGGCCTCGAGGCCGAGGGCATCACGCTCGGCTATCGCGTCCACGAGGGGGAGGTCGACGTGAAGGTGCTCGGCCGCGGTGCGAGCTACGCCCAGGCGCGCGAGCGCGCCGAGCTCGCGGCGAACGAGGTGCGCGCGCGCCTCGGCACCGCGGTCTACGGCGAGGTCGACGACACGCTCGCCCTCGTCGCGGGGCGCGCCGTCCGCAGCCGCGGCTGGCGCATGGCCGCGGCCGAGAGCTGCACCGGCGGCCTCGTGTCGCGCCTCATCACGCGCAACCCGGGCGCGAGCGAGTTCTTCGTGGGCAGCGCGGTCACGTACGCCAACACCGCCAAGGCGAGCCTGCTCGGCGTGTCCGAGGACACCCTGCGCGGCCACGGCGCGGTCAGCGCGGAGGTCGCGGCCGAGATGGCCGAGGGCGCGCGCAGCGCCTTCGGCTGCGAGCTAGGCGTGGCGACGACCGGCATCGCGGGGCCGAGCGGCGCCACGCCGGACAAGCCCGTCGGGCTCTGCTACTGGGCGGTGGCCTTTCCGGGCCAGACCGTGGTCGAGCACCGCGTGCTCATGGGCAGCCGCGAGCAGATCCAGCTGCAGGCGAGCAAGGCGGCGCTCGACCTCGTGCGTCGCACCGTGCTCGGCTGCGCGCCCGAGGCGCGTCCGTCGCGCGCGGGCGAGTAAGGCGGGACCCGCTCTCCCACGTCCGCGCCGGCGCGCAACCGAGCGCTCGTCGGCGCCTGGGCTGGCGTGTCACCCTGACCGGCCGAGGCGCTCAGTCCACCGCGCGCTTGCCGAAGGTGAACTCGCCCGCGGCGACGTCGACCTCGACGCAGTCGCCCGGCAGGTACTCGCCGCCGAGCACCTTGACCGCGAGCGCGTCCTGCAGATCGCGCTGGATGGCGCGCTTCAGCGGGCGGGCGCCGTACTGCGGGTCCCAGCCGCGCGCGGCGAGCAGCTCCTTGGCGCGGTCCGAGACGTGGAGCGAGAGGTCGCGACGCCCGAGCCGCTCGGCGAAGCGCTCGATCTGGATGTCGACGATGGCGCGGATCTCGTCGCGTCCGAGCCGCCCGAACACCACGATCTCGTCGAGGCGGTTCAGGAACTCGGGCCGGAAGCTGTGGCGCACGGTCTCGAGCACGGCCTGCTTGATGGCGGCGGTCTTCTGCGTCGCGTCGAGGTCGCGCTGCTCCTCGATGGCGGTCGCGGCCTCGGTGCCGGTGTTCGAGGTCAGGATGACGACCGTGTTCTTGAAGTCGACGGTGTTGCCTTGCCCGTCGGTCAGCCGACCGTCCTCGAGCACCTGCAGCAGCGTGTTCCACACGTCGGGGTGCGCCTTTTCGACCTCGTCGAAGAGGACGAGGCTGTAGGGCCGGCGCCGCACCGGCTCGGTGAGCTGCCCGCCCTCGCCGTAGCCGACGTAGCCCGGCGGAGCGCCGACGAGGCGCGCCACGGTGTGGCGCTCGCCGTACTCGCTCATGTCGAGCCGCACCATCGCGCGCTCGTCGTCGAACAGGTACTCGGCGAGGGCGCGCGCCAGCTCCGTCTTGCCGACGCCGGTCGGGCCGAGGAACATGAACGAGCCGATGGGTCGGTTCTCGTCCGACAGGCCGGCGCGCGAGCGGCGCACGGCGCGCGCCACCGCGCCGACCGCCTCCTTTTGCCCCACCACGCGCTTCTGCAGGGCGTCCTCGAGGCGCAGGAGCTTCTGCATCTCGCCCTCGAGCATCTTGGACACCGGGACGCCGGTCCACTTCGAGACGACCAGCGCGACGTCCTCCTCGGTCACCTCCTCCTTCAAGAAGCTCTCGCGCTCCTGCACGCCCGCCAGCTTCTGGCGCAGCCCGAGGAGGCGCTTCTCGACCTCGGGGATCTTGCCGTACTGCAGCTCGGCGGCCTTGCCGAGGTCGCCGCGGCGCTGGACCGTCTCGGCCTCGACGCGCAGCGCCTCGAGCCCCTCCTTCAAGGTGCGGATCTCCCCGATGACCTCCTTCTCGTTCGACCACTGCGCGCGCATGCGATCGCGCTCGCTGCCGAGCTCGGCGAGCTCCTGCTTCAGCGCCTTCAGGCGCTCCTTGCTCGCCTTGTCGGTCTCGCGCTTGAGCGCCTGCTCTTCGATCTGGAGCTTGACCAGCCGGCGCTCGACCTCGTCGATGGCGGTCGGCAGGCTGTCGATCTCCATCTTGATCTTGCTCGCGGCCTCGTCGACGAGGTCGATGGCCTTGTCGGGCAGGAAGCGCTCGGTGATGTAGCGGCTCGACAGGACGGCGGCCGCGACGAGCGCGGCGTCCTGGATGCGGATGCCGTGGTGGACCTCGTAGCGGTCCTTCAGGCCACGCAGGATGGCGATGGTGTCCTCGACGGAGGGCTGCTTGACGAACACCTGCTGGAAGCGGCGCTCGAGCGCCTTGTCCTTCTCGACGCGCTTTCGGTACTCGTCGAGCGTCGTCGCACCGATGCAGCGCAGCTCGCCGCGCGCGAGCATGGGTTTCAGCATGTTGGCCGCGTCCATGGCACCCTCGGCGGCGCCCGCGCCGACCAGCGTGTGGAGCTCGTCGATGAACAGGATGATGCGGCCCTCGGCGGCCTTGATCTCCTTGAGCACGGCCTTCAACCGGTCCTCGAACTCGCCGCGGTACTTCGCACCCGCGACCATCGCCGCCAGATCGAGGGCGAGCAGCTGCTTGTCCTTCAACGACTCGGGCACGTCGCCGCGCACGATGCGCTGCGCGATGCCCTCGACGATGGCCGTCTTGCCCACGCCCGGCTCGCCGATGAGCACGGGGTTGTTCTTCGTGCGGCGCGAGAGCACCTGCATCACGCGCCGGATCTCCTCGTCGCGGCCGATGACCGGATCGACCTTGCCGGCGCGCGCGGCCGCGGTGAGGTCCTGGGTGAACTTCTCGAGCGCCTGGAACTTCCCCTCGGGGTCGCGGTCCGTCACGCGCTGCTGGCCGCGCACCGAGGCGAGCGCCGCCAGGAGCTTCTTCTCGTTGAGGCCGCCCTTTTCGAGGATGCCCTGCACCTCGCGATCGATCTCGGCCGCCGCGAGCAAGAGGTGCTCGGTCGAGACGAAGTCGTCCTTCATCTTCTTGGCGCGGTCCTCGGCTCCCTGAAGCACGAGGGTGGCGCGCCGCGAGGGGCGCGGCTCGGCGCCGCCGCCGACCTGCGGGAGCTTCTGGAGGCGTTCCTCGAGCGCGCGCACGAGCTCCGCCACGTCGCCGCCGGCCTTCTGCACGAGCGGCCGACCGATGCCTTCCTCCTGGGCGAGCACGGCGAGGCAGATGTGCTCGGGATGCACCTCGGGGTGGCCACGCCGCAGGGCGAGCTCGAAGGCGTTGCGCACGGCCTCCTGGGCCTTGCTCGTCATCTTGTCGATGTTCATGACGGTCCTCTACGTCGCACCGCGCGCGCTTTTCGCGGCCCGGACGGACACGGCTCGCCGCTTCGGCCACCGGGAGCTCCGCACCTCGCGGTCCCCGGGCCGGGCGGCGCCATGTGATGCAATCTAAGGACCACTTTCGCTCCGGCAAGCCGTGCGCGCCGCTTTGCACGGTGGAGCCGCGGCGGGAAGGCGGTGCCGTGGTGGGCGCCGCGGCCGACGGCCGCGCAGCCCCTCAGGGCCGAAGGTCGCGGAGCGTGCTGCCGACGAGCACCCCGGCCGCGACGTAGGTCCCGCTGTCCGAGGCCGGCAGGATGTCGGCCGTCTCGTCGCGGTCGTAGGGCTCGCGCAGCGCCTCGACGATCGCCACGCCATCGAGGCGGTCGCCCGTGGCGAGCTCGGCGAACGTGCGCCCGTCGGCCGTCGGGTGACCGGGGCTCATGCGCAGCACGGCGCCCGACGCGAGCCGCAGGCGCACGATCTCGGCTCCCGCCGCGGGCGATCGGAACACGCGCACGATCGGCACGGCCTGCCGCGCGCCGTGGTCGAGACTGTAGACGAGATCCCCCACGGCGAGCTCGCCGATGGCTCGCGGTCCGCTCGGCGTCTCGACCGGCGTGTCGAGCGCTGCGCAGCGGCAGGGGGAGGCGCACATCCCGTCGGCCCCGCAGCCGCAGCAGGCGTTGCCGAGCTGTCCGGTCGGCGGCTCACACGGACCGCTCGGACTGCGCCGGCAGGTGCCGGGTGGGCAGCGCGGCGGTGGCGCGAGCGAGGGCTCGGCAGCCGGCGCGGAGCCGGCGAGCACGGCGCTCGTGCCGGCCGGCGGCGTGACGCTCGCCGCGGGCGTCGCCGCGCCGGCTGTCGTCGTGGGCGTCGCGGTCGTGGGCGTCGCGGTCGTGGGCGTCGCGGTCGTGGGTGTCGCGGTCGTGGGCGTCGCGGTCGTGGGCGTCGGTGCGGCGGGTGCGGCGAGCGTCGCGCTCGTGGGTGCGGCCGGCGCGGGTGGCGGCTCGCGCTGCGGGCAGGCCACGGCGAGCGAGGCGAGCAGGCAGAGCCCGAACGCGCCCTGGAGCTCGGGGTGGGGCGTCGCGCGGCAGCTCACGTCGCGAGGGTACCAGCCTGGTCCGCGCGCGTCGCTGCCACGCGGCCCGCTCCGCGCCACTCCTAGATGCCGTGCGGCACCCAGCCCGGGCGAGTGGGCTCGGGGCTCGGGTTCTGGGAGATCGGGATCTCGACCGTCGTCACGGCGCGGCACGCGACCTGGACGGAGCGGCTGCCGCTCAGCCAGGTCATGCGACCGGGGCGCATGATGCCGAGCCGCACGTGCAGCTCGCCGCAGCGCACGCGCAGGTTGCGGCTCGTCGGGCCGGTCTTGGCGCCGTCGACGTACACGAAGGCCCCGACGGGCCGCGCCTCCACGAACAGGTAGCCCTCGTCGGCGGGGAGCTTGGTCGGGTCGCTGCCCTCCGCGCTCGCGCTGGGCACTGGGTCGGAGGACGTCCTGACGCTCGCCGACCCCGTGGTCGGTGGCGCAGCGCTCGGCGTGGGAACGGTGCTGGTCGTGGCGGCCGGAGGAGTGGCGACGGCCGGGGGAGGCGGCGCGGTGGGGGCGCCCGGCTCGCTCGCAGCCGGGGTGCTGCCGCCGGAGATCAAGCTCCGCAGGACGAGCGTTCCGACGACGACGCCCGCGCCGAAGATGCTCGCTCCGACGATCATCGCCGCCATCGACGCACCCGCCCGGGGAGCCTTCGCCCCGCGCCCGGCCGCGTCGAGCAGCGACTCGAGGCTGCGGCGCGTGCGGGGTGGGGGTGCGGCCGTCTCGCCCGGAGCGCTTGCGGCCGGGAGCGGCTCGCGGTCGCGCGCTCGCGCGGGCTCCGCCGTCGGGGGGCTCGGCGGCGCGGGCATCGGCGCCGCGGGCATCGGCGGCGCGCTCGGCTGCGGCGTGACCAGCGCCGCGGGTGGAATGCCCGAGGGCAGCGGCGCCAGCCCGAGTGCCGGGGCCGGCCCGGGCTCGGCTGCCGCCGGCTGCGCGGCGAACGGCGCCGCTTCGGTCGCGCCTGCGGTCGCCGGGGCCCACGCCGTTGCCGGGGAGGTGCCCTGTGCGTCCGCTGCCGCCGCGGCCTCGGCATCCTTGGCCAGCTTCTCGTGCCAGCCGCGCACCATCGTGACCGAGTCCTCGCTGCTCGGCGTGTAGTTCTGGTCCTCCTCCTCGGGCCGCGCGTCGTCGGCGTCCTTGGCCGCGAACCCGCGCGGGCGCTCGAGCAAGCTCGGGCTCCGGCTCTGCTTGCCGGGCCCCGCCCGCTCCGCCGCCGTCGGCGTCTTCGCGACCTCGCCGCGCGCCATGCCGCGCAGTGTGGCGGCGCCGCGCGTGGCGGCCGTGCCGGGCGCCTTGCCCGCGTCGGCCTTGTCGGGGCCGCGCGCCTTCGCCAGCCGATCCCGGACCGAGCCGCCGTCGGTCTTCTTTCCCGCCGGTCCGGCCGCGCTCGCGCCGCGCGCGAGGCCGCCGGCGAGCTGCCGGTCCGTCACGCGCGGGGTGGGCGCCTCGTCGGACGCCGACGGCGGCGCGGGCTCGCGCTCGCCCGGCGCGGCACCCGGCCGCGGCCGGCTCACCGGGAAGGCCTCGACGCTCGTGACGTCGTCGTCGCCGATGGCGATGAGCGCGCGGAACACCTCGAGGTTCCAGCGCAGCTCGTCGCGCCCCTTGCGCGCACCGATCTCGCCGAGCAGCTCGCCGAGCTCGCGGCAGCTCACGTCGCGCGCCGCCGGATCGGGGCTCATGTTGCGCTCGATGGCGTCGCTGATGCGCGCGGGCACGTCCGTGCGCAGGCTGCGCACGGGCGCCGCCTTGACCTTGGCGGGCGGGTCGCGCCCGCTGAACAGCGCCCACACCATGGCCGCGAGCGAGTACACGTTCGCCTCGATGGTCGCCGGCGCGTCCTTGCCGCGCAGCTCGGGCGCCACGTAGGGCTCCGTGCCGCGCTCCCGGGCCTCGAGGCGCGAGGGCTCCATGAAGGGCCCGAGGCCGAGACCGAGCAGGCGGACGGCGCCGCTCCACGCGAGCAGCACCTGCTCGGGCGCGACGTGGGCGTGCACGATGGGCGCCTGGGCGCCCCTGTCGTCGGTGGCGCCGTGCGCGGCGGCGAGCGCCTCGGCGATGCGCGCGCCGATGTAACACACGGCCGTGAGCGCCATGCGCTCCGAGTCGTTCTGGAGCTGGATCATCACGCGGTGCAGGCTCGCGCCCGAGAAATCGCCGAACACGAGCACCGTGCGATTGCCCTTCAACGTGAAGGTTTCGACGGGCTTCAGGATGGCGTCGTGCTCCACGCCGCGCAGGCGCGCGAGCTCCGCCTTGAGCCGCGCGCGGTCCGCGACGTTGCCTTCGACGACCACGAGCAGCTGCTCCGGCGCTCCGAGGCCCTTGCGGGCGAGGTAGATGTCGCGCTCCGCGCCCCGCAGCTGGCGTACGACCTGGTACGCGCCGAGCGGCTCGTCTCTGCTGTCGGCGGCGCTTCGGTCCATCGAGATCCAGCCTGCAGTGTAGCGCGCGCTCCTCCGCGAGGTGAAATGCCTGCCCACTTCGCTCCACTTCGATAAGGGCCCTTGACCTCGGCCCGGGTCGGTCCATCGTGGGCCAGGTTCGGCCCGCGAGCGCGCCGCCGCTTCGCCTTTCACGCGAGTCGCGTCGACGAGCGGTCGCGCACTTGGCGCCGCATCCCGCGCGTTAGCGGTCGCGCCGCAGCGCGCGGACTCCCGTCGTGGCCGTCACGGCGCGGGGTCCTCGACCATGCGCACGTCGAGCGCGCGATCGCGCGGCAGCACCAGGCGACCCAGCTTGCGGACGCGGCCGAAGAGCGAGTTGTCGGACGCGATGGCGGCGCGCCCGGCGCGGTCGTCGCGACCGCTGCCGCCGGCCGAGGTCGCGCGGCGGACGCTGGCGGCGGACCCGAGGGCCGAGGAGGCGCAGGTGCCGCTGGCTCCCCCGCCGGGCCGCATGCCGCCAGCATGCCGCCGCAGAGGACGGCCCGCACGGCGCGCGCTGCTCGGCTCATAGGGGTTCCGTCGGGCCGACCTGGGCGTGGATGTGATTGAAATGGGCCTGCCTGGCAACCGTCGTGCGCGGCCGAGTGCCGCGTGCGCTCGTGCGGCTCACGCCGGAGGGCGGAGCATACTCGAGCACGGCGAGCCACTCGTCCGCGCGCCAGATGGGACTGAGCCGAGCTGCCCCAATGGGGAGCGAGCGCTCGAACCGGCCCGCCGCGAGGTCCCATATGTCGACGAAGCGGTCGAAGGTCTCACCGCATTCGCGCCCGGCGCACGCGGTGGCCAGGCGGCCGTCCCCGGCGAGCGCGATACGGCCGACCGGGCGGCGCACCGGACACACGACCGGCGCGGCCGATGCGGCGGGTGCCGGTGGTCGCGGCTCCACCGGGGCCGTGCTCGCAGCCGCGGCGGCGGGCGTCGGCGCGCTCGGTGCGCCAGCGTCGCACGCCACGGCGAGGACGCCGAGTGCCGCGAAGCCCATGCGGCTCATGGCGCGAGGGGCCCGTCCGCAGGATCTGGATAGGGCCCATCGCTGGTCATGGCGTTCGCCGTCACGAGAGAGCACGCGGCCCCCGACGCGTCGACCGCAGCCAGAGGTTGCCCGAACCCCACACCGGCGGCAAAGGTCGAGTGCCGCGGGCGGCCTGGCAGCGATCGGGTCGAGACGGCCGAGCCGCCCGTCACGCAGGCGTTTGGCGCGCGCCGCGAGCCCACTTCGACGAGGGCCCTTGACCTCGGCCCGGGTCGGTCCATCGTGGGCAGGGCCATGACCGAGAGCCCCCGCCGACCCCGCTCGCACGCCCGCGCGCTCTTCGCCGCGACGGCGCTCGCTGCCTGCCATCCGACGCCGAGCGCGCTCGCGCCCACGAGCTCGGCGCCCTCGACCGCGACCGCCCCGCCGCCGAGCGCGCCGCCGTCCGCGTCTCCCGTCGCGGACGGCGTCTGGCAGGAGCCGCTGCTCGCCGACCACCCGCTGGTCGGGCGGATCTACCGGCCCGGCGCCCGCGCCTTCGCGACGCGCGCCGAGCTCGAGGCGGCGCTCGCGGGCGCGCGCTACGTGCTGCTCGGCGAGAAGCACGACAACCGCGACCACCATCGCCTGCAGGCCGAGCTCATCACGGGGCTCGCACGCCTCGGGCGCGCCCGGGCGGTCGCCTTCGAGATGATCGACGTCTCGGCCCAGCCCGTCGTCGACGCGCTGCTCGCGGGGAGCGCCACGAGCCCGCCCGACGTCGACGCGCTCGCGGCGGCTCTGCGCTGGGACGCCTCGGGGTGGCCCGCCTGGTCCATGTACCGGCCGGTGTTCGCGGCGGCGCTCGGCGCGCGCGCCCGCCTCGTCGCGGCGAACCTGTCGCGCACCGACGCCATGGCCGTGGCGCGCGCGCGCCGCGAAGGCAAGGACCCGGCGACGGCCGTCTCGCCGCCCTTGCCTCCCCTGCCGGCGCTACCGGCCGGTGCCGAGGCGGCGCTCGCGGACGAGCTCCGCGCCTCGCACTGCGGTGCCCTGCCCGAAGCGAGCCTGCCGGGGATGATGCTCGCGCAGCGCGCTCGCGACGCCACGCTCGCCGCGCGCGTGCGCGAGGCCGCCGGCGTCGAGGCAGCGGGCGCCGTCGTGCTCATCGCAGGGGCGGGCCACGTGCGCGCCGATCGCGGCGTGCCGGCGGCGCTCCGCGCGGCGGAGCCCGGGGCCGCCGCCGGGGC